>DASZEJ010000174.1:0-78493 GCA_035940955.1 Solirubrobacteraceae bacterium
CCCAAGGGTTGGGCTGTTCGCCCATTAAAGCGGTACGCGAGCTGGGTTCAGAACGTCGTGAGACAGTTCGGTCCCTATCTGCCGTGGGCGTTGGAGAGTTGAGAGGATTTGTCCCTAGTACGAGAGGACCGGGATGAACGCGCCTCTGGTGTATCAGTTGTCCTGCCAAGGGCACCGCTGGTTAGCTACGCGCGGATCGGATAACCGCTGAAGGCATCTAAGCGGGAAGCCGGCCTCAAGATGAGCTCTCCCATCCCCTTGAGGGAGTAAGACCCCTGGTAGACCACCAGGTTGATAGGCCGGATCTGGAAGGCCAGTAATGGTCGAAGGAGACCGGTACTAATGGGTCGAGGGCTTGACGGATGATTTTTGATGCTCGAGCGTGGCTACTGCGCAGTTTTGAGGGACCGCCGAGGAGGAGCGCTCTCACGTGTTCCGGTGGTCATGGCGAGGGGGAAACACCTCTTCCCATTCCGAACAGAGCAGTTAAGCCCCTCAGCGCCGATGGTACTTGGCCCGCAAGGGCCCGGGAGAGTAGGACGCCGCCGGTTTGATTCAGCGAAGGGCCGCCCCTCGGGGCGGCCCTTCGTCGTTCCGTAGGCGCGCCGCCCGGCTTCCCGCCGCCTGCCCGCCCGCGGTCGCGCGCGGCGCCGCTGCTCCGCTTCCCGCCGCCTGCCCGCCCGCGGTCGCGCGCGGCGCCGCCGCTCCGCTTCCGGCCGCTGTCCCGCCGGGCCTACCCGCCCGCTATCGCCCGCGCGGCGAGCCGGCCCGTGAAGATGCAGCCGCCGAGGAACGTCCCCTCGAGCGCGCGCTTGCCGTGGAGGCCGCCGCCGCCGAAGCCGGCGGCCTCGCCGACGGCGTAGAGGCCGTCGATCGGCTCGCCGTCCGGGGTCATGACGCGGCAGTCGAGGTCGGTCTGGATGCCGCCGAGCGACTTCCGGGCCATCGGCTGCAGGCGGATCGCGATGAGCGGGCCGGCGTCCGGGTCGGCGATCCGCTGGAACTTGCACGTCCGGAGGCGGTCGCCGCGCCATGCGCGCAGCTGGGCGATGCGGCGGATCTGGTCGTCGTTCCACAGCGCCTTGCCGCGGGCGAGGGCGTCGTCGTAGCGGCGGACCTCGCGCTCCATGAGGTCGGCGTCCAGGGCGCCGTCGCCGGCGGCCTCGCGCATCCGGTCCGCCAGGCGGGGGAGGGAGGGGGCGGTCACGAAGTCGGGGCAGCGCTCGGTGAAGTACCGCACGAGCGTCGGCTTGCCGAGCAGGATCCCGAGGAGGAAGCGCGGCAGCGACTTGTTGCGGATGCTCGGGTTGTGCTGGGCCCCCGAGACGTCGAGCTCGCGCCGGGCGATCTTCTCGTTGCAGACGATCCACGCGTACTTCTGCGTCGTCTCGTTGCACATGCGCTCGAGGGCGTAGTAGTTGTCGAACGTCGGCATGACCGGCGGCCAGAACCGCTCGCCGGTCGGCTTGAGCATCAGCCCCGAGCGGGGCGGGATGAGCTTGAGGCCGTGCAGCGGCCGGCGCGGCTCGGGGTGGCGGACCGCGTCGGCGTAGTTCCACATGCGCGACAGGTGGGTCACGTTGCCGCCGATGCGCGTCACCTC
This sequence comes from Solirubrobacteraceae bacterium, assembly GCA_035940955.1. Classification (GTDB taxonomy): domain Bacteria; phylum Actinomycetota; class Thermoleophilia; order Solirubrobacterales; family Solirubrobacteraceae; genus CADCVT01. The sequence continues at coordinate 1,604 of DASZEJ010000174.1, forward strand.
CTCGTGCAGCGCGCCGTCGGCGTAGTAGTGCGACCCCATGAGGATGTGCTCGGGCGCCTCGCCCAGCTCCGCCGGCCACTCGCGGCGGACGATGTCGAGGTTGCCGCCGACGCCGCCGGAGGCGAGCACGACGGCCCGCGCCCGAAGGTCCTGCGCGGCGCCGCCGGGCGCGGCTCCGCGGGAGCGGTCCGACTCGACGCCCGCCGCGGCCCCCTCCGGCACGACCCGCACTCCCTCCACGCGCCCGTCGCCGTCGCGCAGCAGCTCGACGACGCGGGTCCGGAGCCTCACCTCCACGGCCGATCGGCGCGGGTGGGCCTGGATCGCTCCCCACGTCGCGTCGACCAGCGCCTTTCCGGTGCCCCACGTGAGATGGAACCGCGGCACGGAGTTGCCGTCGCCGTCCACGCCGCGCTCGGCCCAGTTGACGACCGGGAAGAACTTGACGCCCAGGCCGCGCAGCCACCCGCCGACCTCGTCGCGCGAGCGGCGGACGTACTCCGCCGCCCACCGGCGCGGCAGGTCGTCGTCGGGGCCGAAGTCGGCGATCCGGGTCCAGTCGTCGTAGGCGAGCTCGAAGCTGTCGCGGATCCCGGAGCGGCGCTGCTCGGGCGAGTCGACCATGAACATGCCGCCGAACGCCTCGCGCGCCAGGCCGCCGACCTCCTCCGGGGCGCAGCGGTCGACGAGCAGCACGCTGCGGCCGCGGTTGAGCAGCTCGAGCGTCGTCACCAAGCCGGCGATCCCCGCGCCGACGACGATGACGTCCCGCTCGCGCTCGCGCTCCCCTTCCATCAGGCCAGGGCCATCCCCGGCTGCACCGGCACCTCGATCACGTTCGGCCCGTCGGACGCGATCGCGCTCGACAGGGCGTGGACCAGCTCGTCCCGCGAGGAGGCCTTCGTCGCCGGCACGCCGTACCCCGACGCCACGGCGGCGACGTCGAGCCGGGGCAGGTCGAGCCCCGGCGCGCCCGCGACGCTCTCCATCATCGCGAACCACTTGAGGATCGAGTACTCGTCGTTGCGCGGGATCAGGAACGTCACCGGCACGTGGTACGCCGCCGCGGTCCAGAACGTCTGGATCGCGTACTGCGCCGACCCCTCGCCGACGACGCACACGACCGGCCGGTCGGGCTGGGCGAGCTGCACGCCGACGGCCGCCGGCATGCCGAACCCGAGCCCGCCGCCGGCGGAGAAGTAGTACGACCCGGGCCGCCCGAGGCGAAGCTGGTTGCGCAGCGCGAGCGTGCTCGCCGGCGACTCGAGCACCACGATGCCGTCGTCCGGCAGCGCCTCGCGCAGCGCGGCCATCGCGTGCGAGGCGTTCATCGGGTCGGACTCCGGCATCTGCTCGGCCGGCGGGCGCGGCTCCGGCGCCTCGCGGCGCGGCTCGCCGGCGGCGTCGAGCAGCGCCTTGAGCGTCAGCGCGACGTCGGCCACGATCGCGTCGCCCATCGGCGCGCGCGCGGCCTCGTCCGGGTCGCTCGTGATGGCGACGAGCTTCGTCCCGTCGGGCAGCAGCGGCCCGGGGATGTTCGGGTAGTAGGGGAAGACCGACGACCCGGCGACGAGCACGAGGTCGTAGCCCTGCAGCGTCTCCCCGAGCGGCCCGATCGCGGGGGGAAGGATGCCCTGGAAGAGCGGGTGGTCCTCGGGGAAGCCGAGCCGCCCGCCGCCCGGCGCGGGGGTGGCGAAGACGGGCAGCCGCAGCCGCTCGGCGAGCGCGACCGCGGTGTCCCAGGCGCCGCTCGCGTCGACGTCCGGCCCCGCGACGAACACCGGGTTCTCGGCCTCGGTCAGGCGCCGCGCGAGGTCGCGCACGACCACGGCGTCGGCCTGCGCCCGCGCGCCGACCGTCCGCGCCGCCTGGTGCGCGACGGCGTCGTCCTCCACCTCGGCGTCCCAGTCGTCCATCGGGATCGAGACGAACACCGGGCCCTTCGGCGGCAGCGACGCGAGGTGGGCGGCGCGCGCCAGCGCGTGCGGGACGTCCCCGGCGCGCGGCGGCTCGTAGCTCCACTTCACGCTCGGCAGCGGCACCCGGGCGGCGTCGCGGTTGGTCAGGTTCGCCTGCAGGGTCATCAGCCGCCGGGCCTGCTGGCCGGCGGTGACGACGAGCGGAGCGTGGTTGGCCTGCGCGTTGAAGATCGCGCCCATGCCGTTGCCGACGCCCGGCGCGGTGTGCAGGTTGACGTGCCCGACCCGGCCGCTGGCCTGCGCGAAGCCGTCCGCCATCCCGACCGCGACGATCTCCTGGAGCCCGAGCACGTAGCGGAAGTCGTCGGGGAAGTCCGCCAGCATCGGCAGCTCCGTCGATCCGGGGTTTCCGAACATCGTCGTCATCCCCCGGTCGCGCCACATCTCGAACACGGCCTCGCGAACGGTCGTCATGCGGTGAATCCATACCGGTTCTGCGACCGGCGCGCCGCAACGTGCCGCCGTCTAGATTGCTGGCCGCGATGCGCCGCGTCGCCCGTCTCGCTGCCCTCCTCGCGTGTGCGCTGCCCGCGCCGGCGCACGCCGCGTCGCTGTACGACGGGCCGCCGCCGCGGCCGGGCCCGGACATCCTCTACGCGCCGCCGGTCGACGCGCCGCAGCTCGCGAACGAGGGGATCTGGCGCGCGCCGCCGATCCTCGTATCCGGCGCGAGCGCGTACCGGCGCGGCGAGTTCCTGTACCAGGGGTGGCTGTTCGACGACCACGGCGCTCGCGGCATGCGCGACCCGCGCGACCCGCGGCTGGACAACGACACGTTCTCGGCGCCGTACGGCACGTACACGTACCCGACCGACCCGCGGTACGCCCAGAACGCGGCCGACCTCGTCGAGCTGCGGATCCGCGCGCTGGACGACGTGACCGCGTTCCGCCTGACCTACAACACGCTCGTCGATCCCGAGCTGACCGCCACGACGATCGCGCTCGGCGACAGCCCCGCGCCCCTGCCGCTGCCGCACGGCGCGAACGCCCGGGCGCCCGCCGAGCTGTTCCTCACCGTCCACGGGTCGACCGCCGAGCTGCGGCGGGCGGGGACCGACGCGGTGCTGACGCCCGCGCCGTCGGTCACGGTCAGCGGCGAGCGCCAGCAGGTGGAGGTGCGCGTCCCGCGGGCGGCGTGGGACCCGGGACGCTCGGCGGTCCGCGTCGCGGCGGGGACCGGGCTGTGGAACCCGGCGGCGGGGCGCTACCTCGTGCCCGGCTCGTCGGCGTCGGCGACCGCGCCGGGCGGCGCGGGCGGTCTGGCGACGCCGACGGCGATCTTCGACGCAGCGTTCCGGTACGAGGTCCGCGACCCGGCGGCGCGCGCGCCCGGCGAGGAGCCGTGGCCGGAGATCCAGCGCCCCGAGTCGGCGTTCACGACGCCGCGCTGGTGGCGCGACCAGGCGCAGGGCGACGCGCTCGCGACGGGTGACCTGTCGCCGTTCTTCGCGGTCGTCGACTTCGGGGCGCTGCGCGACGGGCGCGACGACGACATGCCGGGCGCCGCGAAGGGGACGCCGGTCGCCGGGCCGATGAACCGCATCCTCGCGAGCCGCTTCCAGCCCGGGCAGGGGCAGGACTTCGACCGCGAGTGCGGGTCGGCGACGAACTGCGAGGGGGAGCTGCTCTCGCGCCTGCAGCCGTACGCGATCTACGTCCCGCGCAAGCCGATGCCGCCCGGCGGCTACGGGCTCACGCTGCTGCTGCACTCGCTGGCGGCGAACTACAACCAGTTCACCGGGTCCAACAACCAGTCGCAGCTCGGCGAGCGGGCCGGCGGGTCGATCGTCATCACGCCGGCGGGGCGCGGGCCGGACTCGTGGTACTACGGCGCGGCGGGGGCGGACACGTTCGAGGTGTGGGCGGACGTCGCGCGCCACCACCGGCTCGACCCGGACTGGACGGCGATCTCCGGCTACTCGATGGGCGGCTACGGGACGTACAAGTTCGCCACGCAGTTCCCCGACCTGTTCGCGCGGGCGAACCCGGTGGTCGGGCCGCCGACGCTCGGCGTCTCGGTGACCGGCGACGACTCGACCGGTGGCGCGTCGACGAACACCGGGCCGATGCTGCCGTCGGTGCGGCACGTCCCGTTCCTCATCTGGGTCGGGTCGAACGACCAGCTCGTGCCGATCAGCGGCACGACCGCGCACGCCAGGCGCTTCGACGACCTCGGCTACCGGTACGTGTTCGACGTGTTCGCGCCGGCCGACCACTTCGCGCTGGCGGTGAAGGACCAGTACGCGCCCGCGGCGGCCTTCCTCGGCGACGCGCGGGTGGTGCGCGACCCCGCGCACGTGACGTACGTCGTCAACCCGAAGATGGACTTCCCGGAGGCGGGGACGGTCGCCGACCACGCGTACTGGCTGTCGGGGCTGCGGGTGCGGGACGCGTCCGGCGGGGCGCCGCGGGGGTTCGTCGACGTCGTGTCGGAGGGGTTCGGGGAGGCGGACCCGGTGCCGGGGGCGACGGAGAGCGGCGGCGGTGCGCTGACCGGCGGCGGCCCGTTCCCGCCCGCGCTCGCGTACGCCGAGCGGCGGAAGGGCTGGGGCGAGGCGCGGGCGGCGCCGCGGCGCGACCGGCTGCGGATCGTCGCCGCCAACGTGTCCGACGTGACCGTCCACGTGCGCCGGGCGCGCGTGACGTGCGACGTGGACCTGGAGGTCGACAGCGACGGGCCGCTGACCGTGCGGCTCGAGGGGTGCGCCGGCCGGTCGGCGACGTTCGGCGGGGCTCGGTCGTGCCGGGCGGCGAACGGCTTCGTGCGCGCGTTCGCGCGACCGCGGGGGCGGCGGGTCGGGCTGGAGGCGGCGCAGATCGCGGCCGGGCGGTTCGCCGTGGACGTGTTCCGGGTCTCGCGCGGGCGGCGGGTGACCGGCGAGCTGCGGGTCGCGCGGTTCCTGCGCCGGCGCGGGTCGTTCGCGTGGGACGGGCGCGGGCGCCGCGTCGGCGACGGCGTGTACGTCGTCCGGTTCACGAAGCGCCTGCGAGGCGGGCGGGTCGACGTGCGGCGCGTGGCGCTGGAGCGCCGGCGCGGGCGCTGGCGGCGGCTGCCGGACTACTACCGCCGCGCGTCGTGCGGGCGGCTGTCCTCGTTCAAGCTCCTGCGCCCGGCGTTCGGCGGGACGACGCGCCGGCGGCTCGGGATCGCGTTCCGGCTGTCGACGGTGTCGCGGGTGAGGGTCACGGTCATGCGCGGGCGCAGCGTGATGCGCCGGCTCGGGACGGCCCGCCGCGCCGCCCACCGGACCCACCGGCTGAGCCTGTCGCCGCGCGGCCTGCGCCGCGGGACGTACCGCGTGGTGCTCGACGTCCGGCCGCGCGGCGGCGAGCCGCTGCGGGCGGTGCTGGCGTCGCGGCGGCTGTAGGGGCCTCAGCCCGCCGCGACGGCGGCCACGCCCGCGAAGTTCGTGCGTGCGGGCCGACGCGGCGTCACCCCGCCGCGACGGCGGCCACGCCGGCGGACATCGTGCGGACGGCCCGACGCGCGCTCACCCCGCCGCGACCGCAGCAACGCCGGCGAACACCGCCGCGGCTCCGGCGAGGCGGGCGCGGCCTCCCTTCTCGGCGAGCAGGCGGGGGGCGAGGAGGGCGGCGATGACGACGCTCGACTCGCGGATCGCCGCGACGGGCGCCGGGTCGGCGAGCTCGAGCGCCGCGAGCGCGAGGCCGAAGGCGCCGGCCATGGCGACGGCGATCGCGGCGGTGCGCAGGCCGATCTGCGCGCGGAGGGCCGCCGTTCCTGTGCGGGCCGCGAAGGTCGCCGAGTACAGGGCGCCGGGGACGCCGACGACGATGCACAGGTACGGGATGGTCGCCGCGTGCTCGAGGCCGGCGTCGTCGGCGACGACGTAGCCGGCGATCGTGGCGCCGACCCCGAGAGCCAGGGCGACGTCGCGGCCGGCCGCCGGCGCGGCGCCGCCGCGCAGCAGGACGACGCCCGCGGCGACGAGCACCACGCCGGCGACCTGGACCGCGGTCGCGTCGCCGCGGCCCGCGACCGCCGCGCCGGCGAGGACGAGCACCGGGGCGATCCCGCGCGCGATCGGGTACACGACGCCGAGGTCGGCGCGCGCGTACGCCGCGGCGAGCAGGACGAAGTACGCGGTCTCGAGCGCCACCGACGCGGCGGCGAAGGGCAGGGCGCGCGCATCGACGTCCCAGGTGAGCGCGGCGAGCGGGAGGCTCACGACGGCGACCAGCGCGAGCGCGCCCGCGGTCGCGGCGCGCGTGTTCTGCGCGCCGGCGAGCGCCACGTTCCATCCCGCGTGCAGCGCCGCCGCCGCGAGGGCGAGGAGGAACGCGCCGAGCGGCACGCGTCAGCGAGGGCCGGCGCCGTCGGAGTCGCGCGTCATCGCGAGCTGGTCCGGCCTGCGGGGCGCGAGGTCATGCGCGGGAGCATGCCCGAGCGGCCGGCGGGGGCGGTCGGCCGCGTGCTCAGCCGAGCTCGCGCAGGCGCGGGCGGGGCGGGCGGGGATCGGTGCCGGAGGTCGGCGTGACGCAGTGCTGGGGGCGGGGCACCGCCGCACCGGGCCGCCGCGGCCTGGTGGGCGGCCGCAGCGGGGTCCGGTGGGGGTGGACGCGGTCGACGGGCTCGTGCGCGGAGCCGGGCTCCGGGACGTCGCGAAGGGTCGCGAATGCAACGGCCAGGTCGACGGCGTGCCGGAGCCGCTCGCGCCATGCGGCGCCGCTCGAGCGCCATGCGGCGCCGATCTCGCGCCGGTCCGCGCCCTCCCAGGCGCGATCCGCGCGGGGCTCCGGCCGCCCCGCGCCCGACGCCGCCGAGGCGGCACGCGGCCGGGCCGCGCCTCCCATGCGCGCCGGCGGCTCGGGTGCGGGGGACGGGGGGAACATGTGTTCGGCAAGCTAAGGCTCGCGTCGGACGGACACGGGGTTCTGCAACGGAACTTGCGAGTAGGCTCGCCGGCGCATGGTGCACCTGCGGATCGTCGCTCCCGCGTGGGAGGCCCAGCAGGTCGTCGACCTCCTCAAGCGGGTCGACAGCGCCTGGAACCTGATCCACGTCCCGGGCGCCGCCACCAAGCCCGACGGCGACCTGATCCTCGTCGACGTCGCCCGCGAGGACGCCAGCGTCATCGTCTCCGACCTCAAGGAGCTGGACGTCCACCGCTGCGGCTCGATCGCCATCGAGAGCACCGAGACGCACATCTCGGAGCGCATCGAGGAGGTCGAGCGCAGGGCGCCCGGCGAGCCGGGCGACGCCGTCGTCTGGGAGGAGGTCGAGCAGCGCACCTCCGAGTCCTCGCGCCTGACCGCGAGCTTCGTGCTCTTCATGATCCTCGCGGCGGCGATCGCGACGATAGGGATCCTCCAGGACTCCGAGATCCTCATCGTCGGCGCGATGGTCGTCGGCCCGGAGTTCGGCCCGATCGCCGGGTTCAGCGTCGCGCTCGTCGAGCGGCGGATCAAGCTGGCGCTGGAGTCGCTGCTCGCGCTCGCGGTCGGCCTGCCCGCCGCCGTCACCGCCGCGTGGCTGCTCACGCTCGCGATGAAGGCGACCGGCATCGCCCCGGCCACCTTCGGCGAGGAGGACCACGGCCTGGCGGTCCTCATCTCCGACCCCGACGAGCTGTCGGCGCTCGTCGCGGCGTTCGCCGGCGCCGCCGGCGTGCTCAGCCTGACGACCGCGAAGTCCGGCGCGCTGATCGGCGTCCTCATCAGCGTGACGACGATCCCCGCCGCCGCGAACATCGGCCTGGCCGTCGCCTACGAGGACTGGGCGACGTGGCGCGGGTCGCAGGGCCAGCTGGCGATCAACGTCGCGGCGATCCTCGGCGCGGGCGTGCTCACGCTGTTCGTCCAGCGGACTGTCTACCGCCGCCGACGCGTCAGGCACCTGAGCGACGAGGCGCGCCGCGCCGCCGGGCTGCCGGTCGGCCGCAGCCGCCGCGTGAAGGCCTGACTAGCGGCCGGCGCCGAGCGACGACCAGACGTCGAGCTTCGTCCGCACGCGCCCGATCACCTCGGTCGTGAACTCCGACGTGGAGGAGTGGCCGCCGAGGTCCGGCGTCCGGGTCCCGGCCGCGGTCGCCTCCAGCACCGACTCGTAGATCGCCCGCGACGCCGTCTCGGCGCCCGCGTGGCCGCGCACCGCCGCGTAGTGCAGCACCGCGCCGCACGCGAGGATCATCGCCATCGGGTTCGCGATGTCCTTGCCGAGCAGCGCGGGGGCCGTCCCGTGGGGCGCCTCGGCCATCGCGACGTCGACCTCGTAGTCGTCGTCGAAGGCGAGCAGGACCGACTCGGCGCCGGCGATCGAGCCGAACATCGGCATGACGAGGTCGGACAGGCAGTCGCCGTCGCGGTTGAGGGAGGGGATGACGAGCGGGACGTCGGCGGCGCCGGTGATGAGCCCCGCGTACGTCGCGTCGATCAGGACCGGCTGGTAGGGGACGGCGGGATGGCGCTCGGCGGCGGCGTCCATCTCCTCCTTGAGCATCCCCTCGTAGACCGGCGAGACCGTCCACTTCGGGCCGCCGTAGACCTTGCCCCCGATCTGCTCGGCGGTGCGGAACGCGTACTCGGCGACCATGCGGCAGGTCGAGCGGGTCACCTTCTCGGTGCGGTACGCGACCTCGGAGTCGCCGGAGCCCTCGCGCCACTGCTCGGCGCCGTAGGCGTCCTCGACCGCCATGCGGACGACCGAGATCGGGTGGTGGACCCCCGCGAGCGGCGTGACGCCCGGGATGCGCCGGCCGGTCCGGATGATGACCTTGCCGCGGATGCCCTCGCGCACGATGCGGTTCGGCGAGCCGACGTCGTCCTTGCCCTCGGGCGTGATCGTCGCGGCCTTGAGCCCGAGGCCGGACCGGCACATCGCCTCCGCGGCCTCGTGGACGACGCCGTTGCGCGTCGCGCGGCGGTTCTCGAGGCTGAGGTCGAAGCGCTCGAGCAGGAGCGGGAGGCCGAGGACCGCCGGGTCGAGGACGCGCAGCGACTGCTCCAGCAGCTCCTGCCCCGTCTCGTCGCCCTCGAGAACCGTGATCGTGAGGGGCTCTGCCATCGGGTGGCGAGGTTATCTTCTCGATCGTGCCCGAGCAGTGCAGCTGGTGCGGGGTCGCGGTCGAGGACGACGACGGCTTCCGCGCCGCCGAGCCGGTCGGCGAGCGGCGCGCCGCGTTCTGCCGGCTGGAGCACGTCGTGCCGTGGGTCATCCAGGGCGCGCGGTGGGACGCGGGGACGCTCCGCGGCCTCGACCCCGAGGACGACGCCGCCGCCGGGCTGGGCCGCTGCGCGCAGTGCGCGCGGCCGCTCGACGACACGTACGTCCTCCTCGTCCGCCATCGGGGGGAGCACCGGATCGCGGACGCGTTCTGCGGCCCGGACCACCTGCTCGAGTGGGCGAAGGCGGGGGGCCGCTGGAGGGGCGCGGCGTAGGGGCCGCGCGCGGGAGGGGCGGCGCGGAGGGCCGCGCGCGGGGCGCGGCGTAGGGGCCGCGCGCGACGGGCGCCGCGGAGGGCCGCGCGCGGGGCGCGGCGCAGCCGCACCGCGCCTGGGGCGCGCGCGGGGCGCGGCGCAGCCGCACCGCGCCCCTCGCGGGCCGACCGGGCGAACTAGCCCTTGAGGGCGGCCTTCAGCGGCGCGGACGCCTGGAACCGCGGCACGCGCGACGCCTTGATCTCGATCGTCTCGCCGGTCTGCGGGTTGCGGCCCTGGCGGGCGGCGCGCTCGCTGATGGCGAACTTGCCGAAGCCGGAGAGGCTGACCTCGTTGCCGCGCATGAGCGCGTTCTCGATCTGCTCGAGCGTCGCCTCGATGGCCTCCTTGGCCTGGCCGCTAGTCAGGCCAGTGTCCTCGGCGACCGCTCGCGCGAGCTCGGTCTTGTTGATCGTCGCCACGGGGGTACCTCCTGTGGTCGGGTGGCGGCGCGAAGCTAGGCAGCGCGCCGGACGGAAAGCCGCTACGTGCGGCGTTTCGCGCGCATCTCGTGCGTGAGCCGCCACGTCGCGCCGCCGTCCGTCGACACCTCGCCGGTCCACCGGAACGAGGCCGGCTCGATGTCGGAGAACGTCCACCGCAAGCGCCGCGACGGGCCGGCGAGGTCGTGGCCGAGCTGCACGATCCGCTCGCCCTCGGCGCGGCCCGTGAGCAGCACGAACTCGCCGTCCTGCGGGCACGTGTAGAAGACGTGCCACAGCCCCGCGCCCGGGTCGTACGCGCGCACGGTCGTGCCCTGCTGCTCGGGCGGCGCGCCGACGGGGGAGATGACGTCCTGGATCGCGGTCCCGCCGAGGATCCACGCGAAGTGCCACTCGCCGGCGCCCGCGAGCGAGGACTCGACGTCCCACGAGCCGACGAACTGGCCGAAGAGGCGGAGCGGGTCGCTCGGGCCGGAGCCGCCGGAGACGTCGAGCGGGCCGCTCGGGCCGGAGCCGCCGGAGACGTCGAGCGGGTCGCTCACACCCGAAGTGTGCCGCGCCGCGCGAACGCGATCGCCGCTCCCAGCAGGCTGGCCCCGGCCCCGGCGAGCAGCGTCGCGCGCCACCCCGCGGCCTCGACGACCGCGCCGCCGAGGCCGGTCCCGATCGCGACGCCGGCGACCACGGCCGTCAGGACCCACGCGTATCCCTCGGTCACGCTGGTCGCCGGCGCGAGCCGGCCCGCCAGCTCGTTCTCGGCCGCGGTGAGCGGCGCGAGCGCCGCGCCCCCGACCGGCGCGAGCAGCAGCATCGCGAGCAGCGACGACGGCAGCGCGAGCAGGGCGATCCCGAGCGGCAGCGCGACCGAGAACGCCAGGTACGCGCGGACCAGCCCCCGCGGCGGGCGCGCGCCGTAGACGATCCCGCCGGCCATGCTGCCGACCGAGAGCGCGGCGATCCCGAGCGCGCCCGCGCTCGCCGACCCCTCGCCCACGCCGAACGCGGGCAGCGCCACCTCGACCGAGCCGAACCCGACGCCGACCGGCACCGACACCGCCAGCAGCGTCCGCAGCCCCCGCGACCGGAGCGGGCCGAGCCCGAAGGCCGCGCTCCCGCTTCCGCGCCAGGCCCGCGACGGCGGCGAGAGCGCGAACGCGGTGGCGCCCGCGACCGACAGCGCGAAGCCCGTCGCCAGCGCGACCGCCGGCGACGTGGCGGCGACGAGCCCCGCGGTCAGCAGCGGGCCGCCGACGAAGACGAACTCCAGCGTGATCGCGTCGAGCGCGAGCGCCGAGCGCAGCGCCAGCTCGTCGTCGCCGAGGATCTGCGGCCACAGGCCGCGCAGCGCGGGCGACACCGGCGTCACCGCCCCGCCGGCGACGGCCGCGGCGGCGGCCAGCGCGAGCGTCGAGGCTCCCGCCAGCCCGAGCGCGACGAGCGCCGCGCCCGCCGCCGCCTGCGCGGCGACCGTCGAGATCATCACCCGCGTCTGGCCGATCGCGTCGATCAGCCGGCCGAGCGCCGGCAGCATCGCGCCCGCGCTGATCGAGAACGCCGCCGCGACCGCGCCCGCCGCCGCGAACGACCCCTTCTCGGCGTGGACGAACAGCAGGATCGCCAGGCCGATCATGCCGTACGGCAGCCGCGCGACCAGCGCCGCGGCCATCAGCCATGGGACGTGCGGGACCCGCAGGACCCGCCCGAAGGCGCGCACCGCGGCTCAGGCCGCGCTGGAGGCCTCGCGCCCGTGCAGCTCCAGGTCGTCCGCCCGTGCCTCGAGCGCCGCGATCACGAACGCGAGGTGCTCGTCGAAGTCGACGCCCAGGGCGTCGGCGCCGTGGCGGACCTCCTCGCGGTCGACCGCCGCCGCGAACGAGGGCTGCTTGAGCTTCTTCTTGACCGACTTCGGCGTCAGCCCGACGATCCCCTCGGGCCGCACCGCCGCGCACGCGACGAGGAAGCCGCACAGCTCGTCGACCGCGATCAGCGTGCGCGCCATCGGCGTCTCGGCCGGCACGCCGAGGTACGAGGCGTGCGCGGCGATCGCCTGCACCATCTCCGGCGGCGCGTCGCGGCGCTCGAGCTCGGCGATGATCGTCCGCGGGTGGCCCTTCTCCTCGTCGTCCATGTCGGGGAAGCGCTCGTAGTCGGCGTCGTGGAGCAGGCCGGTGACGCCCCACAGGTCGGCGTCCTCGCCGCCGCGCTCCGCATACGCGCGCATCGCGGCCTCGACCGACTGGCAGTGGCGCCGCAGCGACGGCGAGGCGACCCACTCGGTGAGCAGGGACCAGGCCTCCTCGCGCGAAATCCCAGTCGCCATGTTCGGTACCCTAGCCGAGCGCCCGAGGCCGCTCTCGTCCCTCGCCTCGAGTCTCTCACCGCCCATGGAGAAGTTCGTCATCGACGGGGGCGTGCCGCTGTCCGGCACGGTCACGCCCGCCGGCAACAAGAACGGCGCCCTGCCGATCCTCGCCGCGTGCGTGCTCACCGACGAGGAGGTCGTCGTCGGCAACGTCCCGCGGATCCGCGACGTCGAGACCATGCTGGAGATCCTCGAGCGGCTCGGGGTGAGGGTCGACTGGCGCGACGAGCACGAGGTGGCGCTGCGGGCGCAGGGGCTGGAGTCCGGCAGCGGCGAGATCGACCGCGAGCTGGCGGAGCGCATCCGGGCCTCGTTCCTCCTCGCCGGCCCGCTCCTCGCCCGCTGCGGCCGCGCGGTGATGCCGCCCCCCGGCGGCGACGTCATCGGCCGCCGGCGCCTGGACCCGCACCTCGACGCGCTGCGCGCCCTCGGCGCCGAGCACGAGCTGAACGGCGCGATCCAGCTCACCGCCGGCAGCGGCCTGCGCGCCGCCGAGGTGTTCATGGACGAGCCGTCGGTGATGGCGACCGAGAACGCGCTGATGGCCGCCGCGCTCACGCCCGGCACGACCGTCATGGGCAACGTCGCGTGCGAGCCCCACGTGCAGGATCTCGCGCGGATGCTCACCAAGATGGGCGCGCGCATCGAGGGGATCGGCTCGAACGTCATGACCGTCCACGGCGTCGACCGGCTCGGGGGCTGCACCCACACGGTCAGCCCCGACCACATCGAGGTCGGGTCGTTCATGGCGCTGGCCGGCGTGACCGGAGGCGAGCTGCGGATCAAGGACGTGATCGCCGACGACCTGCGGATGATCCGGCTGGTGTTCGGGCGCATCGGCCTGCAGTCCGAGCTGGACGGCGCCGACCTCGTCGTCCCCGGCGACCAGACGCTCGTCGTCGCGCGCGACCTCGGCGAGTACAAGGCGAAGGTCCAGGACGGGCCGTGGCCGGCGTTCCCGGCCGATCTCACGTCGATCGCCGTCGCGGTCGCGACGCAGTGCGCCGGCTCGATCCTCATCCACGAGTGGATGTTCGAGAACCGCCTGATCTTCACCGACAAGCTCGTCTCGATGGGCGCGGACATCGTCATGTGCGACCCGCACCGGGCGATCGTGACCGGGCCGTCGCGCCTGCGGGGGATCACCGCGGCGTCGCCGGACATCCGCGCCGGGATGGCGATGCTGATCGCGGCGCTGTGCGCCGAGGGCCGGTCGGAGATCGCGAACATCTGGCAGATCGACCGCGGCTACGAGCGGATCGACGAGCGGCTGCGGGACCTCGGCGCGCGCATCGAGCGCGTGTCGACGGAGCCCGCGCGCGTCTAGGCAGCTATACGTCTACGGGTGGCCAAGGCCCGCCCCATCAGCGGCTTCCCCGAGTGGCTGCCGGAGCAGAGGATCGTCGAGCAGCGGCTGCTCGACGGCATCCGGCGGCAGTTCGAGCTGTTCGGCTTCGCGCCGATCGAGACCCGCGCCGTCGAGCCGCTCGACCAGCTGCTCGCCAAGGGCGAGACCGACAAGGAGATCTACACGCTGCGCCGGCTCCACGGGTCGGACGAGGAGCGGGCCGAGCTGGGACTGCACTTCGACCTGACGGTGCCGCTCGCGCGGTACGTCGCGCAGCACCTCAACGACCTGCGGTTCCCGTTCAAGCGCTACCAGATTCAGAAGGCCTGGCGGGGCGAGCGCCCGCAGGAGGGCCGGTACCGCGAGTTCACCCAGGCCGACATCGACGTCGTCGGGCGCGGGTCGCTGTCGCTGCACTTCGACGCCGAGCTGCCGCTGATCGTGCACGAGGTGTTCGCGGCGCTGCCCGAGATCCCGCCGGTCACCGTGCGCTTCAACAACCGCAAGCTCGTCGAGGGCGTCATGCGCGGGCTGGGCGTGGAGGACGTCGCGCCGGTCATGCGGGCGCTGGACAAGCTCGACAAGCGCGGCCCGGGGCGGGTGGCGGAGGACCTGCGGGAGCTGGGTGCGCCGGCGGAGAAGCTGCTCGAGATGGCCCAGGTGCGCGGCGACGTCATCGCGGGCGTGCGGGGGCTCGGCGTCACGCACCCGCTGCTCGAGGAGGGCCTGGAGGAGCTGCGCTTCGTGATGGACGCGGCGGACGGGGCGCGGGTCGTGCCCGACCTCTCGATCGTCCGCGGCCTCGACTACTACACGGGCACGGTGTACGAGGCGGTCATGGAGGGCCACGAGTCGGTCGGTGCGATCTGCTCCGGCGGGCGCTACGACAACCTGATCGAGGGCGGGCGCGAGACGTTCCCCGGCAACGGCGTCTCGTTCGGGATCACGCGGATCCTCGGGCGGCTCTTCGGCCAGGGCGCGCTGCCGGTCGGGCCGAAGACGCCGACGCAGGTGCTGGTCGCGCTCACGTCCGAGGAGTCGCGCGCCGACGCGCGCGAGGTGGCGCGCGCGCTGCGGGCGCGCGGCATCCCGACCGAGGTCTTCCACGAGCCGGTGAAGTTCGGCAGGCAGATCGCCTACGCGGACGGCAAGGGGATCCCGTACGTCTGGTTCACGGACAGCGGCGAGGTCAAGGACCTGCGCTCGGGCGAGCAGCGGCCCGCCTCGTCGGAGTCGTGGACGCCGTGATCCACCCGATCCCCTCCGGGACGCGCGACGTCCTGCCCGACGAGATGCGCGAGCTGCGCGCGATCTGCGACGCGATGCGCGGCGTGTTCGACCGCGAGGGCTACGGGGAGGTCGCGACGCCGTCCCTGGAGCACGAGTCGGTGCTCGCGCGCGGCGGTGCGGGCGGCGCGCTGCCGGCGTACCGGGTCGTCGACGACCACGGCGCCGTGCTCGCGCTGCGGTCGGACATGACCGTGCCGATCGCGCGCGTCGTCGCCACGCGGTACGCCGCCGCGGAGCCCCCGCTGCGCTTCTGCTACTTCGCCAACGCGTTCCGCGGCGTGCGCCCGCACCGCGGTCAGCAGCGCGAGTTCCTCCAAGCGGGGGTCGAGCTGGTCGGCGCGCCGGGGCCGGAGGGGACCGCGGAGGCGCTGCGGGTGCTGTGCGCCGCGCTCGACGCGACCGGGCTGCAGCACTACCGCATCGGGGTCGGCGACGCGTCGCTGTACCCGGGGCTGCTGGCGCGGGCGGGGGTGCCGGAGGGCGCGCGCCCGGCGATCCTGCACGAGCTGGCGACGCGCGACTTCGTCGGGCTCGAGCGCGAGCTGCGCGCGCTCCAGCTGAGCGCGGAGGACCGCGAGCGGCTGCTCGCCGTGCCGCAGGTCCGGGGAGGCGAGGAGGTGCTCGGCGAGGACGCCGCCGGGCTGCGCGGCGTCGTCGCGCTGCTGCCGGCCGCGGTGCGCGCGCGGGTGATCTTCGACCTCGGCCTCGTGCGCGACCTCGACTACTACACGGGCGCGGTGTTCGAGGTCTACGACCCGGGGCTCGGCCAGCCGATCGGCGGCGGCGGGCGCTACGACGACCTGCTCGGCCGGTTCGGGCGGCCTTTGCCCGCGGTCGGCTTCGCGCTGACCGTCGACTCGCTGCACGTCGCGCTCACCGGCGAGGAGCGGCTGGCGTGAGCGGCCTGAACGGGCTGCGGATCGCGGTGCCGCGCGGGGCGCTGCTGCGCGAGACGCTCGACCTGCTCGATCGGCTGGGCGTCGACACCGCCGAGGTGCGGTCCAACGACCGCAGGCTGCTGTTCGACGAGGCCGGCATCGTCACGATGCGCCCGAGCGACGTGCCGACGTACGTCGAGGCGGGCGCCGCCGACCTCGGGATCACGGGCAAGGACGTGCTCGTCGAGCAGGCCGAGCGCGAGGTGTACGAGCTGCACGACCTCGGCTTCGGGCGCTGCCGGATGGTGCTGGCGACGGCGGCCGGGCCCGACCCGGCGGCGGAGGCGCTGCGCCGGCTCGGCATGGTCCGCGTCGCGACGAAGTACCCGAAGCTCTCGGCCGCCTACTTCGAGCGGACCGGCCGCCAGGCGGAGATCGTCGAGGTCAAGGGGTCGGTCGAGCTCGCGCCGCTGACCGGCCTGGCGGAGGCGATCGTCGACCTCACCGCGACCGGGACGACGCTGCGCGAGAACGGGCTGGTCGAGCGCGAGACGCTGTTCGAGGCGACCGCGCGGCTGATCGCCAACCCGGTCGCCCACAAGCTGAAGGCGGCGGCGATCGACGAGCTGCTTGCGCGCGTGCGCAGCGGGGAGAATGCGCGGCCGTGATCGCGATCGTCGACTACGGCATGGGCAACCGGCGCAGCGCCGAGAAGGCGCTGGAGCGCGCCGGCGCGCGGCCGGTGCTGACCGGCGACCCGGACGCGCTGGCGCGCGCCGACGGCCTGGTCGTGCCCGGCGTCGGCGCGTTCCCCGAGGCGATGCGGCGGCTGCGCGCGGCCGGGCTCGACGAGGCGATCCGCGAGCGGGCGGCCGCCGGCGTGCCGGTGCTCGGGCTCTGCCTCGGGATGCAGCTGCTGTTCGACTCGTCCGACGAGCACGAGGGCGAGCGCGGGCTCGGGCTGCTGCGGGGCCACGTCGCGGCGCTCGACGCCCGCGACCTGAAGCTGCCGCACATCGGCTGGAACATGGTCCGCTGGACGCGCCCGTCGCCCCTGATCGAGGGGCTCCCGGCGGAGGCGGCCTTCTACCACGTGCACTCGTTCGCGCCGGTGCCGGAGGACGAGTCGGTCGTGCTGGGCGTCGGCGAGTACGGCGCGCCGTTCGTGGCGTTCGTCGAGCGCGGCAACGTGTTCGGCGCCCAGTCGCACCCCGAGAAGTCGTCGGCGAACGGCCTGCGGGTCCTCGGCAACTTCGTGCGCGCCTGCCGCGGGGTGGCCGCGGCGTGATCCTCTATCCCGCGGTCGACGTCTTCGAGGGTCAGGCGGTGCGGCTCGCGCAGGGCTCCTTCGACGAGCGCACCGTGTACCGCGACAGCCCGCTGGAGGCCGCGCGGGCGTGGGTCGATGCGGGGGCGCGGTGGCTGCACGTCGTCGACCTCGACGGGGCGCGCAGCGGGACGCCGCAGTCGCTCGGCCACCTGGAGCGGATCGCGGGCGAGCTGCCGGTCCCGGTGCAGTACGGCGGCGGGCTGCGGTCGCTGCCGGCGGTGCGCGACGCGCTGCGGGCGGGCGCGACGCGGGTCATCCTCGGGACCGCGGCGTACACCGACGTCGACTTCCTCGACGACGTGCTGGCCGCCTACTCCGACCGCGTCGTCGTGTCGGTCGACGCCCGCGGGGGGCACGTCACCACCGCGGGCTGGACCGAGACCACGCAGATGCCGGCCGACGACGTGATCCGGCGGCTGGCCGCGCGCGGCGTCAAGCAGTTCGTGTACTCGAACGTCGACCGGGACGGGATGCTGTCGGGGATCGACCTCGACGAGGTGCGGCGGATCGCCGAGGTGGTTCGGGGGCGGTTCCTGTACTCGGGCGGCGTCGGGTCGCTGGCGGACCTCGAGGGGCTCGTCGAGCTGCGGCAGGTCAACCTGGCCGGCGTGATCGTGGGCAAGGCGCTGTACGAGGGCGCGTTCTCGGTCGCCGAGGCGCAGGCCGTGCTGGACCGGGCCTGATGCACCTGAAGCGCGTCATCCCGTGCCTCGACGTCGACGCCGGCCGGGTCGTCAAGGGCACGAACTTCGTGGACATCCGCGACGCGGGCGACCCGGTCGAGCTGGCCGAGCGCTACGACCGCGAGGGGGCCGACGAGCTGGTGTTCCTCGACATCACGGCGACCTCCGACAGGCGGGCGACGATGGTCGACCTCGCGCGGCGGACGGCGGACAACGTCTTCGTCCCGTTCACGATCGGGGGCGGGCTGCGGTCGGTCGCCGACGCGCAGGCGGTGCTCGACGCGGGCGCCGACAAGGTGTCGGTGAACTCCGCCGCGGTCGCGCGGCCGGAGCTGATCGACGAGCTGGCGAACGTGTTCGGCGCGCAGTGCGTGGTGCTGGCGATCGACGCGAAGCGGGTCGCCACGGGCTCGTGGGAGGTCCACGTCGCGGGCGGGCGGACGCCGACAGGGCGCGACGCGGTCGCCTGGGCGCAGGAGGGGGTCGCACGGGGAGCGGGGGAGATCCTGCTGACGTCGATGGACCGCGACGGCACGAACGCCGGCTACGACCTCGAGCTGACGCGGGCGGTGAGCGCGGCCGTGGGGGTCCCCGTGATCGCGTCGGGCGGGGCCGGGACGCTGGAGCACATGGTCGAGGCGCTGCGGGCGGGGGCCGACGCGGCGCTCGTCGCCTCGCTGTTCCACTTCGGGAAGTACTCGATCGCCGAGGCGAAGGAGGCGCTGGCCGCAGCCGGGGTGGCGGTGCGGCCGGTGGGTTGAGGCTCCGGGGCTCGGCGCTGGCCGCGGCGCCGCGCCGCGCCGCGCCGGACCCTCCGCCGAGCGGGGCCGGCGCCCCCACGCCGGACGCTCCGCCGGGCGGTGCGAGGATGCCGGCATGGAGCCCGAGCGCGTCGTCGAGCGGTTGGTCGAGCTGGAGCACGGCGAGCGGCTGCTCGGCGCGCTCGACGGCCTCTCCGGCCTGTACGTCGTCGGCGGCGCGGTGCGCGACCTGCTGCTCGGGCGCGAGCCGCGGGACATCGACCTCGTGGCCGAGTCCGACGGGCCGGCGGTGGCGGCGGAGCTGGCGCGGCGGCTCGGTGCGCCGGCCCCGCTCGTGCACGACCGCTTCGGGACCGCGAGCGTGGACGGCGCGGGGATCAACGTCGCGACGGCGCGGGCGGAGTCCTACCCGCGGCCGGGCGCGCTGCCCGTCGTGCGGGCGGGATCGATCGACGAGGACATGGCGCGGCGCGACTTCACGGCGAACGCGATCGCGGTCGGGGTCTCGGCGGACCGGCGCGGCGCGGTCCACGCGGTGCCGGACGCCCTCGACGACGTGGCCGCGCGGCGCCTGCGCGTGCTGCACGACGGCAGCTTCCTCGACGACCCGACGCGGCTCGTGCGGCTCGCCCGGTACGCGGCGCGGCTGGGCTTCTCGGTCGAGGACCGGACCGCCCTGCTCGCGCGCCAGGCGTTCGCGGCCGGGGCGCCGGAGACGGCCGGGCGGGCGCGGATGGGCGCCGAGCTGCTGCTCGCGGTGCGCGAGCCGGACCCGGTCGCGCCGCTGCTCGCGCTGCGCTCGCTGGCCGGCGACGCGCCGCTCGACCCCGGGCTGGAGGTGGACGAGGCGGTGCTGCGGCGCGCGGCGGCGCTGCTGCCCGGCGACCCGCTCGTCGTCCTTGCGGCCGCCGCGCGCAACGTCCCGCGCGACCGGCTGCGCGAGTGGCTGACCGACGTCCACCTCTCCGCCGCCGCGCCGGTCCTCGACGCCGCCACCGACCCCGCGGCGCTCGCCACGGCGATGCGCGACGCCGCCCGGCCGTCCGACCTCTGGCGCCTGCTGCGCCGCCGCACGCCGCAGGCCGTCGCAGTCGCGGGCGCCCTCGGCGCCGAGGAGCCGGCCCGCCGGTGGCTCGAGGAGCTGCGCGGCGTCCGGCTCTCGATCGGCGGCGACGACCTGATCGCCGCCGGCATCCCGGAGGGGCCGGAGATCGGGCGCCGGCTCGACGCGGCGATGGCGCGCAAGCTCGACGACGGGCTCGCGACGCGCGAGGAGGAGCTGGCGGCGGCGCTGGACGCGGAGTGACGGCGCGGAGGGCTCGGCGGGCGGCGCGCCGCGCCGCCGCGCCGCCGCGCCGCCGCGCCGCTCCGCGCTCCTCGCTCCGCTCCGACGGGCGCCGCCCGCGCGGCTAGCATCCGCCGCCCGATGCCGGCGACGACGACCACCCTTCCCGCTCCCTTCACATGGGCCGGCGAGCACGTCGGGATCGACCTGCCGCACGGCGCGAAGGCGGTGTTCACGACGCGCCGCGGGGGCGTGTCGGACCCGCCGTTCGACACGCTGAACCTCGGCCGCTGGACCGACGACGACCCCGCCGCAATCGACGAGAACCGGGAGCGGCTGCTGGGGCTGATCGGGGTGCGGCGTGTCGCGTTCGGCCGGCAGGTGCACGGCGCGGCCGTGGTGCGCGACGGCGCCGAGCTGGTCGAGGCCGACGCCCAGGTCGTCACCGAGCGCGGCGTCGGGGCGATGGTGCTCACCGCGGACTGCCTTCCGATCGCGCTCGCTGCGCCCGGGGCCGCCGGGATGGTCCACGCGGGCTGGCGGGGGATCGCCGCCGGCGTCGTCGAGGCTGCCGTCCGGGAGGCCGGGGCGGTGCAGGCCGCGGCGATCGGGCCGTGCGCCCGCGGGTGCTGCTACGAGGTCGGCGACGAGGTTCGCGCCGCGCTCGGCGTCGAGCCCGCGGGCGGGCCGGCGCTCGTCGACCTGTCGGCGATCGCGCGCGAGCGGCTGCGGGCGGCGGGCGTCGGGACGGTCCACGACAGCGGGCTGTGCACGATGTGCAGCGACGCGTCGCTCTTCTTCTCCCACCGGCGCGACGGGGGTCGCACGGGCCGGCAGGCCGGGGTCGCGTGGCGCTGACGGCCGAGCGCGTGCGCGCCAACCTCGCCGAGGTGCGCGACGAGATCGCCGCGGCCGCGCGGCGGGCGGGCCGCGACCCGGCCGGCGTCGAGATCGTCGCCGCGGTCAAGTACGTCGCGCTGGAGGACCTCGGCGCGCTCGCCGAGGCGGGCGTCGCCACCGTCGCCGAGAACCGGGCGCAGGAGCTGGAGCGCAAGTCGGCCGCCCACTCGGACGCCTTCACATGGGACTTCATCGGCCAGCTCCAGTCGCGCAAGGTGCGGACGATCGCGCCGCTCGCCCGGCGCATCCACTCGGTGGCGAGCGACAGCGCGCTGAAGGAGCTGCGCAAGCACGCGCGGCCGGGGCTCGAGTTCCTCGTCGAGGTGAACATCGCGGGGGAGGAGGGCAAGGCCGGCATCGCGCCGGACGAGCTGGGTGCCTTCATCGACCGGGCGCCCTTTCCGCCGGTCGGCCTGATGACGATGCCGCCGCTCGCCGAGAGGCCCGAGGACAGCCGCCGGTGGTTCGCCGCGCTGCGGGAGCTGGCCGAGCGCCATGGGCTGGCGCACCTGTCGATGGGGACGACGCAGGACTTCGCGGTCGCCGTGGAGGAGGGCGCGACGATGGTGCGGATCGGGTCGCGGCTGTACGGCTGACGCGGTTTTTTCGCTCCGTGCGGTCTCGTCGCTGTGCCCGGCGGCGTGACCGACTGCTCACCGAGGGAGGGAGGACCCGCTGGCGACCCGCACAACGCACCACTCGTCAGGTCGCGTCGGGGGGTGTGTCCCATTTCGTCCCGTATGGGGGGCTCAACGCAGCACACGTCCGTCGGGAGGGCGACCAGTGGTGCGTTATGCGGGTTCCGCGCGCCACACTTCCGGCCACGCCCATGCCCCTCCTCCAAGCCGCGCTCAACGGCGACCGCCACCACCCCGCGACACCGCGCACGCCGAAGGACATGGCCGCCGAGGCGCGCGCGGCGGTCGCCGCCGGCGCGCGCTCCCTCCACATCCACGCCTACGACGAGGACGGCCGCGAGTCGCTCGCCCCCGAGCCGTGCGCTGCCGCACTGCGCGCCGTCCGCGCCGCCTGCCCCGGCATCGAGCTCTCGCTCACCACCTCCGCGGCCATCGAACCCGACCCCCAGCGGCGCCGCGCGCTCGTCGCCGCCTGGACCGAGCTGCCGGACCTCGTCTCGGCCAACATGGGCGAGGAGGGCATCGTCGCGCTGTGCGACCTGCTGCTCGCCCGCGGGGTCGGGATCGAGGCGGGGCTGCTCTCGCTCGACGACGCGCACGCCTTCGTCGCCCACGGCGTCGCCTCGCGATGCACCCGCGCGCTGATCGAGCCGCTCGACCAGGAGCCCGCCGACGCGACCGCCCACGCCGCCGCGATGGAGCAGGCCCTCGCCGACGCGAAGATCGACCTCGAACAGGTCCACCACGGCGACGGGATCGCCTCCTGGGCCGTCAACCGGCGCGCCGTCGAGCGCGGCCACGGGATCCGGACCGGGCTCGAGGACACGCCCGTGCTGCCCGACGGGCGCGCCGCGGCGGGCAACGGCGAGCTGGTCGCCGCCGCCGCAAGCCTGCTCGCGGGCCGCTGAATCCGGCGCCGCACCGGCAGGAATTCCGCCGCAGAGGGCTAACCTTCGCCCAAGATGGCTTTCCGCGACTCCTGGCACAAGGCGCTCGTCTACTTCGGCCTCGCCGAGGAGCGACACCACGCGTACGACGACGAGCCGGACGAGGTCGAGCCCGAGCAGGAGCTGCAGGAGAGCTACCGCGAGCGCCCGAACGTCCGCCGCCTGTCCACCCGCCGGCGCCGCGACGAGTTCGACGACATCTTCGCCGACGACGAGCCCGCGGGCCGCCCCACGGCCGTCCTGCGACCGGTGGGAGGCGGCCGCTCGCGCAACGGTGGCGACGTCCGCGTCCATCTCGTCGTCCCGAAGTCGTTCAACGACGCCCAGCAGGTCGCCGACCGCTTCAAGGACTCGATCCCGGTGATCCTCAACCTCCAGGGCGTCGAGACCGACCTCTCCAAGCGCCTCATCGACTTCGCCAGCGGCCTCACCTACGCCCTCGACGGCGGCATGCAGCGCATCGCCGACAAGGTCTTCATGCTGACCCCGCGCAACGTCGAGATCTCGGCCGAAGAGCGGGCGCGGCTGATCGAGAAGGGCTTCTTCAACCAGTCCTGACGGGTCCGCCCCGTAGACTCCGGCGCCGATGATCGGCCTCGTCGGCAGCGGCAACATGGCCAGGGCGCTCGCGCGAGGGTGGGGGGAGCCGGTGCTGTGCACCGACGCGATCCCCGAGCGCGCCGAGGAGCTCGCCGCCGAGACCGGCGGCGAGGCGCTCGCCGGGAACGGGGAGCTGGCCGACCGCGCCGACTTCATCGTGCTCTGCCACAAGCCCGCTCAGCTCGGCCAGGTCGCCGAGCAGGTCGGCGGGCGGGCCAGGGGCGTGGTGTCGATCCTCGGCTCGACCCCGCTGCGCGACGTCAGGGCCGCGTACGGCGACACGCCGGTCGTCCGGATGCTGCCGAGCACGCCGGTGGAGGTCGCCGCGGGCGTCACCTGCCACGCCCGGGACCCGCACGCCGACCCCGACTTCGAGGCCCGCGTCCGGGCGACGTTCGAGCGCGTCGGCCCGGTCGTGACCGTGGAGGAGTCGCAGATCGACGCCGCGATGGGGCTCATGAGCAACGCGCCTGCGTACTGGGCCGTCGTCGTGGAGGCCCAGGTCGACGCCGGGATCAAGGCCGGCGTGCCCGCCGACGTGGCGGCCGAGCTGGTCGTCGGCACGATGGCCGGGACCGCGGAGCTGCTGCGCGCCCGCGGCCACGACACGCTCATCGTCCGCCGCCAGGTCATGTCGCCCGGCGGCTCGACCGCCCGCGGCCTCGCGGCCCTCGAGGCGGGCGGCGTCCGCAGGGCGTTCGACGACGCGATGCAGGCGGTGGTGCGCGGGTGAGCGCCGTTCCCGTCGCCACGGCCCGCAGCGAGGTCGCCGACTTCCTCGCGACGCTGATCGGCGTCTACACGCTCCTGATCCTGGCGTACATCGTCATCAACCTGATCTTCGCGTTCGGCGCCCGCCCCGGCTACTACCGCTGGCTCGACGCGGTCCTGACGTTCCTGCGCGACGTGGCCGAGCCCTACCTGCGGATCTTCCGCCGGTTCATCCCGCCGATCGGCCCGCTCGACCTCAGCCCGATCGTGGCCATCCTCGTGCTGCGCATCGTCGGCGGCATCCTGGTCGGGCTGATCGACGACACGGGTTGACCGCCGGCCGACGCGCCTGGGCGCGCACGGCGCTGACGGTCGCGCTGGTCGTCGCGGTCGACCAGGTGACGAAGAAGCTCGCCCGCGACGGGGTCAGGCCGGGGGAGGAGGACCCGATCCTGCCCGCGGTCAAGCTCGTGAACGTCCGCAACGAGGGCGTCGCGTTCGGCATCGACGCCGGCGGCACGACGCTCGTCATCGCGCTCATCGCGCTGGCGCTGCTCGCGCTCGTCCTCTACTTCGCCCGCCACACCGCGCGCCCGCTCGTGTGGCTGCCGACGGGGCTGCTCCTCGGCGGCGCGCTCGGCAACATCGTGGACCGGGTGCGCGACGGCGCGGTCACCGACTTCCTCAAGATCCCGGCATGGCCGGCGTTCAACGTCGCCGACGTCGCGATCACGGTGGGCGTCGTCGCGCTGGTCCTCGTCCTGGAGCGCAGGGATGAAGGTCCCGCCTGAGCGCGACGGCGAGCGGCTCGACGCGCTGCTCGCCGAGACGCTCGGCTCGCGCAGCCGGGCCGCCCGCCTGATCGACGAGGGCCGCGTGACCGTCGACGGCGCCGTCAGGCCGAAGCGCCACCGGGTGAGCCCCGGCGAGCTGATCGAGGTCGACGAGCCGCCCGAGCCGGCCGCGCCCGACCACGTCGACGTGCCCTTCGACGTGCCGTACGAGGACGAGCACCTGCTGGTCGTCGACAAGCCCGCCGGCGTCGTCGTCCACCCCGCGCGCGGCCACCGCGGCGGCACGCTCGCCCAGGCGCTCGAGGGCCGCGCGGCCGGGGGAGAGGACGCCTGGCGCGCCGGGATCGTCCACCGGCTCGACCGCGACACGTCGGGCCTCATGGTGGTCGCGAAGTCCGAGGAGGCCCACCGGCGGCTGAAGGCGATGATCCAGCGCCGCGAGGTCACGCGCGAGTACGTCGCGCTCGTGCTCGGCCGCCCGCCCTCGCGCAGCGGCACGATCGACGCCCCGATCGGCCGCGACCGCCGCGTGCGCACCCGCATGTCGATCGACACCGACGAGCCGCGCGAGGCGGTCACCCACTTCGCGATCCTCCAGATGCTGCCCGAGGCGACCCTGCTGCTCGTCCGCCTCCAGACCGGCCGCACCCACCAGATCCGCGCTCACCTGCAGGCGATCGGCCACCCGGTCGCGGGCGACCCCGAGTACGGGGGCGCCGGCGCGTTCGGCCTCACCCGCCAGTTCCTCCACGCCTCCCGCCTCGCGTTCGCGCACCCGTTCACGCGGCAGCCGCTCGAGGTGACGTCCCCGCTGCCCGAGGACCTCGCCCGCGTGCTGTGAGCCGAAGCAACGGGGCGCCGCGTCGTGCGGCGCCCCGTCGCCTGCTCCGGGCGGGCCGGCCACCGGAGGTAGGGGAAGGGGACCGGCCCGTACAGACCGCCAACGCAGGGGCCCCGAGGATCTTGCGTACACTGGAGCGAGTTTTCCGTCCCTCCGACCCCGGGCGACCGACCCGGCGGGGCCTGTCCGACGCACCTGCGCCGGATCCCGCCGGACCGCACCGGGCACAGCCAAAGCACGATCCAAGGAGCAGTCCGAATGCCCGACGTCGGCATCCGCGAGCTGCTGGAGGCCGGGGTCCACTTCGGCCACCAGACGCGCCGCTGGAACCCGAAGATGCGCCGCTACATCCACGGCGAGCGCGACGGCATCTACATCATCGACCTGCTGAAGACCGAGGCCCTGCTGCGGCAGGCGCTCGACTTCGCCAGCGACGTCGCCCGCCGCGGCGGCACGATCCTGTTCGTCGGCACGAAGAAGCAGGCCCGCGACTCGATCAAGCAGGTCGCGGAGGAGTGCGGGATGCCGTACGTCAACCACCGCTGGCTCGGCGGCGTGCTGACCAACTTCCAGACGATCTCGCAGCGGATCAAGCGGCTGCACGACCTCGAGCGCTACGAGGCCGAGGGCCAGCTCGAGCTGCTGCCGACGCGCGAGCGCATGGCCGCCCAGGCCGACCTCGCCAAGCTGCGGGCGAACCTCGGCGGCGTCAAGAACATGCAGCGCGTCCCGCAGGCGGTCTTCGTCGTCGACCTGAAGACCGAGGCGATCGCCGTGCGCGAGGCCCAGCGCCTGCGCATCCCGGTGATCGGCCTGGTCGACACGAACTGCGACCCGGACGGGATCGACTACGTGATCCCGGGCAACGACGACGCGATCCGCTCGTGCGACCTCGTGACGCGGGCGCTCGGCGACGTGATCCAGGACGGCCGGCGCCAGTTCAGCCAGGCCGAGGAGGAGCGGATGCGCCGCGAGGCCGAGGAGGCGGCTCGCCGCCAGGCCGAGGAGCAGGCCAAGCGCGAGGCCGAGGAGCAGGCCAAGCGCCAGGCCGAGGCCGCGACCGAGCCCGAGGCGGTCGCCGCGGCGGCGGCCGACGGCGAGGCCCCGCCGCAGGACGAGGCCGAGCGCCGCCGCACGCTCGTCAAGGCCGAGGGCGGCGGCGACCGCCAGGCCGCCGAGGCCGAGGTCGCGCAGGCCGTGCAGGCCGGCGGGCGGGTGCAGCCCGACCCGAAGGTCGCCCCGCGCGCCAACGAGGACGTCGCGACCCCCGACCCGCCCAACCAGCCGCCGAGCCCCGAGCCGGCGCCGGCCGCCGAGGCCGACGGGCCGATCGTCAACGCCGACCGCGAGGACCAGGCGGGCGTCGAGGCCGAGCCGCAGGAGCCCTCGCGCGACACCGCCGCGGCCGAGACTCCGGACACGAACGAGACCGAGAAGGAGAAGGCGTAGTGAGCGCCACCTACACCCCCACGGCCCAGGACGTGAAGGCCCTGCGCGAGCGCACCGGCGCGGGGATGATGGACTGCAAGAAGGCGCTCGTCGAGGCCGAGGGCGACGCCGAGCAGGCGATCGAGATCCTCCGCACCAAGCAGGGCAAGCGGATCCAGGACCGCGGCGAGCGCGTCGCCA
Source organism: Solirubrobacteraceae bacterium (assembly GCA_035940955.1). Lineage (GTDB taxonomy): Bacteria > Actinomycetota > Thermoleophilia > Solirubrobacterales > Solirubrobacteraceae > CADCVT01. The sequence goes on from DASZEJ010000174.1 coordinate 28,460, forward strand.
GCGAGGGCACGATCCAGACCTACGTGCACTCCAACGCGAAGGTCGGCGTGCTGGTCGAGGTGAACTCCGAGACCGACTTCGTCGCCCGCAACGAGAAGTTCGTGCAGTTCGCGCGCGAGGTCGCCCTGCACATCGCCGCCGCGGCGCCCCGGTACGTCCGCGAGGAGGACATCCCGGCGGAGGATCGCGAGCGCGAGGCGCGCATCTTCGAGGAGCAGGCGGCCGACAAGCCGGAGCACATCCGCCCCAAGATCGTCGAGGGCCAGCTGCGCAAGTGGTTCGAGGAGGTCGTCCTCCTCAACCAGCCGCACGTCAACACGGACCGGTACGAGGGCAAGACGATCAAGCAGCTGCAGGACGAGATCGCGGCGGAGACCGGCGAGAACGTCGGCATCCGGCGCTTCGCGCGGTTCGCCATCGGCCAGTAGACGGTGGCCGCGCCGCCCACCCCCAAGCCCCCGGCGTTCAAGCGGGTCCTGCTGAAGGTGTCGGGCGAGGCCCTCATGGGCTCGCTCGACTACGGCACCGACCCCGAGCGCGTTCACGCGATCGCGCAGCAGATCGCGCGGGTGCAGGAGCAGGGCGTCGAGATCGCGATCGTCCCGGGCGGGGGCAACATCTACCGCGGCGTCTCCGGCGTCGCCGCGGGGATGGACCGGGCGACCGGCGACTACATGGGGATGCTGGCGATCCTCATCAACGCGATGCAGCTGCAGGACGCGCTCGAGAAGGAGGGCGCCGACGTCCGCGTGCAGTCGGCGCTCCACGTGCGCGAGGTCGCCGAGCCGTACATCCGCCGCCGCGCCCTGCGCCACCTCGAGAAGGGGCGGGTCGTGATCTTCGCGGCCGGCACCGGCAACCCGTTCTTCACGAGCGACACCGCGGCGGCGCTGCGGGCGGTCGAGATGCACGCCGAGGCGATCCTGATGGCCAAGAACGGCGTGGAGGGCGTCTACTCCGGCGATCCGCGGACCGACCCCGCGGCGGAGTTCATGCCGGAGATCTCGCACATGGACGCGCTGCAGCGCGGGCTGAAGGTCATGGACGCCACGGCGCTGACGCTCTGCATGGAGAACCGGCTGCCGATCCACGTCTTCAACATGGACGACGAGCGCAACATCGAGCGGATAGTGTCCGGCCAACGCGTGGGCACGCTGGTCAGGACATGAGCGAAGTCACCGACGAGTACATCTCCGACGCGCGCGAGCGGATGGGCAAGTCGGTCGAGGCGACCGTCCACAACCTCGGCTCGATCCGCACCGGCCGCGCGAACCCGCACCTGCTCGACCGGATCATGGTCGACTACTACGGCGCCCAGACCCCGCTGCGCCAGCTGGCGACGATCAACGCGCCCGAGGCGCGGCTGCTGACGGTCACGCCGTACGACAAGAGCTCGATGAACACGATCGAGAAGGCGATCCGCAACTCCGACCTCGGGCTGAACCCGTCGAACGACGGCAACCTCATCCGGCTGACGGTCCCGGAGCTGACCGAGGAGCGCCGCCGCGAGCTCGTCAAGCAGGCGCGCCACATCGGCGAGGAGGGGCGCGTCGGCATCCGCAACGTGCGCCGCGACGTGATGCACGACCTGCGCGAGCTGAAGGCCGAGGGCGAAATCGGCGAGGACGACGAGCGCCGCGCCGAGGCCGACCTGCAGAAGCTGACCGACGAGAAGATCGCCGAGCTCGACGGCATCCTGAAGGGCAAGGAAGCCGAGATCATGGAAGTGTGAGCGGCGCTCGCTACGTCGCCATCATCACCGACGGCAACGGGCGATGGGCGACGCAGCGGGGGCTGCCCGTCCTGGAGGGCCATCGCGCCGGGGCGGACGTCGTCCGCGACCGGCTGCGCGACGCCGTCGAGCTGGGCGTCCGCGAGCTGACCGTCTACTCGTTCTCGACCGAGAACTGGTCGCGGTCGGAGGAGGAGGTCTCCGGCCTGATGCGCATGTTCGGCGAGCGCATCGACGCGGAGACCCCCGAGCTGCACGACGAGGGCGTGCGGATGCGGTTCATCGGGCGGCGCGACGGCGTGTCGCCGGAGCTGGTGGAGCGGATGGAGTGGGCGGAGTCGGTGACCGCCGGCAACGCGCGGATCGCGCTGTTCGTCGCGTTCAACTACGGCGGGCGGGCGGAGATCCTCGACGCGGCCGCGCGCTACGGCGGCGGCGGCGAGGAGGAGTTCCGGCGGCTGCTGTACGCGCCGGAGATGCACGACCCCGACCTCGTGATCCGCACGAGCGGCGAGCGGCGGCTGTCGAACTACCTCATGTGGCAGTCGGCGTACTCGGAGCTCGTGTTCCGCGACGAGCTGTGGCCCGACTTCACCCGCGAGGCGTTCGAGGCCTCGCTCGAGGAGTTCGCGGCCCGCCAGCGCCGGTTCGGGGGCCGCTGAGATGCCGCAGGCGCGGCGCCGCGGCGCGCAGCGGTCCGACCTCGGCGCGCGCGTCGCGGCCGGCGTGCCCGCCGCGCTGTTCGCGATCTTCATCGTCGCCTCCGGCGGGCCGGTCTTCGCGGCCGGCGCGGCGGTCCTCGGGCTGATCTGCCTCCACGAGCTCTACGCGCTCTACGCCGACCTGCGGCCGGCGCGCCTGGCCGGCTTCCTCGGCCTCATCGGCCTGGTGGTCGCCGCCGCGGCGGGCGACACCGGCGACGTGCTGCTCGTCCTCGCCGCGACGGTCGCTCTGGTCTTCCTGCTGACGATCGCCGGCCCGTCGATCGAGGGCGGCACGCTCGGCATGGCGGTCGTGCTGCTCGGCGTCGGATGGGTCGGCGTGGGCATCGCACACGCGGTGCTGCTGCGCGAGCTGCCGCACGGCGGCGGGATCGTCGCCGACGTGCTGGTCGGCACCTTCGTCGGCGACACCGGCGCCTACTTCGGCGGCCGCGCGCTCGGCCACCGCAGGCTCGCGCCGCGCCTGTCGCCGAACAAGACGGTGGAGGGCCTGCTCGCCGGCATCGCCACGGCGATCCTCGCCGTCTGGATCGCCGGGCTCTACCAGGACTGGCTGTCGGGCACCGACGCGCTGCTCCTCGGCGTCGGCGTCGCCCTCGCCGCCCCGGCCGGCGACCTCTTCGAGTCGTTCATCAAGCGCAGCGCGGGCACGAAGGACACCGGCCGGCTGTTCGGCGCCCACGGCGGCGCGCTGGACCGGCTCGACGCGATCCTCTTCACGCTGGTGGTCGGCTACTACGTGTGGAGCGGGATGGTCTAGCCGCGGCGGCTGCCATGAGCGGCAGCGCCGGCCGCGGCGGGACGCCGAGCGCCGCCACCACTTCAGCCGCGCCGACCGGTGCGCCCGCCCTCGTTCAACGAGCGCCAAGATGGCCGCAAGTTCTCCGCGCTGCGGCGTTGTAGGAAGCACGAAACGAAAGGGGCAGCGCGGATGACCGGGCTGTACAAGGCTGGAACGCCGCGCGTGGCACTCGCGGTACTGGTGGGGCTGATCACGCTGTTCGCCGCCGCGGGGGGCGCCGGGCCGGCGTGGGCGGACCACTGCGATCCGAACACCGACCCGAACTGCGGGCCGCACGTCCCCGATCCGCCGCCGCCGGTCGACCCGCCCTGCAACGGGTCGGTCGGGCCGATCCACGCGTGGCCGTGCGCGGCCGATCAGACGCTCGATTGCGTGCAGGCGGCGACGAGCCCCGAGACGTGCGATGCGGTGCAGGTGACGGTGTACCCCACGACGGTCGGCCCGGTGACGTTGAACGGGGCAAGCACTGCACCGATAAACGTCCCCGTGCCGAACGCGTGGACGCCGGTCGACCCGTACTACGACACCGCGAAACGTCCGGTCGACCAGGTCGTCTGCTGGGTCAAGACGCGCGACTCGATCCGCTGCTTCAACGCGGGACCCTGACAGCGCGGATCGCCCAGGACCGCCGGGCGCGCGGCGCAACCCTGCCAAGCGCTTCGGCGAACCGGGAGCGAATGCCCGTCGACATGGCTGGCGCGTCGCCGCTCCTGCGCCACGCTTTCATGAGAACTAGCGGGCGACCAACCAGTGTGGCGTCGTCGAACGAGAGGGGACGGCATGCACGGTCGGTCGGGGGCGCGCGCAGCGGGCGCGACACGGTGGCAGGTGCTCATGCTTATTGCCGTCGTCGTCGCGGTGGCGGGGTTCGCACCGGCCGCCGCGGGCGCGGTCGGTGATCCCCGCGGCCCTGATCGTCCGCACCGGTCGCTGTCCTCGGAGCAGGCGCTCGCCGTGGCCGAGCACGAGCACGGCGACTCGATCGGACGCCCGCCGTGGCGGTCCCTCCGTCTCCGCGCCGGCGAGCGCGTCGAGCGCTACCTCACGGCGCACACCGCGCTCGTCGATCGCGGCGCCGGTCGGCGCGACGCGGTCGCGACCTCGGCGCTGCCGCTGCAGGTGCGCGACGCGGAGGGGATCCTCCGGCCCGTCGATCTGATGCTCGAGCGCGACGGCGTCGCGTACGCGCCGGCCAATTCGCTCGTCCACCTGCGCCTCGGTGGCCGCGCCGGAGGCGGGGTCGCACTGGGGGACATAGGCGTGCGCATCACCCCGGTCGGGATCGACGGCGATGCGCCCGGGATCGTCGCCGGAGACAAGATGTTCTACGGCAACGCGGCTCGGGACACCGATCTGGCCGCGCTCGCGCTGCCCGGCGGCGTCGAGCTGTACGCGCAGATGCGGTCGGCGGCCGCGCCCGAGCGACTGGCGTTCGCGGTCGACCTGCCGCGCGGCGCGCGGCTGCGCGAGGACCTCGGGTCGGGCGCGATCGCGATCGTCCGCGCCGGGCGCACGCTCGCGCACCTCGTGCCGCCCCGGGCCTGGGACGCCGATCGCCGGGCCGTGCCCGTCCGCTACGACCTGCGCGGTGACACGGTCGTGGTGGCCGTCGACCACCGGCGCCCCGGGACGCGGTACCCGGTCGTCGTCGACCCTGCCGTCATCGAAAGCTTTCGGAGCTGGCGCGGCGACCCGAACATGGACTACTCGGGTTGGAACTACGAGCCCGACTCCCTGAACAAGATCAAGGTCTGGTACGGCGACTGGTACCTCGGCCGGGGCCTGTACCTCTACAACCGCACCTCGACCGAGAGCTACGTCGGCACCGAGCACCGGCGCTGGCACTTCAACGTCCTCGGGTTCGGCGACGCCTTCATCTACCGCGCCGACTTCACCGACATGGTCCACGAGCCCAACTCGACCTGCGCGACCGAGGGCATCTTCAGCCGGCGCAACAACGCGTACGAGTCCGGCGCGTACAAGGAGCAGTGCTTCGGCTACAGCGACTACCGCACCCACACCGTGTGCTCGCGCAGCGACTGCCAGCCCACCGACAGCGCCGGCACCCCGAGCGCCACGACCGGCAACGCCGCGATGTTCGGCGTCAAGACGCCGAGCCTCGGCTTGCGGCCGAGCTTCACCGCGTACGCCGGCGGCGCGGCGATCTACCAGTACGACGTCGTCAAGCCGCTGATGGCGGCGTCGGGCATCCCGTCTACGTGGGTTCAGAGCGCCAGCGGGATGAAGGTCCGCGGCACCGACACGGGCATGGGGATGAGCAACGTCCGCGTGGTCTCGCCGGATCGCACGGACTGGGACCAGAGCCCCTACAAGGAGCCGATCCCCGGATGCTACGACCGCAAGAAGCGGTGCGCGAAGATCGTCGAGACGGACGCCTTCACGACGGGCAACCTACCCGAGGGCATCGTCCGGATCCGTGGCATCGGCACCGACATCATCGGCGACAGCACGACCACCGACTTCCCGCTCAAGCTCGATCGCAGCGCGCCGGACCTCAGCGTGGTCGGCGGGCTGCGGTCGCACGCCGGCCTCGTCATCTCCGAGGCCGCCTACGGCCTTCGCGCTGTGGCCAAGGACGGCTCGACCGCCAGCGCGTTGACGCAGCGGTCGGGGGTCAAGCGCCTCCAGATCCTCGTCGACGGCGTGGTCGTGGCGGGCGAGGACGCCGACTGCACCGCGGGCAACTGCGAGAAGGTCGCCGAGTATGAGCTGCGGACGCAGGACTTCGCGGCAGGTCGCCACACGATCAAGGTCGTCGCGACCGACCAGGTCGGCAACGAGAAGATCGACGAGTGGGTCGTGCACGTCGATCACGCGGCGGGCGCGCGCGATAGCTACAGCTTCACCGACGAGGCGGTGACGACCACGACGAGCGCCCATGTGAATCTCGGCAACGGCAACCTGCTGTTCCGCGCCCGCGACTTCGCGGGCGGCTCCACCGGCCCGGAACTCGCGCTCGCGCGCTCGTACAACAGCCGGGTCGCCCGTGTTCGCGGCGGCCTCTTCGGCAACGGCTGGTCGCTGGACGGCGGCACCGACGTCCGGCTCGCAGCGGACGCGGACGGCGTGGTGCGGTTCACTGGGCCGTCCGGCTACGTCGCGTCGTTCCAGCCGAGCGGCGCCGGGTTCACGCAGCCGCGCGGCCTCAGCGCCGCGCTGCGGCGCCTCGACGACGGACGCTACGAGCTGGAGTTCGTCGACACCGGAGACCTCTACCGCTTCGACGCGAACGGCAGGCTCGAGTCGATCCTCGACGAGGACGCCGGCAGCGTGTACTTCGAGCACGACGGCGCCGGCAGGCTGACGCGCATGCGCAACGACGACGGGGACGAGGTCACCTTCGTCCTCGACGGGGCCGGGCGCGTCGAGCGGGCCACGACCCCCGAGGGCACGCACCGCTTCACGTACGACGACGCCGGCAACCTCACGAGCCACGCCGATCCCGCCGAACGCGCGACGACGTACGGCTACGACGGGTCCAACCGGCTCACCCGCGTGACGCCACCGGGCGAGAACCCGTTGAGCGTCGGCTACGACGAGCGCGGGCAGGTCACCTTCCTGCGCCGTGTCACCGACTCGTCGGCTGGCACCGGGCCGACCACAGCGTTCACTTTCGGCGCCGGCGTGGCGACAGTCACGCCTCCCGGCGGCGTCGTCCAGACCCATCATCACGACGAGACGCTGTTCGTGACGCAGGCGTCGGTGGGGTCGGGCCCCTCGATCGCGCTGTCCGGGACGCTGCACGAACGCGCCGAGCAGCAGCTCGACCGCGGGACCGCCTACGGGCTGACCGTGACCGCGAACGACGGCAACGCCGGCGTCGACTCGCTCGACGTGAACGTCGACACGGCGGTCGAGCTGGCGGTCGACGACGCGTGCGCGGGCTCCTGCACGGCGTCGCGGTCGCTCAGCGTTGACCCGGCCGACTACGAGTCGGGCGAGTACGTCGTCGAGGCGTTCGCGGACGACGGCGACGAGCGGTGGACCAGGCGCCGCTTCATCGTGCGCATCCCCGCGGCGCCGGCGCCGTCCTCGGCGTCGACGGAGGAGGACCCGGACGTGAGCACGAACTCCCGTCGCTTCCGGGCCGACTTCGGCCTTCGCTCGGACGAGGCCTACCTCGATTCGGTCAACGCCGACCCCGCGAACCGCGCGCGCGCGACCGAGTACGGCGTGCCGCTCACCGCGGCGGAGCTGGCCGACATCCAGGCACGCGAAGACGTCCAGGGCGCGCTGCACATCGTCAAGAACTACGTCACGCAACACGCACTCGGGTCGTCCTTCGCAGGCACGTGGACCGACCATCCGAACGGCGGCATCGTCTACGTCGGCTTCACCGCGGACGCCCAAGCGCACGTCGACGCGATCAAGCAGCTCTTCCCGTACCCGACGCGCCTGCGGGCGTTCACGGCCGAGCGCAGCCGATCCTCGCTGGACGCCACCCACGAGCAGATCCGCAACGATCTGGAGCTGCTCCGCTCGCTCATGATCGACGTGAGGAGCATCGTGACGATGAACCAGGGCAACACGGTCGAGGTCGGCGTCCGGGGGCTGAACGCCGTGGAGGCGACGCAGCTCAGGCTCCGCTACGGCGACTGGATCCAGCCGTACGAAGACGACCCGGGCGACCACAGCTCACGGGGCGACCTGCACCGCCGCATCTATCCCGGTTTGCGGATCGAGGCCGACGAACCGCGTGGACCCGACTGCACCGCGGCTTACAGCGCACGCAGCCTCGTCCGCCGGCGCGGCGGCGGGTACGTGTACTCGACGTCCACGGCCGGCCACTGCGGCGGCGAGAACGATGTCGTCTGGCACCAGGGCGGCAGAAGGATCGGGCACACGACGGCCAGCCAGTACAAGAGCCGCGCGCGAGCGAACAGCAAGGCGCCCATTCAACTCGACGTGCAGGTCATCAGCTCGAACCGCCGGCGCGTCGGCAAGCGGATCTGGGGGCCCGACTTCCGGCGCACGCTCATCGCCGTCGAGACTCCCGCTGTTAGCGAACACGAGGGGAACGTCGTCTGCATCACCGGCGAGGAGACCGGCAACAGCTGCGGCGAGCTCAAGACGACGAATGCGACGAAGACGAGCAAGGACGGGGTGGAGCTGATCCAGCAGCGCTTGGCGACCTACGACGCCGACGGCGGCGACAGCGGCGCAGCGATCTACCGGAAGGCGCGCGGCCGGCGGGCGATCGCGGTGGGGCTGCACCAGGGCTGGATCCGCCGGACGGAGGACGCCTTCGCGAAGCGCCACGTCTACGGCCACGTCCGGTTCCTCGAGTCGATCTACAACCTGAGGGTCTGCGTGCAGGGGCTGTGCGGGTAGGAGGCCGGCGCGCGGCGGCCGCCCTCGCGGCCGTCGCGCTCGGGGTGCTGTGGGCGGGTTGGATGGCGGTGGCGGTCTCGCTCGCCCCCCTCGGCGGGCCGAGCGAGTCGCTGCGCGACGCGCTCGGTCTGGGCGCCACCGCGTTCTGCCGCCCGCACTGGGTCGAGGTGGCACAGCTCGGGCTCGCCGTGCTCGCGGTCTCGGGCCCGGTGGCGCTGGCTCGTGCGGCGCGGCGCCGGGCGGGCTCGTGGGCGGCCGTGCTGCTTGCGGGCGTGGCGTTCGCCGCGCTGGCGGCGATCTGGGTGAGCGCCACGAGCGCCGGGGACTGCGGGTTCGGGAGCGAAGACGCAGCCCGATCGGAGCTGCTTCGAGGTCTCGCAGCCCTGATTCCCTCCTGACGGGAGCCAGGCGGCGCCCTGCTTCAATGGCACCCAGTGGCCCCCCGCCGCCTGCTCATCCTCGGCTCGACCGGCTCGATCGGCACGCAGGCGCTCGACGTGGTCGAGCGGTCGGGCGGGTTCGAGCTGGCGGGGCTGTCGGCCGAGCGGTCGTGGGAGGCGCTGGTCGAGCAGGCGCGCCGGTTCGGCGTGCGGCGGATCGCGCTGGGGGACGCCGACGCCGCGTCGCGGGCGGCCGAGGCGTGGACGGACGGCGAGGTGCTCTCCGGGCCGGAGGGGCTCGTGCGGCTGGTCGTCGAGTCCGGCGCCGACCTCGTCCTCAACGCGCTCGTCGGCTCGGCCGGGCTGGGGCCGACGGTCGCGACGCTGGGGGAGGGGATCGACCTCGCGCTGGCCAACAAGGAGTCGCTCGTCGTCGGCGGCGAGCTGGTCACCGCGCTGGCCGAGGCCACCGGCGCGCAGATCCTGCCCGTCGACTCCGAGCACTCGGCGCTGCACCAGCTCCTGTCCTCCGAGCGGCCGGGCGCCGTCGAGAAGCTCGTCCTCACCGCGTCGGGCGGCCCGTTCCGCGGGCGCACGCGCGACCAGCTCGGCGGCGTGACGATCGAGGAGGCGCTCGCCCACCCGACGTGGGCGATGGGCGGGAAGATCACCGTCGACTCGGCGACGCTGATGAACAAGGGCCTCGAGGTGATCGAGGCCCACCACCTGTTCGGCACGCCGTACGACCGGATCGACGTCGTCGTGCATCCGCAGTCGATCGTCCACTCGTACGTCCTCTTGTGCGACGGCGCGGCGCTGGCGCACCTCGGCCGCCCCGACATGCGCGTCCCGATCGCCTACGCCCTGCACCATCCCGAGCGCGTCGACGTCCCGGTCGCCCCGCTCGACCTGGCGGCCGTCGGGTCGCTGACGTTCGAGCCGGTCGACGAGGAGGCGTTCCCGTGCCTGCGCCTGGCGCGCGAGGCCGCGCTGGCGGGTGGCACGGCCCCGTGCGTGCTCAACGCGGCCAACGAGGTCGCCGTCCACGCGTTCCTCTCGGGGCGCCTTCCCTTCCTGGGGATCGCGGACGTGATCGAGGAGGCGCTGGAACGCGTCCCCGCCCGGCGCGTCCACGCCTTCGAGACGCTCTACGAGGCCGACCGCGAGGCCCGCGCGGCCGCGAGCGAGCTGATCGGGGCGCGCGCGTGACGGTCGTCCTCGCCGCGCTGGTGACGTTCGTCGGGATCGCGCTGCTGGTCGTGCTCCACGAGGCCGGCCACTTCGCCGCCGCCAAGGCGGTCGGGATGCGCGTCGAGAAGTTCTCGCTGTTCTTCGGGCCGTGGCTGTGGAAGGTGCAGCGCGGCGAGACGACGTACGGCATCGCCACGATCCCGCTCGGCGGCTACGTGAAGATCAGCGGGATGAACCCGCACGAGCCGCTGCCTCCGGACGTGGTGCCGCGGGCCTTCTACCGCCAGCCGGTGTGGAAGCGGATCGTCGTCATCGGCGCCGGCCCGGCGGTCAACTTCGTGCTGGCGTTCGCGATCCTGTGGGTGTTCTTCGCGGTCGAGCCGATCGCCGACGAGAGCAGGCCGGCGCTGCCGGTCGTCGAGTCCGTGTCGCCCGGCAGCCCGGCGGTCGGGGTGCTGCGACCCGGCGACCGCATCGTCGCGGTCGACGGCGTGCGCGGCGACTCCACGCGAATTCGCAGCCAGATCGGCACGCACCGCTGCGCCGGCGCGCAGAGGCCCGGCTGCCGCGCCGCGGAGCCGGCCGTCCTGACCGTGGTGCGCGACGGGCGCGAGGTGACCGAGCGCGTCCGGCCGCGCTACGACGCCGCCACCCGGCGGCCGCTCATCGGCTTCCAGTTCCGGACCGCCCAGAAGCAGCTCGGCGTGGGCCAGGCCGCCGCGCACAGCGTCGAGACCATGTGGCTGATCACGCGCCGGACGGTGGAGACGATCGCCGGCATCTTCTACGACGCCCGCAAGCGCGACGAGGTCGGCAGCATCGTCGGCGGCTACGAGACGACGCGCCGCGCGTTCGAGTACGACGCCGGCCAGGCCGTCGCGATCCTCGGGCTGATCTCGCTCTCGCTCGCGGTCATCAACCTCGCGCCGTTCCTCCCGCTCGACGGCGGTCACATCTTCTGGGCGCTCGCGGAGAAGCTGCGCGGCCGCGCCATCTCGTTCCGCACGATGGAGAAGGCGAGCGTCGTCGGCTTCATGCTCGTTTTGCTGTTGTTCTTCATCGGGGTAACGAACGACGTAGAGCGGCTGCGGGACGGCACGTTCGACCGGTTGCGTTAGCGTCCCGGCCGCCGGCTGTTCAGGGTCCGAAAGGGGAGCTGGGATGGAGAGCAGCACCGTTGATCGCGCCGACACGCCGCTCGAGGCGGCCCTCGGCGTCAAGACCGTCATCGAGGCGTTCCACCGGACCGCGCGCGAGCACGCCGGCGACACGGCGATCCGCACGCGCGGCGACGACTTCGCGATCACCTGGGGCGAGCTGCGCGAACGTGTCGACCGGCTCGCCGCGGGCCTGCACAAGCTCGGGCTGCGCAAGGGCGACACGCTCGCGCTGATGTTCCCCAACCAGTTCGAGTTCCACCTCGCCGACCTGGCGGGGATGACGGTCGGCGCGACGCCGTTCTCGCTCTACGTCACCGCCTCGCCGGACCAGATCGAGTACGTCGTCGGCGACGCCGGGGCGAAGATCGCCGTCGTCGACCAGCAGTTCGCCGACCGCTTCCTGGCGGTCAAGGACCGGCTGGAGAAGCTCGAGCACGTCGTCGTCGTCGGCGACGCTCCGGAGGGCACGCTGTCGCTGCAGGACGTCGAGGGCGACCCGGACCCCGACTTCGACGCCGAGGCGGCGGCCGCCGCGGTCAAGCCCGAGGACCTGCTGACGCTGATCTACACGTCCGGCACCACCGGCCCGCCGAAGGGCGTCGAGCTGACGCACGACAACCTCATCAAGTCGATCGAGGGCTTCACGCAGATCATCGACTTCCCGCCGAACGGGCGGGTCATCTCGTGGCTGCCGAACGCGCACGTCGCCGAGCGCAACGCGCACCACTACATCCCGATCGTGATGGGGCTGGAGGTCACGATCTGCGACGACCCGCGCAAGATCGTCGAGGTCCTGCCCGAGGTGAACCCGAACTGGTTCTTCGCGGTCCCTCGGATCTGGGAGAAGATCAAGGCCGGCCTGGAGTCGAAGCTCGCCGCGGCGCCCGAGGAGCAGGCCCAGCAGGCGCGCCAGGCGCTCGACGCCGCGATCAAGAAGGTGCGGCTCGAGCAGGCGGGCGAGGAGGTCCCGGAGGAGCTGGCCAAGGCGGTCCAGCAGGCGGACGAGAACATGTTCGTCCACCTGCGCAAGGCGCTGGGCCTCAACGACTTCGAGGCGTGCAACGTCGGCGCCGCCCCGACGCCCCCGGAGGTGCTCGAGTTCTTCCACGCGATCGGCGTCCCGATCGCCGAGCTGTGGGGGATGAGCGAGACGTGCGGCTACGGGACGACGAACCCGCCGCACGGGCGCATCAAGATCGGCACCGTCGGCCCGCCGGCGCCTGGGTGCGAGGTCAAGCTGGCCGAGGACGGCGAACTGCTCGTGCGCGGCCCGTTCGTGATGAAGGGCTACCGCAACCAGCCGGACAAGACGGCCGAGGCGCTGGTCGACGGCTGGCTGCACACCGGCGACGTGGCGCAGATCGACGAGGACGGCTACGTCAAGATCGTCGACCGCAAGAAGGAGCTCATCATCAACGCCGCCGGCAAGAACATGTCGCCGGCGAACATCGAGTCCGAGCTCAAGAGCGCCGGCCCGCTGATCGGGCAGGCGGCGGTGATCGGCGACCGGCGCCCGTACAACGTCGCGCTGATCGTCCTGGACGCCGACGGCGCCCCGGGGTGGGCGCAGAAGAACGGCGTGGAGGACGCGTCGCTCGAGTCCCTGGCACGCGACGAGAAGCTGCGCGAGGCGGTCCAGGCCGAGGTCGACCGGGCCAACGAGAAGCTCTCCCGGGTGGAGCAGATCAAGAAGTTCCACATCGTCGAGGGCGACTGGCAGCCGGGCGGCGACGAGTTGACGCCGACGATGAAGCTCAAGCGCAAGCCGATCCAGGAGAAGTACGAGAAGGAGATCGAGGCGCTGTACGCGCGGTAGGGCGGGGCGGCGCGGCGCGGCGCGGGCGCTAGCCTGCCGCGCCGACCGATGCCGCACCGCGACCTTCCATGACGATCCTGCTCGTCGGCCTCGGCGGCGTGGGCGGGGTCCTGCTTCGCTACGGCCTCACCGAGTGGCTGCAGTCGATCTGGACCGTGGCCGCCGTCAACGCCGTGGGGTCGTTCGCGCTCGGCCTGCTCGTGCAGGCCGGCGGAGGGCTGCCCGCCGACGTCCGCCTCGCGCTCGGCGTCGGGTTCCTGGGCGGCTTCACGACGCTCTCGACGCTGACGGTGCAGACCGTCCTCGAGGCCGACGCCGGCCGCCCCGGGACCGCCGCGCTGTACTTCGCCGTCAGCACGTTCGGCGGCCTGGCGTGCGCCCTCGCCGGAAGCCTGACCGGGCGGGCGCTGTCGTGAGCGTCGGGATCGTCGCGGACGACTTCACGAGCGCGATGGACGGCGCCGCGCCGTTCGCGCGGGCGGGACGCTCGGCGTCGATCGTGCCCTTCGCGGTGGGCGGCCTGCCGCCGGGGGCGGACGATGTCGTCGCCGTGGACTGCGACTCGCGGCGGCGGCCCGCCTGCTGCTCGTCGTCGGGACGCAGCATCCCGTCGCCCGGAGTCAGGTCGCAGCGGTGCTCGACGCGCTCGGCCCGCGCGCCGGCGGGCTGCGAGGTGGCCGTCCTCGCGGCGCCGCCGCGCGACGGCTCCGGCCCGGTGCGCGACGCCGCGCTCGTGCGTGGGAGCGCCGGCACGGCACCGTGCCCGAGGGAGCGCTCGTCGCCGTCGACGCCGGCTGGGACGGGCGAGCGGGTGACGCGCGCGCGTTCCTCGGCGCCGGGGCCGGCGACGCGCGCTACGCCGTCGAGTGCCTCGCCCTCCTCTGACCAGCCACCCAGGAGCACAGACCCATGGCCGACTACGACATCCACCTCGACGAGAAGTACGGGCAGCTGACGCTCATCGACGTCGCCTCGGAGGCCGCGGCGCACGAGCCGTGGTTCAACCAGACGCTCACCTCGGTCAACGACGCAGTGGTGCGGCTCGGCGTCGTCGAGGGCGAGTTCCACTGGCACAAGCACGAGGACGAGGACGAGTTCTTCCTCGTCCTCGAAGGCCGGCTGCTGATCGACGTCGAGGGGCGCGGCACGGTGACGCTCGCCCCGCACCAGGGCTACACGGTCCCGCGCGGCGTGGTCCACCGCACGCGCGCGCCCGAGCGGACCGCGATCCTCATGGTCGAGCCCGCCGGGGTGCGGCCGACCGGCGACTGACGGCCGGTCGCCGTCAGCCCCGCCACGCGCGCCGCCCGACGGCGATCCAGCTCTTCGCCACCGGCCCGACGCGCTCGGCGACCACCTCGCCGCCGGGGAAGAGCGCCGCGAGCTCGCCGCGGCGCAGCAGCGCGATCTCCTCCCACTCGCCCGCGACGCCCAGCCGCCAGTACGGGCGGCGCAGGCGCGGCGGCAGCCAGTGGGCGAACGGGAGCAGGGCGTGCGGCTCGACCGGGAACGAGAACGCCGGCGTCTGCACCCACCAGCTCCGGCCGACACGCATGACCTCCGCGGCGAAGGCGCGCCGCGCGGCCGGCGCGACGTGCTCGACGACCGACGAGGAGTACACGAGGTCGAACTCGCCGTCGGCGAACGGCAGCCGGTCGGTCGCGTCCGCGCGCACGAACGGCCCCGGGTACTCGGGCCGGTCGACGAGGTCGACGCCGGTGACGTCGAGGTCCGGGTCCAGCCCGCGCAGGCCGAGCCGGCCGCAGCCCACGTCGAGGACGCGCAGCCCCGGGCCGGCGCCGGTGAGCGCCCGGAAGCGCTCGTGCCGGCGGGCCCGGGCACGCGCGGCGAGCGCCGAGCCCAGCCGCGTGCGCAGGCCGGGCTTGGCGGTCGCGTAGACGTCCGTCAATCGCTCGTCAGGTTCAGCAGCGAGATGAAGATGTTGACGATGCTGACGAAGATCCCCGTCGCGAGCCACACGACGTCCGCCTCGGTGGCGTGCTTGCGGATGTAGTTGAAGTCCACGAGGATCAGCAGGGCCGACGCGACGAGGATCACCAGCGAGATCGCCGGCGACAGCGCGCCGAGGCCGCCGAACACCAGCGCGCCGAGGCTGATGACGACCGCGCCGAGCACGACGAACGACAGCGGGCGCATCCAGCCGGCCGTGTCCTTCTCCAGCACGAAGCCGATCGCGGCCATGCCGAGCACGGTCAGCGCGGTGATGCCGACGGCGGTGGTGATCGCGCCGGGATCGGTCTCCGCGAGGTAGTTCAGCGCCGGGCCGAGGCCCATCCCGAACAGCACGGCGAAGCCGCACAGCCAGCCGATCCCCAGCGAGCCGTGACGGAGGCGGTCGACGAACCACGTCGCGACGAGCATCCCCATGCCGGCGAAGAAGCAGGCGCGAGCGGCGCCCTCGGTCAGCTCGCGGCCCATGAGCGTGCCGGCGACCATGAAGCCGATCGCGACGGCGACCAGGAACATGACCTGGCCGAGGATCCGGGCGGTGCTGCGCTCGGCGGCGCGCGCGCCCTCCAGCGGTGCGGTGGTGTCGTAAGCGGAGTCGGGCATGCGCTCGATGATGCCCCAGCGGGTGGGATCTCACGCCGATTCTCGCTCGTACACTGGGAGACAGATGGCTTCGCAGCGGCAGATCAGCGTCGGCGGCGTTCCGATCGGCGGCGGCGCGCCCGTCGTCGTCCAGACGATGACGAAGACCGAGACCGCCAACGTCGAGGCCACCATGCGCCAGATCCGCACGGTCGCGGAGGCGGGCGCGGACCTGGTCCGGGTCGCCGTCCCGCGCGTGCAGGACGCCGAGGCGCTGCGCACGATCGTGGCGCAGTCGCCGATCCCGGTGATCGCCGACATCCACTTCAACCACACGCTGGCGTTGAAGGCGCTCGACGCGGGCGCGCACTGCATCCGGCTCAACCCCGGGAACATCGGCGGGCCGGACAAGGTCGCCGAGGTCGCGGCGCGGGCCAGCGAGCTGGGCACGCCGATGCGGATCGGCGTCAACTCGGGCTCGCTGCCGAAGCACCTGCACGCGCTCGAGCGCGAGAACCCGGTCGAGGCGCTGGTGAGCGCCGCGGTCGAGTTCGTCGAGCTGATGGAGCGCCTGGACTTCCACGACTTCAAGGTCTCGATCAAGTCGACGAACGTGCCGAACACGATCGCGTCGAACCGGCTGCTCAGCGAGCGGATCCCGTACCCGCTGCACCTCGGGATCACCGAGGCGGGGACGAAGTGGTCGGGCTCGCTCAAGAGCGCCGTCGGCCTGGGGACGCTGCTCGCCGACGGCATCGGCGACACGATCCGCATCTCCCTGTCGACCTTCCACGCCGAGGAGGAGGTCAAGGTCGCCTGGGAGATCCTCAAGGCGCTACAGCTCCGCGAGCGCGGCCCGGTGCTGATCGCGTGCCCGACGTGCGGGCGCCTGCAGTTCGACATGGACACGGTCGTGGCGCAGATCGAGCGCCGGCTGGAGGCCTACACCGACCCGATCGAGGTCGCCGTGCTCGGCTGCGCCGTGAACGGCATCGGCGAGGCGTCGCACGCCGACTTCGGGATCGCGGGCGCGAAGGACATGGGCGTCGTGTACTCCAAGGGCCGCCCGCTGCGCAAGGTCCGCACCGAGGAGCTGGTCGACGTCCTCTTCCAGGAGATCGACAAGTACTACGCGGCCGGCAAGACGGTCGTGGTCGACGAGGACCAGGCCGCCGCGGGGGCCGCGCTGCTGGCGCAGATCGAGGCGGAGAACGCCGACGACCTGACGCCCGAGCGCCTGGCGGCGATGGAGGCGGACGCGGCGAGGGCCGAGGCCGAGCGGCTGCACGAGGACGCCTCGCCGACGGCCGGCCGGCGGTTCACCCGGGCGTAGCGGCGCGACGGCCTCGTGTCCAAGGTCGAGGTGAACTTCCTGAGCGGCGAGACGGCGGTGCCGGCCGGCCCGGATCATCGCGAGCGCGCGTAGCGCTCGTAGATCACGCCCGGGTCGAACGTCCTCGTCTCGATGAGGTCCAGTCGGACGTCGTCGGCGACCGGCGGCAGGAACGGCGTGCCGCCACCGACGACGACCGGATGGCGGAAGATGCGCAGCTCGTCGACGAGGTCGAGCTCGATCGCCTGCGCGGCGAGGCCGGCGCCGCCGATCGAGACGTCCCTGCCGGTCGCCTCGAGCGCCGCGGCGACCTCCTCGGCCACCGGCGCCGCGGCGAGCCGGGCGTTCCCCTGGACGCGGTCGAGCGTGCGGCTGAAGACCACCTTCGGGAGCGCGCACCAGACGTCGGCGAACGCGGCCCTGAGCTCGCTGTCGCGCAGCGCCGGATCCGTCTCCCACACGAGCATCGTCTCGTAGAGCCTGCGGCCGCACAGGTAGCCGCCGAGCTGGCGGACTGCAGCAAGGTGGAACCGGAACAGCTCCTCGGTGGGCGCCGTCCACGCGAACGCGCCCTCGCGGTCGGCGATGAAGCCGTCGACCGAAACGCCCATCGAGTAGGTCAGCACGGCGCACGCCATCGTACGGCCGTCGGCAGCATCTCGCGACTACTGGGTCAAAGGCATACGATCAGGTCCGTCAACCGCGACCGAAACGAGTCCGCCGATGACCCACATCCACAGGTTCCTCAGTCTCCAGACCGAGGGCGCGGGGGGAACGCTCATCGTCCGCGGCGAGACGGTCGACGAGGACGGGAAGCACGTCGACCTCGGCTCCGACGCGCAGATCTTCGTCGCCGTCATCAACGTCGGGCACCTGCACAATCGCGCCGATCTCGAGGTCGACGATCCCGGGACCAACCCGTGGACGGCGACGACCGGGGCGCACCACTTCAACAAGGACGACGAGGTCTTCGCGGTCGGGGCCGCGACGCAGAAGCGCGGCGACCGGCCCCACCTCTTCGCGGACGGGTTCACCGTCACCCACATCTGACGCTCGAGGCGGCAGGAGGACGGCTGCTCGCCGGGTGTGCCCGGCGTGACGCCGGCGGTCAGGCGACCACGAGCACCCGGCGCAGCGACGGGTCGGCGCAGTAGCGGATCGTCGTCCCCGCGCCGGCCTCGCGCTGGAGCGCTTCGAGCAGCTCGGCGGTGACGAGCTCGCCGGGGACCAGGGCCGGGATGCCCGGAGGGTAGGGCGCCGCGAGCTCGGCGCTGACGCGGCCGACCGCCGCGGAGGCCGGGACGAGCTCGCTCGGGGCGAAGAAGGCTTCGCGGGGCGAGAGCGCGGTCTGCGGTGGGACCCGCGCGGCGATCGAGGCGGTGACCGGGCGCGGGGCGCCGCGGCGGTGCTCGACCGACCGCGTCAGCGCCGCGACGAGCCGGTCGGCCGCGGCGTCGTCGTCCGCGACCGTGAGGATCGGGACGAGCGTGTCGCGGTCGGCCATCTCGAGCGTCACGCCGTCGCGGGCGAGGTCGTGCTGCACGGCGAACCCGTCGGCGCCCGTCCCCGCGAGCGAGACGACGAGCTTGAGCGGGTCGCGCGCCGCCGCCGACGGATGGCGGGCGACCAGGCGGTCGTCGAGCAGCTCGACGCCCGGCACCGCTGCCAGCGCTGCGCGGACGCGGCCGGCGAGCGCGAGGGCGCGGTCGAGCAGCTCGTCTCCGCGGGCCGCCATGAGCGCCCGGGAGCGGTCGATCGACGCGTAGATCGTCGCGCTCGGGCTGGTCGTGTTGAGCGCCTCGAACGCGGCGTCCACCCGCCGCTCGTCGATCCGGTCGCCGCCGAACAGCACGAGCGCCGCCTGCGTGAACGCCGTCAGCGTCTTGTGGACGGACACGACCGCGGCGTCGGCGCCGCACTGGATCGCGTTGCGCGGCATGGCGCCGCCCAGGCCGAGGTGCGCGCCCCACGCCTGGTCGACGACGAGCGGGACGCCGGCGCCGTGGGCGAGGCGGGCGATCGCCTCGACGTCGCTGAGGACCCCGGTGTAGGACGGCTCGACGACGAACACCGCGCTGACGCCCTGCGCGAGCGCTCGCTCGACCTCCGCGACCGGCAGGCCGGCGGTCAGCCCCGTGCGCTCGTCGACCTGCGGCTGCATCCACACCGGCTCGAGGCCGGCGAGGACGAGCCCCGCGAACAGCGACTTGTGGACGGTCCGCGCCACCGCGACCCGGTCGCCCGGGCGGGCGACCGCGAGGGCGAGCGCCTGGTTGGCCATCGTCGAGCCGCCGACGGAGAAGCGGCAGTGCTCGGCGTGCCACAGGTCGGCCGCGAGGCGCTGCGCGCGGGCGAGCACGCCGGTCGACAGCTGCTGGTCCTCGACGCCCGGAACGTACGGCACGTCGAGCGCCAGGAAGGGATCGTCCAGCCAGGCCGCGCGCTTGTGGTCGGGCAGGGAGAACGGCGCGCCGGGCGCCGCGAGGACCCGGTCGAGAGCGCTGGCGAGCGGCGCGTCCTCGGGCATGGCCGGCGATCGTAGTGGCGCCGCGCGCGGCGCGGCGATGCGAGAGGCGTCCGGCGCCGCCCACGGCGCGGGATGCGAGAGGAGCCCGGCGCCGCGCGCGGCGCGGCGACGCGAGAGGAGTCCGGCGCCGCCCGCGGCGCGGCGGTGCGAGGGGCCTCCGGCGCCGCCTCAGCGCGCCGCCCCAGCGGCCGCCACGAGCGGCTCGAGCGGCGCCAGCCACTGGCGCGGCAGCGCGCGCGGGATCGGGCCGGGCAGCGGCGGCACGACCGTCGCCGCCCACCGGATCGCCGGGTGGTCCTCGACGTACGGGGCGAGGTCTTCGAAGTTGGCGATGTTGCGCAGCGAGCTGGCGATCTGGAAGTCGGCCGCGTTGCGCTCGTCGCCGCCGATGACGCCCTCCCCGCGCAGCCGCTCCACCTCCGCCAGGTGCGAGGGCAGCGCGGCGAGGTCGGCCCGTACGGTGGGGTCGTTCGCCCCCGAGGCGCGGGCGAACGCCTTCGCCTGCAGCGACGGGAGCGCGAGCAGCGCGCCGGCCGGCGCCCGGCTGACGTCCACGGCCAGCCACCGGCGGATCGAGTAGTCGTGCGAAGCCGACCACTGGAAGATGCGCCGCGGCACGCCCTGCAGCACCTCGTCGCCCCAGCGCTCGGCGTCCTCGACGCGCCGCCGCGCCTCGGGGTCGCGCGGGAAGAGCGGCGGATCGGGCACCAGCTCGTCCAGCGCCCGCGAGATGACGCGCGTGCGCTGGAGCCGGCGGCCGTTCTCGAGCACGAGCGCGGGGACGGTGTAGCCGGGAAAGCCCATCGCGCGCAGCACGACCTGCGTCCCGGGGACGAGGTTGACGACGCGGTGCTCGATCCCCTTGTGCTCGAGCATGCAGCGCGCGCAGAGCGCCGGATGCGAGAGAGCGAGGGAATAGAGCCGGGCCGGCATCGCGGTCGAAGGTACCCGTCCGGTCGCGTGCGGAAGGTGCGGGACCTCACGCAGCGCGCAGTGCGTAGTGGAGGCATGCACAGGTTTCGCGCCGTCGTCGCGGCGACCGCCGCCGCCGGGGCCGTGGCCGCGGCGCTCGCGCTCGCGAGTGGCGGCCCGCCGCCCACCGAGCCGCCCGCGCCCGACGCGGGAACCGTCGTCGCCCACGGGAGCGGCCGCGGTCGCGTCGCCGAGCCGCCCGAGCGGACCGACCGCTCGGTCCAGCGGGCCGTCGACGACGCGCGCCGGCGCGCGATCCCGCGCGCGGTCGCGGCCGCCCGCGACGAGGCGGTCACGCTCGCCGCCGCCGCGGGCCTGCGGCTCGGCGACGCCGCGGGCGTCGCGCGGGACGTCAGCCCCCTCGGCTGGTACGACGAGACCACGGGCCGCTTCGGGCCGGGCCGCTGGTGCGGGCCGATCGTCACGTGGCGGACGGTCCGCGGCGACGACGGCCGGTCGCGGCGCGTGCGCCGCTCGCACCACGGCTGCCACAAGCCGCCGAGCGTGTCGGTGCGGGTGACGGTGACGTTCGCCGGGAGCTGACGCCGCCCGCCGCGAGCCCCGGGGGTTCCCGCGCCGCGCTAGCCCGTCTCGGCCCAGCTCACGTCCGGCGTGCCGCCGAGGAACGCGCGGCGCGGCGCCGCGCGGCTACGGCCGCACGCTGCGGCGCGCGCTCGCCCCGCCGTCCCAGCGGAAGCGGAACGTCGTGGTCCGCGAGATGCGGACGAGGCGCCGGAACGCCCCGCGCCCGTCGGTGCGCACCGCCGCCACCCGCTTCCAGCCGCCGCCCGACCTGCGCTCGATCGTCACGCTCGCGGCGCCGCCCGGGCGCAGCTGGCCCCACAGGCGGGCGACGCCGCGCCGGGCCCGCTCGGCCCAGAACGGGGCCGGGAACACGGCGAACGCCGGCTTGTGCCTGCCGGTGAGGTACTTGACGCCCGACTGCCAGCCGCCGCCGGCCGCGTTGTCGGGCTCGTCCTCCCACACGTACCACGTGAGGTTGCGCACGCGCGGGTTCTTCCACGCGACGTACGCCGACTGGGCGAGGTAGCGGGCCTGCAGCGAGGCGGTCACCCCGAGCACCCGGTCGGGCGGCCGGGTCTGGTACGCGTACTCGTCGAGGTACAGCGGCAGGCGGCGGGCGGGCGCCCGCAGGCCGCCCGCCCGCACGACGCGGTCGACCGTCGACGTCACCTGGGACAGGTCGGCGAGGTGCGCCTGGTCGCGCACCGGGTCGGGCTCGTCCGGCGCGAGCTTGAGCCCGTGCGGGTGGTAGGCCAGGCCGTCGGCGCCCGCGGGGCGGAACCCGCGGCAGAAGCTGCGCCGCACCTTCTTGAACTTCGAGCTCACGCAGCCCAGCTCGCGCAGGAACAGCAGCGGGCGCAGCGAGCCGTTCGGCGTGGTGCCCGACGTGCCGCGCGGCGCGAGCGAGCCGACGAGCACCTTCGCCCCGGGATCGGCCTCGCGGATCGCCGGGTCGGCGGCGCGCACCAGCCGGCGGTAGTGGTGCGGGGAGTAGGGAGCGCACCTGCGGCGCACGCACTGCGACTGCGGCTGCAGCCACAGCGTCGTGTTCGGCTCGTTCCAGACGATGTACCGGTCGACCTGCCCGCCGTAGCGCGTCGCGACCGCCCGCGCGAACGCGGCGAACTTCCTCGGGTCGGGCTTGAAGCGCGGGTTGTCCTTGACCGGGTACTCGCTGCCCCACACCGGGCCCCAGCCGGTCACGGTCAGCATCACGCCGAGCCCGGCGCCGCGGGCCATGCCGATCGCGCGGTCCAGCGCGGACCAGTCGTAGCGCGGATCGGCGTGGTTGGCGCCGTCGAACCCGTCGGGCGCGACGCGCGCGTCCGGCGCCGGCGCGTACACGCCCCAGCGCGCCATGATCCGGACCGTGTCGACGCCCGCGGCGCGCCACTCGGCGATCGTGCCGGCCGCCTGCTCGGGGCTGCCGAACAGCAGCCGGTCGTCGGCGATCCCGACCTCCATCGACTTCGACGCGGAGGCCGGCGAGGCGGCCGCGAGGGCGAGCAGGACGGCGAGGACGAGGGTGCGGGGGGTCATCGTGGGGAAGAGAACTCGTGCTGCCGGACGGAGTTGCGCTGCCATACGCTTGCACGCGATGCGCCTGAGCCGACTCTTCCTCCCCACCGAGCGACAGCCCCCAGCCGACGCCGAGGCGATCTCCCACAAGCTGATGGTTCGAGCCGGGCTCGTCCGGCAGGTCGGGGCCGGCCTGTGGTCGTGGCTGCCGGCCGGCTGGCGAGTCCACCAGCGCATCGTGCAGATCGTGCGCGAGGAGATCGACGCGATCGGCGGCCAGGAGATGCTCATGCCGGTCATGCACCCGGCCGAGCTGTGGAAGCGCAGCGGGCGCTACGGCTTCCCGGAGCAGTTCCGCCTCGAGGACCGCAAGGGCGCCGAGCACGTGCTGGCGATGACCCACGAGGAGGTCGTGACGCTGCACGTCGCGAACGCCGTGCGCTCCTACCGCGACCTGCCGAAGATCCTCTACCACTTCCAGGTCAAGGAGCGCGACGAGCCGCGCCCGCGCGCCGGCGTCCTGCGCACCCGCGAGTTCATCATGAAGGACTCGTACACCTTCGACCGCGACGCCGAGGGCCTCCAGGCCGGCTACGACCTGCACGACCAGGCGTACGCGCGGATCTTCGACCGCTGCGGCCTGGAGTGGTACCGGGTGGAGTCCGACGTCGGGATGATGGGCGGCTCGATGGCGCACGAGTTCATGGCGCCGTGCGCCGCGGGCGAGAACGAGGTCGCGCTCGCGCCCGGCTACGCGGCGAACGTCGAGGTCGCGAGCGCCGAGGCCCAGCCGGTCGAGCACACCGCGCTGACGGGCTCGCTCGACACGCCCGGCGCGACGACGATCGAGGCGGTCGCCGCCGCGATCGGCGCCGCTCCCGGCCAGCTCCTCAAGGCGTTCCCGGTCGTGCTCGACGGCGGCGAGCGCGTCGACGTGTTCGTCCGCGGCGACCACCGGGTCAACGAGATCAAGCTGCGCAACGCGCTGAAGTCGGACTTCCGCCCGGCGCGCGAGGACGAGATCGGGCGGCCGGCCGGGTTCCTCGGGCCGTCGAGCGACGTGCGCACGGTGTTCGACGCCGCGATCGCGCCCGGGCCGTACGTCGCCGGGGCCAACCGCGAGGGCGTGCACGAGGTGGTGACCGTCGACGGCGGCGAGCGGCTCGACGTGCGCACGGTCGTCGCCGGCGACACCGTCAACGGCAGCGCTATCGCGATCGAGCCGGCGATCGAGGTCGGCAACATCTTCAAGCTGGGCACGCGCTACTCCGAGCCGCTCGGGGCCAGCTACCTCGACGAGAGCGGCAGGGAGCACCCGATCTGGATGGGCTCGTACGGGATCGGCCCGGCGCGCATCGCCGCCGCCGCCGTCGAGCAGTTCCACGACGAGCAGGGGATCGCGTGGCCGAAGGCGATCGCGCCGTGGGACGTCGAGGTCGTCGCGCTCGGCAAGCCAGGCAGCGACGAGGCGCGCGCGGCGCAGGCGCTGTACGAGGAGCTGCGGACCGTCGGGCTCGACGTGGTGCTCGACGACCGCGCGGCCGGGGCCGGGGAGAAGTTCGCCGACGCCGAGCTGCTCGGCTGCCCGCTCCGGCTGACCGTCGGCCGCCGCTCGCTCGAGTCCGGCGCGGCCGAGGCGGTCGCGCGCCGCGGCCGGGCCGACCTCGACCCGGTCCCGCTCGACGGCGCCGTCGAGGCGGTGCGGGAGCGGTGGGGCGCGCTCCCGTAGAGCGGACGCCCGCCGAGCGGGCCGCGGCGGCCGGCGAGCGCGCCCGGCTGACCTTCCGGCGGCTCTCGGGGCTCGACCGCTCCGGCCCCCCGCCGCCCGAGACGCTGCGCGACGCGCCGTGGCGGCCCTGGACCATCCCCAACGCGATCTCGTTCTTCCGGCTCGGGCTCGTCCCCGTCTTCCTCGTCCTCGCGCTGTCGAGCGACGGCGGCACCGACCCGCTGCCGGCGGTCCTCTTCGCGGTGGTCGCGTGGGGCGACTACGCCGACGGCATCGCGGCGCGCGTCACCGGCCAGTACTCCAAGCTCGGCGCGCTGCTCGACCCGGTGATCGACCGGGCGCTCGTGCTGGCCGGCGTCGTCGTCGTGTGGCGCTTCGAGACGCTGCCCCGCTGGGCGCTCGCGGTGCTGGCCGCGCGCGAGATCGTGCAGCTCGCGTACGGCCAGTGGGCGCTGCGCCACGGCATCGACCTGAAGGTCAACTGGCCCGGCCGCGCCGCGGTGTGGCCGGTGATGGGCGCCCTGTTCGGGGCGCTCGTGGGCCTGGAGGACGCCGCCGAGGTGCTGCTCTACGTCGGCATCGTGCTCTCCGTCTGGGCCACGGCGCTCTACATTCGAGAAGGCTCAACCTCGACTTGAACTTCTGAGGTATGCTCGCGCCATGGACACCTTCCCCGATCTCGGCAGCCTCTCGGACCAGGAGCTGAAGGACCTCATCCAGCAGCTCACCGAGGAGGAGGTCGACATCTCCTACAAGCGCCGGATCCTGCACGGCAAGATCGACATCCTCCGGGCGGAGCTGGTCAACCGCCTGCGCAAGCGCCACGACCAGGGGGAGGACGTCATCACCGGGGCGGACGTCCAGCGGCTCACCGACATCCTCGCCGGTCGTTCCGGGGCGGAGGGCGAGCAGCCGGAGTAGGGCGGTGGCCGTCCACTGCCCCGAGTGCGGCTTCCTCAACGGCGAGGGAGCCAACTACTGCCAGAAGTGCGGCGCCTACCTGAACCCCCAGACCGAGACCCGGCCGGGGGGCGAGCCGACGACGGCGACGTACCGCGTGGGGGAGACCGGCGAGCTGATCCCGGTCGACGTCGAGGCGATCGCCGAGAAGGGCGCGGCGCTCGTCATCCGCTCCGGCGGCGGGCGCGTGGGGGAGTCGTTCCCGCTCGAGCGCGACCGGATGACGATCGGCCGCCGCCCGGACTCCGACGTCTTCCTCGACGACGTGACCGTCTCGCGCGACCACGCGCTGCTCGTGCGCCGCAACGGCGACTTCTACCTCGACGACCTGGGCTCGCTGAACGGGACGTACGTCAACCGGCGGCGGATCGAGTCGCACCGGCTGGCCGACGGCGACGAGCTGCAGGTCGGCAAGTACAAGCTCACCTTCCTCCAGCGATGAGCGGCATGGACGTCGAGCTGCCGGCCGAGGAGCAGATCGTCGAGTCGCCCGACGGCCGGCGCGAGAAGGCGATGACGATCGGCGCCGTCACCAAGGCGCTCAAGCAGGAGTTCCCGGAGATCTCGATCTCGAAGATCCGGTACCTGGAGGACCAGAAGCTGCTGTCGCCGCGGCGCACGCCCGGCGGCTACCGCCTGTACGCGCAGTCCGACGTGGCGCGGCTGCGGACGATCCTGCGCCTGCAGCGCGACGAGTTCCTGCCGCTGCGGGTCATCCGGCAGGAGCTGGCGTCGGGGCGCGCCGAGGAGCCGGACGTGGTGCCGGCGCGCGGCGCGCGGGCGGCGGGCCCGGCGCGGCGGTCGGCGGTGTCGGTGACCGCGGGGCAGAACGCGCTCTACTCGCTCGAGGAGGTCGTGGAGGAGACGCGCGCGGACCCGGCGCTCATCCGCGAGCTGGAGGAGTACGGGGTCATCAAGGGCCAGACGCGGGCCGGGACGAAGTACTACGACGAGACGGAGCGCGAGATCGTGCGGGCGGTGACCGAGCTGGCCCGCTACGGCGTCGGCGGGCGCAACCTGCGCGTGTTCCGCACCAGCGCGGACCGCGAGGCCCAGCTGCTGCAGACGATCCTCGCCCCGGCGCTGCGGTCGCGCAACCCCGAGCGGCGCAAGGAGGCGATCGAGGCGCTCGAGAACCTCGCGGCGGTCGCGACGCACCTCAAGCACCTGCTGCTGATCCGCGACCTGCGCCAGGTCGTCGGCTAGCGCCGGTGGACCTGCGCGACTACATCCGCGACATCCCGGACTTCCCCAAGCCGGGCGTCGTGTTCAAGGACATCACGCCGCTGATGGCCGACGCCCGCGCGCTCGACGCCGCGGTCGTCGGGCTGGCCGACCTGTTCCGCGACCGCCGGCCGGAGGTCGTCGCCGGGGCGGAGGCGCGCGGCTTCCTGCTCGGGCCGGCGCTGGCGCGCGAGCTGGGCGCCGGGTTCGTGCTCGCCCGCAAGCGGGGCAAGCTGCCGCACACGACGGTCAGCGCGGAGTACGAGCTGGAGTACGGGCTGAGCGCGCTCGAGCTGCACACCGACGCCGTCGCGGCGGGCGCGCGCGTGCTCGTCCACGACGACCTCCTGGCGACCGGCGGCACCGCCAAGGCGGTCTGCGAGCTGGTCGAGGCGCTCGGCGGGACGGTCGTGGCGTGCGGCTTCCTCATCGAGCTGACGTTCCTGCACGGGCGCGAGCGGCTCGCCGGCTACGACGTCGAGGCGCTCATCGCCTACGACGGCGAGTAGATGCCGACGATCAGGCGATCGCGGGTGGTCGGCGCGCCGCCGCAGCGGGTGTGGCGGGTGGTCGGCGACCTGCACCACCTGCCGCGCTGGTGGCCGAAGGTCCGGCGGGTCGAGGGCGTCACCGGCCAGCGCTTCACGCAGGTGCTGCGGACCGAGAAGGGCCGCGACGTGCGCGCCGACTTCCGCGTGCTCGAGCAGGATCCGCCGCGGCTGCTGCGCTGGCAGCAGGACATCGAGGGCACGCCGTTCGAGGGCTTTCTGCGCGAGTCGGGGACCGCGATCGAGGTGGCGGCGGACGGCGACGGGACGCGGGTGACGATCACCACGCGCCACCGGCTGCGCGGGCTGGCGCGGATCGGCGGCGGCGTGATGCTGCGGCGGGCCACGCGCAAGCAGCTCGACGAGGCGCTCGACGCGCTGGAGGCGGTGGTGTGAGCGGCGCTCCGGCGATGCGCTTCTGGGGCTGGGGCGACGACGCGCACGCCGGCGACGGCATCCCGCCGCACGCCGAGGAGATGCTCGCGCGCGAGCTCGACCTGCCGCCCGGCCGGTCGGCGCCGGTCGCGCTGGAGGAGGTGCGGCTGGGCGAGCCGGCGCTGACGGAGGCCGCGCTGGCCGACCTGCGCGCCGCCTGCAAGGTCCGCGACGACCGCGAGGCGCGCGTGCTGCACGCCGCCGGGAAGTCGTATCCCGACCTGGTCCGGATGCGGGCCGGCGAGGGCGACGGCGCGCCCGACGCGGTCGTGCTGCCGGGGTCGCACGACGCGGCGCGCGCCGTGCTCGACGCGTGCGCCCGGCACGGCGTGGCCGTCGTCCCGTTCGGCGGCGGCACCAGCGTCGTGGGCGGCGTCGAGCCGCTGCGCGGGGACTTCCCCGCGGTGGTCGCGCTGGACCTGCGGCGCCTCGACCGGCTCGCCGCCGTCGACGAGCGGTCGCTGACCGCCGTCGTCGAGGCCGGCGTGACGCTGCCGGATGCCGAGCGGATGCTGGGCGAGCGCGGGCTGACCCTCGGCCACTTCCCGCAGAGCTACGAGTACGCGACGGTCGGGGGCTGCGTCGCGACCCGCTCGGCCGGGCAGGCGTCGACGGGCTACGGGCGGATCGACGAGCTGGTGCTGGGGGTGCGGATGGTCGCCCCGGCGGGCGACGTCGACCTCGCGGCGATGCCGGCCAGCGCCGCGGGGCCGGACCTGCGCGAGCTGGTCGTCGGGTCGGAGGGCGCGCTGGGCGTCATCACCCAGGCCGCGCTGCGCGTCCGGCCGCGGCCGCAGGAGCGGCGCTACGAGGGCTGGATGTTCCCGTCGTTCGGCGAGGGCGCCGAGGCGCTGCGCGCGCTCGAGCAGGCCGGGGTCGCGCCGGACGTCGCGCGCCTGTCCGACGAGGAGGAGACGCGGCTGTCGATGGCGCTCGCCGGCACCGGCGGGGTCAAGGGCGCGCTCGCCGGGACGTACCTGCGCGCGCGCGGCGTCGCGGGCGGCTGCCTGGCGATCTGCGGCTGGGAGGGCTCGCGCGACGCCGTCGGGCGCCGGCGCTTCGCCACCGAGGCGCTGCTGCGCGAGCACGGGGCGGTGCCGCTCGGCCGCTCACCCGGCGACGCTTGGGCCCGCGGGCGCTTCCACGGCCCGTACCTGCGCGACCACCTCATCGACCGCGGGGTGTTCGTCGAGACGCTGGAGACCGCGGCGCAGTGGTCGGGCCTGTTCGGCCTGTACCGGGCGGTCGGCGCGGCGCTGCGCGGCGCGCTCGGCCGGTGCCTCGTGATGTGCCACGTCTCGCACCTGTATCCCAGCGGCGCCTCGCTGTACTTCACCTTCCTCGCGCGCGCCGAGCCGGATCCGCTCGGGCAGTGGCGCTGGGCGAAGTCGGCGGCCACCGACGCGATCGTCGGCGCCGGCGGCACGATCACCCACCACCACGCGGTCGGTCGCGACCACGCGCCGTGGCTCGTGCGCGAGGCGGGGGCGACCGGCGTCGCCGCGCTGCGCGCCGTCAAGGCCGAGCTCGACCCGGCGGGGATCATGAACCCCGGGAAGCTGCTGCCGGCGGAGTAGGCGGGCGGCGCCGGGTCGAGCGGCGGCGCGGCCGCGCGCTACGGCTCGGTCGTCGCCGGCGGCGCCGTCCGGGTCTGCTCGACCGGCGTGCCCTGCAGCGGCCCGCTGAGCAGGATCTTGCCGGGCCGGCTCGGCTGCTCCTCGGACTCCTGCGTGATGACGAGCCGCTCGAACTCCTTCGCGTCCTTGGGGTACGCGAAGCTCGTCGCGATCTGGCCCTTGTCGTCGGGCTGCGGCGGGTAGCCGAGCCGGCGCGCCTTCTCCGGGCTCGAGTAGATCCAGATCGCGTAGAACCGCGTCTTCGTCGCCTTCTTGAAGCCCTCGGCGATGAGCGCGATCGCGCGCGTGCCGTCCTGCTCGGCGATCTGGGCCACGCCGGCGAGCTCGCCCTGCGTGCCCTCGGGCGGCGTGAGGTTGATCTGGGCGACGACGCGCGGCGCGCGCTGCTGGGTCTGTGTCTGCGCCTGCGTGGTGGTGCCGGTCGCGCTGGAGTCGTCGTCGTCATCGCCGAGCACGCTGATGCCGAGCGCGACGAGCCCGAACAGGGCGATGACCGCCGCCGCGATGAGGATCGCGCCGCCCACGCGCGAGGACCGCTCGACGCGCTCGCGGTGGGCCGTGCGCGCGCCGAGCGCGCCGAAGGCCTCCTCGACCTCGGCCGCCTCCGCCGGGATCTCCGGCAGGTTGTCGCCGGCGAGGGGGCGCAGCTCGCTCGACACCGCGCGCGCCCACGCCCGGCCCGCCGCCGAGCCCTCGAGGAAGTCGCGCGTCGCCGCGCGCTGCGACGCCGACTGCTGGCCGAGCAGGTAGTCGGCGACGTCGTCCTGGTCCTCGAGGCTCAGGTCGGGCATGTCCTCGGGGCCGAGCGCGTCGAGCGCGGAGTGCGCCCGCTCGCGCACCGCGTCGGGGTCCATGCGGAGCAGGTTCGCGATGTCGTCGTAGCTGCGGCCCTGCTGCAGCAGCAGCTGCAGCGCGGCGCGCTGATCCGGCCTGAGGTCGTCGATCCGAGCCATCGAGGGCGCAACTGTAATCGGTAGGGTCCGCCCGCATGTCGGTCGACCCCGCGATCCCGTACGAGCAGACCTTCGACGCGCTCTACGGGCTGCGGATCGACCCCGACTCGGTCCGCGAGGACGAGGTGCGCGCGACGGTCCCGGTGCGCGACGAGGTCAAGCAGCCGATGGGGCTCGTCCACGGCGGGGTGTTCGCGTCGATCGCGGAGGCGCTGGCGTCGATGGCGACCGCGATCGCGGTGGCCGCCGACGGCAGGCAGGCGATGGGGCTCTCGAACGCGACGTCGTTCATGCGGCCGATCACCGAGGGCACCGTGCACGCCGTCGCCCGGCGCATCCACCGCGGCCGCACGACGTGGGTCTGGGACGTCGAGATCACCGACGACGCGGGCCGGCTGTGCGCGGTGACGCGGATGACGATCGCGGTCCGGTGACCCGTGACGCCGCCATGCGCGCCTACTACGACGCGCGGGCGGCCGAGTACGACGACTTCTGGCTCGGGACCGGCCTGTTCGCCGGCCGCGACCGGCCGGGGTGGGACGCCGAGCGCGACGCGCTGGTCGCCGCGCTCGCCGCGCTGCCCGCGGCGCGCACGCTCGACGCCGCGTGCGGCACCGCGTTCCTGACCCGCCACCTGCGCGGCCTGGTCGTCGGCCTCGACCAGAGCGCGCGGATGGCGGCGATCGCCCAGTCGCGGCTGCCCGGCGGCGTGGCGGTCGTCGGCGACGCGCTCGCGCTGCCGTTCGCCGGCGGGGCGTTCGACCGGGTCCTCGCGAGCCACTACTACGGCCACCTGCGGGCGGGCGAGCGGGAGGCGTTCCTGGCCGAGGCGCGGCGGGTCGCGCCGGAGCTGCTCGTCGTCGACAGCGCGGGGGAGGACCGCGAGGACTGGCAGGAGCGGAAGCTCAACGACGGCAGCCGCCACCGCGTCTACAAGCGCTGGTTCACGCCCGAGCGGCTGGCCGCCGAGCTGGGCGGGGACGCGGAGGTCCTCCACGCGGGCCGCTGGTTCGTCGCCGTGGCTAGCCGCGGTAGCGGTTCGTGATCGGCATCCGCCGGTCGCGCCCGAACGCCTTCGGCGTGATGCGGATGCCAGGCGGGTTCTGGCGGCGCTTGTACTCGGCGAGGTCGACGAGTCGGATGACGCGGTCGACGGCGTCCTGCGGCAGCCCGCGGGCCATGATCTGCTCGCGGCCGAGGTCCTGCTCGACGTACAGCTCGAGGATGCGGTCGAGCGTCTCGTAGTCGGGCAGCGAGTCCTGGTCGGTCTGGTCGGGGCGCAGCTCGGCGCTCGGCGCGCGCGTCACGATCGTCTCGGGCACGGGGGAGACCGGGTCGCGGCGGGCGCGCAGGTCGACGAGGCGGTAGACGAGCGTCTTCGGCACGTCCTTGATGACCGCGAAGCCGCCCGCGGTGTCGCCGTAGAGCGTCGAGTAGCCGACGCTCAGCTCCGACTTGTTGCCGGTCGTCAGCACGAGCCAGCCGAACTTGTTGGACAGCGCCATGAGGATCGTGCCGCGGATGCGGGCCTGCAGGTTCTCCTCGGTGATGTCGGGGTCGCGGCCCGCGAACGCCTCGGCGAGCACCTCGTCGTAGACGTCCATCGGGGCGCCGATCGGCAGCTCGCGGAAGTCGATCCCGAGGTTCTCGGCGAGCGCCCGCGCGTCCGACCGCGTGCCCTGCGACGAGTACCGCGACGGCATCGAGACCGCGCTGACCCGGTCCGCTCCCAGCGCGTCGACGGCCAGCAGCGCGACGAGCGTCGAGTCGATCCCGCCCGACAGCCCGAGCACGACGTGGTCGAACCCGTTCTTCTCGACGTAGTCGCGCAGGCCGAGGACGAGCGCCGCGTACACCTCGGCGTCGCGGTCGAGGAACGGCGCCACGCGGGGCTCGACCGCCTGCGCGCCGGCCAGCGCGGGCGCGCGCCGCAGCCGGGCGAGGGTCGGGACGCCGGCCTCGAGCTCGCGTGCCGCCACGCGGTGCCGCGTGTCGCGCAGCCGGCCGCGCCGCGCCGCGGACGGGTCGACGTCGCACACCAGGAGGTCCTCCGCGAAGCCGGGGGAGCGGGCGAGGACGCGGCCGTCGTGGTCGCAGACGAACGAGTGGCCGTCGAAGACCAGCTCGTCCTGGCCGCCGACGAGCGCGCAGAACGCCATCGCCGCCAGGTAGTCGCGCGCGCGCTGGACGACCATCTGCTCGCGCCGCGGCGGCTTGCCGTGCTCGTACGGCGAGGCGGAGAGGTTGACGATGAGCTGCGCGCCGGCCAGCGCCTCGACGGACGCCGGCGGGCCGGGCTGCCAGATGTCCTCGCAGATCGTCAGCCCCACGAGCACGCCGTCGACCTCGATCAGCGCGGGCTCCTCGCCGGCCTGGAAGTAGCGGACCTCGTCGAAGACGCCGTAGTTCGGCAGGTGCGTCTTGCGGTAGACCGCGCGCAGCTCGCCGTCGGCCAGGACGGCGGCGGCGTTGAACACGTCGTGGGCGCGCTCCGGGAAGCCGACGACCGCCACCACGCCCACGGTGTGCTCGGCGATCCGGTCGAGCGCCGCGCGGCAGTCGGCCAGGAAGTGGTCCTTGAGCAGCAGGTCCTCCGCCGGGTAGCCGCTGACCGCGCACTCGGGGAAGAGGACGAGCCGCGCGCCGGCGTCGCGCGCCTCGCCCAGCCGCTCGACGATGCGGCGCTCGTTGCCCGCGAGGTCGCCGACGGTCTGGTTGATCTGGGCCAGCGCGAGGCGCATGTCCGCCCTAGATCATGGCATCGCGCCCCGACCGAGCCAGTACTCCGCGAACTCGCGCAGCGCCGGGTCGTCCGGGGAGGAGGCCTGCAGCCGGCGCCGCCAGGCCTCGGCGACGACGCCGCGCGTCCCGGGGTCGCGCCTCACCAGGACGGCCTGGCCGGCGCCCGCGAGCGACTCCGGGCCGAACTCGGCGGCCATCCGGCGCAGCGTCGCGGCGTGCGCGGGGTCGCCGTAGCGCAGGACGACGTTGCCCCGGCGCAGCTCGGGCGCGGTCGCCTGCGGGGCCGGCCGGCCCGGCGCCGCGGGGGCGCCGTCGTCGCCGAACGTCGCGTCGTCGCGCGCGTTGAAGAAGGCGAGCACGCCGAGCACCGCCGCCACCGTCAGCACGGCCGCCGCCGCGACGAGCCCCGCGCGCCTCACGAGACCCGGACCGGCGTGCGCGCCGCCCCGCGCCGCGGGCCGCGCGGCGGCCGGGCCGGTCCGCGCACGCCGGCCGCGCGCGCGAGCCGGCCGATCGCGGTCCGCAGGTCGGAAGCCAGGTCGTCGAGGTCGGTGAGCGCGTCGTAGTCGCCGAGCAGCCCGAACCCGAGCCGGCCGTCGTAGCTCATGATCGCCACGCCGAGCGCCTGCCGCGGCGCGAGCGGGACCACCGGGTACAGCCGCTCCAGCCGGCGCCCGAGCACGTACAGCGGGAACTGCGGTCCCGGCACGTTGGTCACGACGAGATTGAACCAGCGCTGGCGGGCCTGCAGGCGCGCCGCCTGGCTGAGGATCGTGGGCGGCGCGAACTCCCCGAGCTGGGTGATGACCTGCGCGCCGACCGCCTGGCCGGACTCCTTCAGGCCGGCCATCGCCTCGTGTACGCGCCGGTGGGCCGCCTCGGGGTCGCCGATCCCGACCGGCAGCGGCGCGTACATCGCCGCGACCCGGTTGCCGAGGGCGCCCCGCTCGACGTCGGCGCGGACCGAGACGGGCACCAGCGCCCGCAGCTCGACGCCCTCGGTCTCGAACCCGTGCCGGCGCAGCCAGCGCCCCAGGGCGAGCGACACCGCGGTCAGGACCACGTCGTTGACGGTGCCGCCCAGCTCGTCCTTGACCGCCTTGAGCTCCGCGAGGTCGCCGTCGACCCACGTGTACCGGCGGTGCGGCCCGATCGGGACGTTCAGCGGCGAGGCCGGCGCCGGGCGGACCACCGCGCTCAGCGCCGCGCCGACGCCCGACGCGCCGCGCGCGGCCTCGCGCGCGACCCGCCGCGGGGCGCGCACCAGCGAGCGCGCCGCGCGGTAGGCCTCCACCGGGTCGGTCGCGCGCTCGACGAGCGCGTCGGCCAGCAGCTCGGTGCGACTCGGCGGCGGGCTCGGCGCCCACGGGCGCTCGGGCGGCGGGATCGGCGCGGGGTCGGGGGAGGTGTCGAACAGCACGGTGGTGATGTCGACGCCCGACACGCCGTCGACCAGCGCGTGGTGGGTCTTGCCGACGATCGCGAACCGGTCGCCGGACAGGCCCTCGACCAGCCAGATCTCCCACAGCGGCCGGTTGCGGTCGAGCTGCTGGGAGAACAGCCGCCCGGCCAGGCGCCGCAGCTGGGCGTCGTCGCCGGGCGCCGGCAGGCCCGCGTGGCGGACGTGGAAGCGCAGGTTGAAGTGCGGGTCGTCGACCCAGACCGGGCGGCCCTGGTCGAGCGGGACCCGCGCCAGCCGCTGGCGGTAGCGGGGGACGAGGTGCAGGCGCGACTCCAAGGCGGTCAGCAGCTCGTCGTACGCGGGCGGGCTGCCGGCGAAGGTCATCACCGAGGCGACGTGCATGTGCGCGCCGGAGCGCTCGATGTGGAGGAACGCCGAGTCCAGCGCGGAGAGCCGGTTGGGGTTGCGGGGCACGTCCCGATCCTTACTGCCGGGCCGCCCCCGTGCAACCTTCAACATCCGGGGCTTGAAACCTTCAACAAACTGTGTAGACTCCGCGCCACAAGGCCGCACAAGGAAGCGCGATGACCCTCTCAGACCCCACCACCTTCGGCAACGTCTACGACGAGCACTCGCGCGGCGTCTACGGCGCGGCGCTGCGGATCCTCGGCGACTCGGCGCAGGCGCAGGACGTCACGCACGACGTGTTCCTCAAGCTCTGGCGCAGCCCGGAGCGCTTCGACGCCCGCCGGGGCGACCTCGGCTCCTACCTGCGGTTGATGGCGCGCAGCCGCGCCCTCGACGTCTACCGCGAGGGCCAGGCCGCCGGCCGCGCCCGCGACCGGCTCGAGGTCGTCGCCGTCCAGGACGAGCCGCGGGCCGACGACCGCCCGCTCGTCGCCGCCGAGCGCCGTCACGAGCGCGAGGCGGTGCAGGAGGCGCTGCGCCAGCTGCCCGACGCCCAGCGCGAGGCGCTGGTGCTCGCCTACTGGGGCGGGCTGACGGCCGACGAGGTCGCGCGCCGGGTCGGCGTACCGCTCGGCACGGCCAAGAGCCGCATCCGGCTCGGCATGGTCAAGCTGCGGTCCGAGCTGGCCGAGGCGGTCGCCGAGCCCGCGCTGCCGGTCGCGGCCTGATTCGCCTAGCTTCCCGGGCCGTGCCGACGGCCCCGGGATCGCCTCACGACGAGCTGCTGCGGCGGCTGCTGGAGGCGCACCTCGACGCGCTGCCGGCCGGCACCGAGTGGTTCGACGCGCACACGCACATCGGGCACGACGACCCCGACGGGTTCGAGGCCGACCCGGAGGACCTGCTGGCCGGGCTCGACGCGGCTGGCCAGCACCGGGCGCTCGTCTTCCCCTCGCAGGAGCCCGCGGGCTACCCGCCGGCGAACGACCGGGTGCTCGCGGCGTGCGCGCGGTCGGGCGGGCGGCTCGCGGCGCTGGCCCGGATCGACCCGAACGCCGGCGACGCGCTCGCCGAGGCGCGCCGGTGCCTGGAGGCCGGGGCACGCGGGTTCAAGCTCCACCCGCGGTCGGACCGCTTCGCGCTGCCGCACCCGGTGGTCGAGGAGCTGGTCGCGCTGGCCGGCGAGGCGCGCGGCGCGGTGCTCTTCCACGCCGGGCGCGGGATCCCGCACCTGGGCGAGAGCGTGCTCCACATGTCGCGCGCGCACCCGGGGGCGCGGCTGATCCTCGCGCACGCGGGGATCAGCGACACGGGCTGGATCGCCCCGTACGCGGCCGAGCTGCCCAACCTCTTCTTCGACACCGCGTGGTGGCAGGTGAGCGACCTGCTGGCGCTGTTCACGGCGGTGCCGCCCGGCCGGATCCTGTACGCGAGCGACATGCCGTACGGCAGCCCGCTGTTCCACGGGCTCGCGTTCCTGCGCTGCGCGCTGCTCGCGGGGCTGGACGGCGACGCGCTGCGGGCGATCGCCGGCGCGTCGGTCGAGCGCGTCCTGGCGGGGGAGGAGCCGCTCGACGTCGGGCCGGCGCCGGGCGCGGGCGGCATCGGGCCGCGCGACGTCGCGTTCGAGCGGGTCGTCGCGCACCTGACGGTCGCCGCCGGGGGGTCCTGGCGCGGCGAGCCGGTCGCCGAGCCGCTCGGGCTCGCGGCGCTGGCCTGCCACCGGGCCGACGAGCACCCGGTCGCCGTGCGGGTGCTCGAGCTGATCGACGCCGGGCGCGAGGCGGTGGCGCGCGGCGGGGGCACCCGCGACGAGGCGCTGTACGCGGCGATGGGCGGCCAGCTCCTAGCTGGCACGTTCGCGCTCGACGTCGTGTGACGGCGCGCACAGTCTCCGTCAGGTTCGCCGCTACCGTGGCGAACTGCTGTTCGATCGCCGAACCGGCTGCGCCCCGTGTGCAGCCGGGCGGGGGACCCACTGCCGCGCCTGTCCGCAGGCCCGGCCGGGGCGAATCGTCGCGTGCTCGCGACGTAGCGGCCTGAGCGGCCGCGAGCCCGTCAGCTCACCTCGCAGGCGCCAAGTGAAGAAGGAGGGACCTCGCTTTGAGGCCGAGTTCCATGCGCGCCCGCGGTGCCGTCGCGGCTGCCGGCGCGCTCACGACGACCATGCTGGCGGCGGGCGGCGCCGCGCTTGCCCAGACGCCGGCTCCCGCGGCCGGGGCCGCGCGGACGCCCGCGCCCGCGCCGGGCTTCGCGCCCCGCGCCGCGTCCAAGCTCACCGTGACGTTCAAGCGCCTGAACGTGCGCGCCGGCCGCGCCGCGGTCGTGCGCGGCGTGCTGCGCCCGCGCCAGGGCCAGCGCATCGTGCGCCTGGAGCGCCTGCAGCGCGGGCGCTGGCGCCAGATCGACGGCGCGCTGACGGCCGCGTCCGGGCGCTTCGCGCTGCGCTACCGGACGCGGTCGGTCGACACGTCGCTCGTGCGCGTCCGCTTCGGCGGCGACCGCGGCGCGCGACCGGTCTCGCGCGTCGTCGGGCGGCTGAACGCGTTCCGCCCGGCGGTCGCCTCGTGGTACGGGCCGGGGCTGTACGGCAACCCGCTCGGCTGCGGCGGGCGGCTCGGCCCGGGGACGGTCGGCGTCGCGCACAAGTCGCTGCCGTGCGGGTCGACCGTCGTGCTGCGCCACGGGTCGCGCGTCGTCCGCGCGCGCGTCATCGACCGCGGGCCGTACGTCGGCGGGCGGGAGTTCGACCTGACCGCGGCGACGAAGCAGCGGCTGCGCTTCGGCTCGGTCGGGACCGTCTGGGTCGCGCACTGAGGCAGGGCGCGTGGCCATCCGGGTGGCGAACTAACGTTCGTCGTCCGGATGGCCCGCATCGCCCACCTCGACGTCGACGCCTTCTACGCGAGTGTCGAGCTGCTCCGGCGGCCGGAGCTGCGCGGCAAGCCGGTGATCGTCTCCGGCAGCGGGCCGCGCGCGGTCGTCACCACCGCGTCGTACGAGGCGCGCAAGTTCGGCGTCGGGTCGGCGATGCCCACGGCCCGCGCGCGGCGCCTGTGCCCGGACGCGGTCCTGATCCCGCCCGACTTCACCGCGTACCGCGAGGCGTCCGCGAAGGTCATGGGGCTGCTGCGCTCCCACGTCGAGCGGGTGGAGGTCGTCGGGCTGGACGAGGCGTACCTCGACCTCGACGGGCTCGTCGCGCCGCGGGCGGCGATGCGCCGGCTCGTCGCGGCGATCCGCGAGGAGACGGGGCTGACGGCGTCGGTCGGCATCGGGCCCAACA
The DNA here is from genome assembly GCA_035940955.1 of Solirubrobacteraceae bacterium. Classification (GTDB taxonomy): domain Bacteria; phylum Actinomycetota; class Thermoleophilia; order Solirubrobacterales; family Solirubrobacteraceae; genus CADCVT01. Next base: position 66,367 of record DASZEJ010000174.1, read on the forward strand.
AGCTCGTCGCCAAGGTGGCGTCGGACGCCGAGAAGCCGTGCGGGTTCGTGGTGCTGAGCCGGGAGGAGGCGTGCGCGCGGTTCGCGGGCCGGCCGCCCGGGCTCGTGCCCGGCATCGGGCCGAAGACGGCGCAGCGGCTCGAGCGCCTCGGGATCAGGACGCTCGGCGAGCTGGCCGCGGCGCCCGAGAGCCTGCTCGTCGAGCACTTCGGCGCGAACCACGGGCGCGACCTGCGCCGCCGGGCTAGCTTCCACGGCGCCGAGCAGCTGACGCTCGAGCGCGTGGCGGTGTCCGAGTCGCGCGAGACGACGTTCGACCGCGACGTGGCCGACCCGCTCGAGCTGGAGGGGCGGCTGGGCGCGCTGGCGCGGGAGCTGTGCTCGCGCCTCGCGCGGCAGGAGCGGCGCGGGCGCAACATCGCGATCAAGGTGCGCCTCGACGACTGGACCACGGTCACCCGGGCGCGCACGATCGCGGCGCCGACGAACGATCCCGGCGTCGTCGGCGGCGTCGCGCTGGAGCTGCTGCGCGAGTACGCGCCCGCCCGGCCGGTGCGGCTGCTGGGCGTCCGGGTCGCCGCGTTCGACCACGGCGAGGAGAGCGCGGTCCCCGACGGCCAGATGGCGCTCCCCGTCTAGTCTGCCCGCCATGCCGAGCGCCACCGTCGACGGCCACGAGCTCCACTACGTCGAGCGCGGCGAGGGCGAGCCGCTGCTGCTGATCATGGGGCTGAGCGGCACGCACCTCTCCTGGGGCGATCCGTTCCTCGACGAGCTGGCGCGCGACTTCCGCGCGATCGCGTACGACAACCGCGGGGTCGGGCGCTCCGGCCGGGTCGACCGGCAGTTCACGATCGTCGAGCTGGCGTCGGACGCCGCCGGGCTGCTCGACGAGCTCGGGCTCGAGAGCGCCCACGTCATGGGCATCTCGATGGGCGGGATGATCGCCCAGGAGCTGGCGATCCGTCACCCGGAGCGGGTGCGCACGCTCGTGATCGGCTGCTCGTACCCGGGCGGGGAGGGCAGCGCCCTGACGCCGGTGGAGAACTTCTCGCGGCTCGCCCACGCCTGGGACTCGGGCGACCAGGAGCGGATCCTGCGCACGGGGTGGGAGATCAACGTGTCGCCCGCGTTCGCCGGCCGGCCCGGGGCGTACGAGGCGTGGCGGGAGATGGCGCTGGCGGAGCGCGCGCCGCTCGCGGTGACCCGGATGCAGGCGCAGGCGTGCGTCCTGCACGACGCGAGCGCGCGGCTCGAGGAGATCTCGGCACCGACCCTGGTCGTGCACGGCACGGCGGACGGGATGCTGCCGTCCTCGAACTCGCGGCTCATCGCCGAGCGGATCCCCGGCGCGCGCCTCGTCGAGCTGGAGGGCGTCGGCCACCTGTTCTGGTGGGAGCAGCCGGAGCGCAGCGCCGAGCTGGTCCGCGAGCACGTCCGGGCGGCGGCCGCGACGGGGTGATCGTCCCCGCCGCCGACTGGTGGGCCGGCGGCTCGCGGATCGCGGGGCCGGCCGGGCACCGCGTCTTCGTGCGCGAGGGCGGGCCGGGCGACGCGCCGCTGCTGACGTTCCTGCACGGCTTCCCGACGTCGTCGCTGGACTGGGCCGGCATGTTCGCCCGACTGGAGGGCGAGCGGCGGCTGCTCGCGCTCGACTTCCTCGGGTTCGGCGACTCCGACAAGCCCCGCCCGCACCGGTACTCGCTGCTCGAGCAGGCCGACGCCGTGGAGGCGGCGTGGAAGCGGTTCGGCGTCGAGCGGACGGCGATCGTCGCGCACGACTACGGCGTGTCGGTCGCGCAGGAGCTGCTCGCGCGGCGCGACGACGGCGACCTGCCGGTCGAGGTCAGCGCGGTGGCGTTCCTGAACGGCGGGATGATCCCGTCGCTCCACCGCCCGCTGACGATCCAGAAGCTGCTCGCCCACCGGCTGACCGGCCCCGTGCTGACGCGGCTGACCACCGAGCGCACGTTCCGCGCGGGCATGAGGCGCGTCATCGCCCGCCCGATCTCCGACGCCGAGTTGCACGAGCACTGGCTCGCGCTCGTCAACCGCGGAGGCCGCGACCTCGGCCACGCCCTCCTCGCGTACATCGAGGAGCGCCGCCGCTACGCGAAGCGCTGGGAGCAGGCGATCACCCGAGCCGACGTCCCCCTCCGCTTCGTGTGGGGCCCGCTCGACCCGGTCAGCGGCGCCCACATGCTCGCCGAGCTGCGCCTCCGCCGCCCCGACGCAGCGGTCGCCGAGCTGCCCGGCGTGGGCCACTACCCGCAGCTCGAGGACCCGGAAGCGGTGGCGGGGGAGCTGCGGGAGCTCTAGCGACGGTCCTGTGGCCGTCCCGCCCGCGCCTTACACTGAGCGGCGAAGTGACACCGCGACGCGACACGAGATCGGCCTCACCGCCGCGCAGGCCGCGGATGACCGCCGCGCGGCGCCGCGAGCTGCTCGCGAGCCTCGCCGATCGCTCGACCAGCCCGAACGGCCTCGACCGCGCCGAGCTGCGCCGCGTGTTGGCGGCGCGTCACGGGCAGCCTTCCATCGACGGGTGACGCCGCCGTACGGCGGCGTGACGCTCCTCGCCGACACGTCGGCGTGGGCGCGCGCCGGGCTCTCGCCCACGAGGCGCCGGGCCGCCACCGGCTGCCGTTCCAGGACGTCCTCATCGCCGCCGCCGCGGCGAGCCGCGGCTACGCCGTGCTGCACTACGACCACCACTTCGATCGGCTGGCGGGCGTGCTGGACTTCGAGAGCCGCTGGATCGCCCCGCGCGGGTCGCTGGAGCGAGCGCCCTAGTACAGCGCGGCGGCGAGTCGGCGGCGGGCGTCGCGGGCGAGTGGGTGCTCGACGCCCAGCTCGTCGAGGACGGCGACGACGGCCTGGCGGATGTCGTCCCTGGCTCCGTCGGCGTTGGGGAGGGCCGCGATGAGGAGGTCGATCGCGCGCTCGTGGTCGCCGGCGTCGAGGGCGGACCAGGCCTCCTCGAGGTTCGGCTCGCCGCGCTGCTCGAGGCGGATGCGGGCCGCGAGGCCCTCGGCCTGGAAGTCGCCGCGGACGCGCTCGACGAGGGCGAGCGCGGCGTCGCGCTCGCCGCGGGCGACGAGGAGCCTCGCGAGGCGCAGCGACGCGTCGGGCCGGCCGGGCTCGAGCTCGAGCGCGCGGCGCAGCGACGCCTCGTCCCCGGCCGCGACGAGCCGCTCGGCCTCGCTGGGGACGAGCCGGTCGAAGAACCGCGCGACGACCGGAGGGGGCTGGGCGCCGACGAACTCGTCGACGACCTCGCCGTCCTTGAACGCCTTGACCGCGGGGATGCCCTGGATGCGGTACTCCATCGCCGTGCGCTGGTTGGCGTCGGTGTCGAGCTTGGCGAGCACGACCTGGCCCCCGCGCGCGGTGGCCTCGCGCTCGATCAGCGGCCCGAGCTGGCGGCACGGCCCGCACCACTCCGCCCAGAAGTCGACGACGACGGGGACCTGCCTGGATCGCTCGACGACCTCCTGCGCGAAGGTCGCGTCGGTGACGTCGATGACGGTCATGGCCTTACTGTAGAGGCGTGCTGCGGCTCGCCATCGAGGACGAGGGGGAGGGCGTTCCGGTCGTCCTGCTGCACGGCCTGACGGCGACGCGGCGGTACGTCGTGATGGGCTCGAAGTCGCTCCACCGGTCGGGCCACCGGGTCATCTCGTACGACGCGCGCGGGCACGGCGAGTCCGAGCCGGCGCCGTCCCCGGACGCCTACGGCTACGAGTGCCTGGCCGCCGACCTGCTCGACGTGCTCGACGCGCTTGGCGTCGAGCGGGCGGTGCTGGCGGGCGCGTCGATGGGCGCGCACACCGCGCTGCGCGTCGCGCTGGAGGAGCCCGACCTCGTCGCCGGCCTCGTCCTCGTCACGCCCGCCTTCCACCCCGACCACCCGCCGGGCCTGGAGCGCTGGGACCGGCTCAGCGAGGCGCTGCGCACCGGCGGCGTCGACGGGTTCGTGCGGGCCTACGGCGAGGCCGAGCACATCGACGAGCGCTACCGCGACACGGTCCTGAAGGTGGTCCACCAGCGGCTCGGCCGCCACGCGCACCCGGACGCGGTCGCGGACGCCCTGCGCTGCGTCCCGCGGTCCCAGCCCTTCGCGTCGCTCGACGTCCTAGAGGAGATCGCCGCGCCAGCGATCGTCGTCCCCAGCCGCGACGAGGCCGACCCCGGCCACCCGTACGCGGTGGGCGAGGAGTACGCCCGGCGGATCCCCAACGCCGAGCTCCGCGTCGAGCGCGAGGGCTCTTCGCCGCTGGCGTGGCAGGGCGGCCAGCTGTCGAAGGTGATCGCGGAGCTGGCGGACCGGGCGTACGCCTGACGCGGGCGGCCAGAGGGCTGCGAAGCCCTCCGGCCTGGCGCCCGGCGGTCCGCTGCCCGCAGGGTTCGGTCCGACCCCGACTGCACACTCCGGTCCCATTTGTCGATGCTCGCCTCGGCGAGCACCTGGAGCACCTGATGGCCGCGACCGCCAACACCGCCACCGCCGCTCTGCTCGCGGCACAGACGACGACCGCAGCCCCGCTCGGCGTCGACCTCGACCCGCCGGTCTGGCCCGGGGCGAAGCCGGACGAGTTGCGCATGGCGCCCGACGGCCTGCCTGCTCGCGTCGTGAAGGCGCAAAACGGCACGAAGGCCGACTTCATCGAGAAGTACTCGCACACATTCGGCCGAGCGATGAAGAACAAGTGGCCCGCCCGCGCGTACATCGACATCTACGCCGGTCCCGGGATCTGCTGGGTCGAGGACACCGGGGAGTTCGTGCTCGGCTCGCCGCTCATCGCCGCGCAGGCCGACCCGCAGTTCACCCACCACGTCTTCGTGGACATGGACTCGCGTTGCACCTCGGCGCTGGAGGAGCGTCTTGCGGGCCTCGGCGCGATGATCCTCACCGCCGACTCCAACGCGCCGGAGACGATCGCCGCGACGCGCGACGCCATCCCCCGCCGCCGCTGCCTGTCGCTCGCGCTGCTCGATCCGCAGGGCTGCACCCTGCACCTCGAGACGATCCGGACGCTCACCTTCGACCGGAAGATGGACCTGCTCATCAACTTCCCCGTGCTCAACCTCTACCGGCAGCTGCCTGCGCAGAACTGGCATGTGCTCGAGAACGTTCTCGGTCCCGACTGGCCGCGCCGCGGCGTGTACGGCGGCATCGACGGGTGGGGCTTCGCGGCGCGCGAGCACTTCCGCGCGGAGCTGGCGAAGTGCGGCTACAGGTACACCTCCGCAAAGGAGGTCCGCGGCGAGAAGAAGAACGGGCGGCTCTACGACTTCATCATCGCGTCAGGGCACCACCTCGCCTGCGACCTCTTCGAGAAGGTCACCCAGGAGAACCGCCACGGCCAGCGGTCGCTCTTCTAGGCGACGGCGAGCGACGCGGCGGCCGGGAATTCATCCCAGCTCCGCCCGTCGAGCAGACGGCCGCCCGACTTCGGGCGACGACCGCCCCACTGCTTGAAGAAGAACGCGACGCCCTCGGCGGTGCAGCGGTCGCGGAGGTCGCGGACCCACGCGGGATCGATCCGCCGGTGCTTCGGGCCGCTCTCGCCGCCGGCGATGAGCCAGTCGATATTCGCGAGGTCGAGGCCTTCGAGCGGTCCGAGCAGCGGCTCGGCGCTGATGAACTTCACCTTCGCGTCGGTTTCCCGGAGACGATCGGCCCTGCGGACGAACCGCCGGTTCTCGATGGTCACGCCCAACCAGACATTCGGCGGCCAGCGCAGGTCCGGCGCAAGCGCAGCCAGCCGGTCCTCCCGCTTCGTCAAGACCTGGAACGTGTGCCAGTCGGCGCGGGCCATCACGTCGAAGACACGGCCGACGTACTCGTCCGGGATGTCCTCATGGAACAGGTCGCTCATCGAGTTCACGAAGATCATCCGCGGGCGTCGCCAAGCGAGCGGCACGTCGAGGCGGCCGGGCCACAGCTTGAGGTCGAAGCCCTGCTCGTATGGGTGGCCGGGTACGCCGCGCCACCGCTCCGCGAACGTCTCGGCGTAGCAGTGCGCGCAGCCGGGCGACACCTTGGAACAGCCCGTGACTGGATTCCACGTCGCCTCGGTCCACTCGATCGCGCTCCGATCAGCCACGGCCGCACCGTACTTCGCCGCCCCAATCGCCGAGCCTCCCTCCGGAGAGTTGTTTCACTTCGTAGCCTCGGCCGCGATGCGATACGACGAGAACACTGCGACCGGCACCCGCTCCCGATGAGCGGCTACTCCGGCACCCCGCTCCCCAAGAAGCTCGGCGTCAAGGAGGGCGCGCGCGTCGCCTGGCTCAACGCCCCCGACCACTTCGACGCTCTGCTCGGCGAGCTGCCGCCTGGCGTCGCGGTCTCGCGGCGGCTCGGCACCGGTCTCGACGTGCTCGTGCAGTTCGCGACGTCGCGCGCCGAGCTGCGCCGGCGGCTGCCGAAGCTCAGGGACGCGATCTTCCCGGACGGGGCGGCGTGGGTGTCGTGGCCGAAGCGCGCCTCCGGCGTCCCGACCGACATCACGGAGGACACGATCCGCGAGGACGCGCTCCCGCTCGGGCTCGTCGACGTGAAGGTGGCCGCGGTCGACGAGACGTGGTCCGGGCTGAAGCTGGTGGTGCGGAAAGAGCTGCGCGGGTGATCTTCGCCCGCGAGGGGGACCTCTTCGTCCCGACCGGGCACGCGCGCGGGCCGTGGGACCCGCGGATGCAGCACGGCGGCGCGCCGGCGGCGCTGCTCACGCGGGCGATCGAGGCGCTCGCGCCCGACATGCAGCTCGCGCGGCTGACCGTCGAGTTCCTCGGCGCCGTGCCGCTCGCGCCCGTCCGCGTCGCGGCCGAGGTCTGGCGCCCCGGGCGGCGGATGCAGCTCGCGCGCGCCACGCTCGCGACGGAGGACGGGCGCGAGCTGTGCCGCGCGAGCGCCGTGCTCCTCCAGCGCCAGCAGCTCGACGGCGTGCCCGGCGGCACGGCCGGCGCGCCGCTCGCGCGCGGCCCGGAGGACGGCGTCGCGCACCGGTTCCGGGGCGACGGCGAGGCGTTTCCACCGCACCGGCATGGAGCTGCGGTTCCTCGAGGGCAGCTGGAGCCCCGGGCCGGCCGTCGTGTGGTTCCGGCTCGCCCACCCGCTGGTCGAGGGGGAGGAGCCGAGCCCGGCGATGCGCGCGGCCGCGGCCGCCGACTTCGGCAACGGGGTCAGCAGCGCGCTGCGCTTCGACGGCTCGTGGCTGTTCGTGAACACCGACCTGACCGTCGCGCTGCACCGCCCGCCGCGCGGGGAGTGGATCGCGCTCGACGCGCGAACGGTCGTCCAGCCGGGCGGGGTGGGGCTCGCGCTCTCGACGCTCCACGACCGCGAGGGGCCGATCGGCACCGGCCAGCAGACGCTGTACGTTGGCAGGCCATGAAGGTGCTGCTCGCGGTCGCGCTGCTCGCGGCCGGCGGGCTGGTCCTCCTCGCCCGCGACCAGGCGGGCGACCCGCTCGGAGGCGGCGGGGACCCCGAGCCCGGCGCCGCGCCGCCCGCGCGCGAGCAGCCGCGGCGCGAGCACCCGCGGCCCGAGAAGCTCCGCCGCGCCCGGTGCCCGAAGGGCGTCCCCGGCTGCCGCTCGGTCACCGGCCCGATCGTCTACGTCGAGTCCGTCGACCCGGACGGCGACGGCGACCTGCACGTCGTCGTCGCCGGCGGCGGGATCTCGCTGCCCGGCATCACCGCCGTCGACGTCAAGCCGTCGCTGCGCCCCCGCCGCGACCCCCGCCCCGGCGACCGCGCCACCGCTGCCGGCCCCGTCCAGACCGGCTCCTACGGCCAGGCGCAGATCCACGCCCTGCGGTTCGCCGTGCAGCGCCAGCGGGCAGAACGGCCGTGATGGGGCGCCTGGGCCGGCGGGTCTTCGACTTCTACTGGGGACAGGGCATCGCGGACGACGTCCCGGCGCTCGCGTACTACCTGCTGCTCTCGCTCGCGCCCTTCGCGCTCGGCGCGGCGGCGCTCGAGGCGCTGCTGCTCAAGGACTTCCTGTCGGCGCTCGAGGTCGCCGACCAGCTCAACCGGTTCCTCCCCGACGCCGTCCACGCCGACGTCGAGCGGCTCGTCATCGGGACGCGCGACAACTCGCCGTGGCTGCTCGCGGTCGCGATCGCCACGATGCTGTGGACGTCGTCGGGCGCGATCGGGGTGATCGAGCGCTGCGAGTCGCGGATCCTCGACTGCCCGCGCCACGACGTCGTCGTCGGGCGGCTGCGCAACCTCGCCCTCGGCGCGCTCGTCGCGGTGGCGTTCGTCTTCGCGACGGCGGGCGCGCCGGTCATCGGGGACGCGCTGCGCCGGCTGTCGCTGGGAGGGAGCGTCGTGTGGCTGATGGCCAACGCGGTCGGGTCGGTCCTCGTGTTCGCGGTGATCTACCGCTACGCGCCGCGCGCGCGGATGCGCTGGGGCGCGGCGCTGCGCGGCGCGCTGCCCGCGGGGATCGCGCTCCCCGCCATCCCGTGGCTGATCGGCCTGTACTTCGACGCCGCCGCCGGCTTTGCCGCCGTGCGCCTGTTCCTCCTGCTGGCCGTCCTCCTCCTCGGCCTCTACACGATGGCGATGGTGATGCTGCTGGGGGCGGGCGTCGCGGTGCAGGCCGAGCGCCGGCTGCGCGACCGCGCTCAGGAGCGCGCGGCGACGAGGCGCGGGCCGGTGAGCACCGCGCCGGCGCCGTCCTCCAGCGGGACCGGGGACGCCGCGAGGACCGCGTACTCCGGCGCCGGGCCGAGCACGAGCTGACGCTGCCAGACGGCGGCGCCCTCAGGCGGCGCGGCGGGCGGGCGGTGAAGCCAGGCGGCGAAGCGGACGTCGGGGAGCGCCGGGCCCTCGCGGATCAGGCGGTAGATCCCGCCGGCGCCGGCGTGCGAGAGCCCCGCCACCGCGTCGTGGGGGGCCCTGCGGCTGCCGGTGATCGCGAAGTCGTTGAGCTCGCCGACGGCGGCCCAGTCCTCGACCGGGTACCAGTCCTCGTACGGCGCGGGCCGCGAGCTGTCCCACGGCGCTCGCTCGAGGCGGAACGTCGCGGTCCCGGGGCGGGCCAGCGCGGCGTGGAAGCGCTCGATGGCCGCCTCGTAGCCGCCGGGCTGAGCGGGCCAGTGCCAGAAGACGTACGCGAGTGTCACGGCGCGTAGCTTTGCGCGTCGTGGACCTGGTCGAGGAGATCGTCCCCCTGCGCGACCGCGAGCTGGCCGTCCTGCGCCCGCGCGACGCCGAGTCGCTGCTCGACGAGGAGGCGTTCGAGCGGGAGGAGCGGATGCCGTACTGGGCGGAGCTGTGGCCCAGCGGCGTGGCGCTCGCGCGGGCGCTGGCCGGGCGGGCGCTCGGCGGCCGGCGGGTGGTCGAGCTGGGGTGCGGCGGCCTGGCGCTGCCGAGCATCGCCGCGGCGCTCGGCGGCCCGCGCGTGCTGGCGACCGACTGGTCCGCGGAGGCGCTGGCGCTCGCCGAGCGCAACGCCGAGCGCAACGGGGCGGCGATCGAGACCGCGGCGTGCGCGTGGGAGCGGCCGGCGGAGCTGGTGCGCCGCGGGCCGTGGGACCTCGTCCTCGCCGCGGACGTCCTCTACGAGCAGCGCAACGTCTCGCTGCTGCTGGAGCTGCTGCCGCGGCTCGGAGGGGAGGTGTGGCTCGCCGACCCCAACCGCCCCGCCCTCCCCGAGTTCCTCGCCGGTGCGGCCGAGCGGGGGTTCGCCGTGAGCAGCACGGGCGCGCGGGAGCCGCCCGGCGTGGGCGTGCACCGGCTCTCGCGAGGGCCGGGCGCGGTGGGCGCGCCCGGCCGCTCGCCGCCCTAGCGGTCCGCGCCGGCGACGGCCGTGCGGTCCAGCTCGCGAAGCGGCTTCTTCGCGCGCGGCGCCTTCGGCAGCAGACGCGCGGCGGCCGAGCCGCTCGCGGGGCGGCCCTGTGAGCGCAGGCCGCGGAGCCAGCTGCTCTCGACGGCATCGTCCATGCGCTTCACCCAGCGCTCGTGGGCCATGCTCCTCTCCTCCAACCTCCGGTGACCTGCGGGGACACCGACACCATGACCGCCCGGCGGCCGGAGTTCCACCCCGCATCTCACACCTTTTGCCGCACCGCGCGGGTGGAACGGGCGCGTGCCGCTTCCGTTCGGCCCGCCCGTCAAGCCGATGCTCGGGCGCCTCGCGCGCGAGCTGCCGGCCGGCGCCCCGTACCAGCCGGGCGCGCGGACGCTCGCTCGAGCCGCTGCGGTTCGCCCCGGAGCAGGTGCTCGCGCGGGTCGAGCGCCACGGCGACCTGTTCGCGCCCGCGCTGCCGGCGCGCGGGTGACGGGGTCGGCGAGCTCCGGCTCCCGCCGTGTGCGGCACGCCCCGCGCCGCTAGGCTGGTGCCTCCGGCGGATCGGCCACTCGACCAAGGGCGTCCAGCGAGGCGCCCAGCCGCGGCAACGCGCCGGCCTCGCGGCCGGCGGCCCGTCCCGGCGGTCGGGAGTGTCAGCCAGCCCAGGCAGACACTTCAAGTCCTGGGACAAGCAGTACAGCGTCGATCGAGTCCGGGGCGGCACCGGGCGGGCCGACGGCCCGCCCGGGTCAGGCCGCCTACTCGCTCCAGCTCGCGCCCAGCACCCGGCGCCAGTTGCCCCACGCGATCCGCTCGACCTCGTCCGGCGTGAAGCCCCCGGCGGCCAGCGCGTCGAGCAGCCGCGGCAGCCCGGCCGCGTCGCCGAGCGGCGCCGGCACGCGCGTGCCGTCGAAGTCCGAGCCGAGGGCGACGTGGTCGACGCCGATGCGGTCGGCGACGTGGCGGGCGTGGTCGACGATCGTCGCGAGCGGCGTGTCGGGGTCGTACGCCCCGTCCGGGCGCACGAACGCGACGGCGAACACGATCCCGACGACCCCGCCGGTCGTGCCGATCGCGTCGAGCCGCTCGCCGGTGAGGTTGCGGGAGGACGCGCACAGCGCGTGCACGCCCGAGTGCGACGCGACGAGCGGCGCCTCCGACACGCGAGCGACGTCCCAGAACCCGGCCTCGTTCAGGTGGCTCGTGTCGACGACGATCCCCAGCTCGTTGCAGCGCCGCACGAGCCGCTCGCCCGCCGCGGTCAGGCCGGGGCCGTCGTCCGGCGAGCCGGGGAACCGGAACGGCACGCCGTGGCCGAACGCGTTCGGGCGGCTCCACACCGGCCCGAGCGAGCGCAGCCCCGCCTCGTACCACGCGTCGAGGTTCCCGAGCCCGGGCTCGATCGCCTCGGCCCCCTCGAGGTGCAGCACCGCCGCGATCGTGCCCTCGCCGGGGGCGCGGTCGAGGTCGGCGGTGCCGCGCACGACCCGCACCGCCCCCAGCGCCTCGAGCGCGAACAGCTTCGCGGCGGTCGACGTCGCGTGCGCCAGCGCCTCGGCCTGGCCGATCCGGTCGGCCGGCGGGAAGTGGTACGGCCCGCTCTCGGGCCAGTCCGGCTCCTCGCCGGGCGTCGGCGTGAAGACGGCGAAGATGCCGCCGGCGAACCCGCCCGCGCGGCAGCGCTCCGCGTCGAGGTGCCCTCCGGTGCGGCCGCCGGTGAAGTCCGGCGGCTCGCACGCGGTGAGCATGTCGTTGTGCCCGTCGAAGACGGGCTGCACCAGCCTTAGATCGGCTGGACGTTGACGGCCTTCGGGCCCTTGTCGCCCGACTCGGCCTCGAACGAGACGCGGGCGCCCTCGGTCAGCGAGCGAAAGCCGCTGGAGCTGATGCCCGTGTGGTGCACGAAGAGGTCCTTGCCCCCCTCGTCGGGCGTGATGAAGCCGAAGCCCTTGTCATCGTTGAACCACTTCACGGTGCCGGTCGCCATGCCGGTTCCCTCCTGTTACGGGTGAACTGCGAACCGAGGCGGCACGACGGACGACTGCGGGCGCTGATTCACTGCGTTGTGCCGGAGCCGCCGATCGGCCCGGCCGGACCGCGCAAGCATAGACGCATGGAAGGCGAAGCAGGGGAAGATCGACCGGAGCGCTATCCACAGCGCGCGTTCGCGCTGCCGCCCGATGCAACCGAGGTGGTGCTCGTGCGGCACGGCGCGTCGGTCGCGGCGGTCCCCGGACAGCCCTTCCCGCTCGTGCTCGGGCGCGGCGACCCGCCGCTGTCCCCGGAGGGCGAGGCGCAGGCGCGCGCGGTCGCCGAG
>DASZEJ010000175.1:0-13953 GCA_035940955.1 Solirubrobacteraceae bacterium
GCTTCGCCCTGGGTGTGGGCGACATTCTCGTTGGCATCCGATGGAAATGTCGCCCACACCCCCATGCGGCGGGGGGTCCCTGCCCTCGCTGCCTGCTGTAGACGCGGCGAGCCCCGACCACGACGGCGGGGAACGCAGAACCCCGGGCTTATGCCCTCCTGACGGGCGACGCCCTAGCTTCCCGTGCCGTGACCACGTCCCCTCCCGTCGATCCGACCGTCGACGCCGAGCCGCGCCGCGCGCTCGAGGCGGTCCTCTACGAGACCAAGCGCGTCATCGTCGGCCAGGACGCGATGCTCGAGCGGCTGCTGGTCGCGCTGCTCGCGAACGGGCACGTCCTGCTCGAAGGCGTCCCCGGGCTCGCGAAGACGCTGACCGTCAAGACGCTCGCCTCGGTCCTCGGCGGCACGTACCGCCGCGTCCAGTTCACGCCCGACCTCGTCCCCGCCGACCTCGTCGGCACGCGGATCTGGCGGCCGGACACCGGGGAGTTCGAGGTCCAGCTCGGGCCGGTGTTCGGCAACCTGCTGCTCGCCGACGAGATCAACCGCGCGCCCGCGAAGGTCCAGTCCGCGCTGCTGGAGGTCATGCAGGAGCGCCAGGTGACGCTCGGCGGGCGCACGTACATGCTGCCGCGGCCGTTCCTCACCCTCGCGACGCAGAACCCGATCGAGTCGGAGGGCACGTACCCGCTGCCCGAGGCGCAGGTCGACCGCTTCCTGTTCAAGCTGCTCGTCGACTACCCCTCGATGGGGGAGGAGGCGGCGATCGTGGGGCGGGTCATCGGGCCGGAGCCGGAGGTCCAGCAGGTCCTCCACATGTCCGAGCTCGAGCGCTACCGCGAGCACGTGCAGGCGATCTTCGTCGACCGCAACGTCCTGTCGTACGCGGTCCGGCTCGCCGACGCGACCCGCAACCCCGAGAAGTACGGGCTCGACGACGTCGCGCGGCAGGTCGAGTACGGCGCGTCGCCGCGCGGGCCGATCGGGCTCGTGCAGGCGGCGCAGGCGCTGGCGCTGCTGCGCGGGCGCTCGCACGTCACCACGCGCGACGTCCGCGACCTGGCGCCCGACGTGCTGCGCCACCGGATGGTGCTCTCCTACGAGGCGCTGGCCGACGGCATCAGCCCCGACGCGATCCTCGAGCGGGTCATGAGCGTCGTCACGCCCGAGTCGGTCGCCGGGCCGGAGCGGCCCGCGGCGTGACCCGGGCCGGGCTGGCGCCGCCGCCCGGCCGGCAGGGCCCCGGCCCGCTCCCCGGCGGCGCGCTGCAGCTGCTCGACCTCGCGCTCGCGCGGCGCGCCGGCGGGCCGCTGCCCGGCGAGCACCGCGCCCCGGGCCTCGGGTCGGGGACCGAGCTCGCGCAGCTGCGGCCGTACGAGGTCGGCGACGACGTGCGCCACCTCGACCCGTCCGCGAGCGCGCGGACGGGCGTGCCGCACGTGCGCCTGCACGTCCCCGAGCGCGCGCTGACGACGTGGGTCGTGCTCGACGTCTCGCCCTCGATGGCCTTCGGCACCGCCGACCGGCTGAAGAGCGACGTCGCCGAGGGAGCGGTGCGGGTCGTGTCGCAGCTCGCGGTGCGCCGCGGCGGGCGGCTGGCGCTGCTGACCTGCGGCGCGCCGGTGGACCGCGTGCTCCCGCCGCGCGGCGGGCGCCGCACGATCGCCCGCGTCGGCCGGGTGCTGGAGGAGGGGGTGGCTCCCGACGGCCCGGTCGACGCGCGCGCGCTCGCCACCGCGCTGTGGCGGGTCCGCCGGGCCGCCGCCCATCACGGGCTCGTCGTCGTCGTGTCCGACTTCCGCGGCGCCGAGGACTGGGAGCGCGCGCTGCGCGCGGTCGCGGCCCGCCACGCGGTGATCGCGATCTCGATCGTCGACCCGAGCGAGGTCCAGCTCCCGGACGCCGGCGTCGTCGCGATGGCCGACCCCGAGACCGGCGAGCTGATCGAGGTCGACACGTCCTCCGCGTCCCTGCGCAAGCGGTTCGCCGCGGCCGAGCGCGCGCGCCGGGACGCGCTGCGGTCCGGGCTGCGGCGGGCGGGCGCCCGGCACGTCGAGCTGTCGACGCGCGGGGAGTGGGTGCGGGCGCTGGCGGAGGAGCTGCGGTGAGGGCGGCGAGCCTCGCCGCCGCGGGCCGCCCCGCCCGGAGGCCCGCCCCATGAGCTTCGCCTCCCCCGGCTGGTTCGCCGCCCTCGCGCTGATCCCGCTCGGCGTCCTCCTCTACGCGCTCGCCCGGCGCCGCCGCCGCCGCTGGGCCGTGCGCTTCCCCGCCGTGGCCACGGTCGCCGCGGTCGCGCCGCGCCCCTCCGCCTGGCGGCGACGGATCCCGGCGGCGCTTCTGGCGCTGGCCGTCGCCGCGCTGGTCGGGGCGCTGGCGCGGCCGCAGTCGACCGACGCCGTGCCGGTCGAGCGGGCGACCGTCATGCTCATCACGGACGGCTCGCGCTCGATGCAGGCGGTCGACGTCGAGCCGTCGCGCATCGCCGCCGCGAAGGCGGCGGCGCGCAGCTTCCTCGACAAGGTCCCGGACCGGCTGCGCGTCGGGTTCGTCGGCTACTCGCAGACGCCGACGATCGTCCAGCGCCCGACGACCGACCACCGCGCGGTGCGGACCGCGCTCGACTCGCTCATCGCCGACGGCGGCACCGCGACCGGCGAGGCCATCGACGCCGCGCTGAGCTCGCTGACCGAGCGCGGGCAGCGCGGCCGCGCGCCCGCCGCGATCGTGCTGCTGAGCGACGGGAAGTCCACCGACGGCCGCGACCCGGTCGAGATGGCCCGCCGCGCGGGCCGGATGAAGGTGCCGATCTACACGGTCGCGCTGGGGACCGAGGACGGCGTCGTCCCCGGCGGCCCGTACGGCCAGCCGCTCCCCGTCCCGCCCGACCCCGAGACCATGCGCCGCATCGCCGAGGTGAGCGGCGGGCGCGCGTACGAGATCGACGAGGGCGACGCCCTGGAGCGCGTGTACGACACGCTCGGCTCGAAGATCGGGACCCGCGACGTCAAGCGCGAGGCGAGCGCCTCGTTCGCGCTCGGCGGGCTGCTGCTGCTGGCGGCGGCGGCGGGCCTCGCGGTGCGCTGGCGGTCGCGGCTGCCGTAGCGGCGTGCCGGCTCTGGCAGGACGCCTGCGCGGTGTCGTCCGCTCCACCTGGCAATTTCGGCGTCGTGGCCAGAGGCGACGCCAACCGTGCCCCTGCCGTCCCGGCGCCGGGGCGTCCGAGCGTGATTCTGTACTTGACGTATCACGCGCCGTTCGACGCGGAGACGATCGACCGGCGGGCGATCGGCGCGATTGCCAAGCCGCTCGTTCATGCCGTCGCCGACGCCGCGGCGATCCGCCGCGCGCGCCGCGCAGGCATGGGCGTCGCGCTCCTCGGCGAGACATGGCGCAACCAGCTCCCGCCCGGGCACCAGAAGCGAGGCCCGGCGTTCGAGCAGCTCCCGTATGCGCTGGACGGCCGGCTCGACATCGAGGCGCGGCTCTCCGAGAGGTTCGTGGCCGCCTACGCCGCAGGGCATCTCGACGCACAGATCGCGGGCGGTGCGACGCTGCTGCGAACGACAGGGCACGTCCTGCCACGCGAGGGCGGCCGCGGGCGACGGAACGAGCTCGCCTTCGCCCGCGCGACGATCGCCGAGTACGACGACCGGCGCGGCCGCCATTCCGCAGCGACCGGCGATCCGCTCCGGCCGCTGTTCGCGACGATCGTGGTCCGCGCTCAGCACCTGCTCGGCGGCGCGCACGCCGCGCTCGCTGACGCCTACGTTCCGCTCGACGTCGACGGCTACTGGATCGTGATCGCGAACCACAACCAGTCCCTGCGCGAGTTCAAGGCTGTCGCCGCGCTGTGCGATCGCTTGGAACGGCGGACCGGCAGGCCGACCGTGCTCGCGGGCGTCGGTACGGCGCACCTCGCGTTCCTCGGCCGCGACGTAGTGTCGGCAACGTGTATAGGCCACCATGGCGCGTCGCTGCGGTTTCCCCCAATCGACTGGTCGTCCACGACCGCGGGCGACGAGCGCAGGGAGTTCGGCATCCCGGTGCACCACCGCACGATCCTCGGCGCCGTGCCGCTCGGGGAACGCTACGACGAGGCGCGCGGGATCCTCTTCGATCGGTGGCCATGCCGTTGCGGCCACCACGGCCCGCGGGTTCCGCCCGACGGCAACGCCCAGAAGATCGCCCACAACGCGTGGACCCTGATGAGCGACGCCGCCTCGCTGTGTGCCCGAGCGGCCGAGGACCGTGCGGCGTATCTCGACATGCGCATGGACCGGGCGGGCCTCTGGCGCTCGGAGCTGAGGCTGGGGCGGCTGAGGGCAGGGTGGCGGGGGCCGGCCGAGTTCGTCCCGGACGCCGACGAGTCGAGCGAAGCTGACGAGTTGCCCGGCTAGGCGCGGCCGGTTGCGGCGAGCGCCTCCCAGGCCGCCCACTCGCTGAGCGTCATGCCGTGCAGCGCCGCGGCGCGCTCCCACCGCAGAGCGGCATCGAGAGCGACACGGAGCGCGGCGTGCTCGGCGTCGTCGCGCCGGACGACGTCCAGCAGCCGCATTGGGACCGCGATCAGCGCCTCGTCGTCGAGCGGCCCCTCCGGCATGCCACGGGGTGTGCCCACGAGCCCACGCAAGTACGCCGCTCCGCTGTCGCCGAGCGCCATCTGCGCGCGCTCGCGCGTCGCGCGAGCGTCGAGGGACGCCACCGCGGCCGGCGCCGCGTCCCCTAGCGTCGCGGCGAGCCTGCTCTCGGCGAGATGCCGCTCGATGACCACGGTGACTGCGAGGTCGAGCTGGACCCGGGCGTCGCGGGCCGCTCGCGCGAGCGCGCGCATCCCCGGGCCCACCGAGAAGGTGACCGGCTCGCGCCGCTCCCCGACGCGCCGGGGCGCGGAGATCGGCGATGGCGGCAGATCGCCCTCAGGCTCGTCGTCCAGCGACACGATCAGCCGTAGCCCGACCTGCCGGCGGTCCGTTCGGTGCGAGGCCATCGGCGGTAGTGTAAAACAGTTTTACATGGGGCTGCGTGGATCCAAGGCGACGTCCGACCGCGACTGGCTGATTGGCGCGCGCCCGCGTCGGCTGCTCCTGCACGCGCTACTGGTGTGCGCGACGCCCGACGAGGGATGGCCGGTCCGCACGCTGACGGCCGCATGCGAGGTCGGCGAGCGGGGCCTCGACCGGCATCTGCGGCGGCTGGAGCGGCTCGACCTCGCCCGGCGCGACGGCTCGAACTGGCGCCCGGTCGAGCCCCGAACGCCGCTCGCGAACGCGCTCGCCGAGCTGCTCACTCGCCTCGAGGACGTCAGCGACGATCGCCCCGCCTCGTCGCACAACCGTCCATCCGCGCGGCCGCGTATCGTCCACCACGTCGACCATCACGACTAGACCTACCAGGTGCACATCGTCTACCATCCGGGTACTCCCGGACCACCACGCGACCGACCGCAGGAGCGCCCGCCATGCCACCGACCGACCTCCTCCAGGTGCGCACCGCCGCACGGGAACTCGGCGTGCACGAGAACACGCTCCGCCGGTGGGAGAGCGCCGGGTTCATCCGCGCCGTCCGCTTGCCGAGCGGCGTCCGGCGATTCCGAGCCGACGACGTCGCGCGGCTCCGCGACGAGATGTACGCCGCACCTGAGGAGCACGAGCGCGCGGCCGCCGCGGCGCTCGGCACATCGCGCGCACGCGGCTGATTCGCGTCGGATACCTTTGCCCGCTCAGCCTGGGCCGACAGGATGAGCGACGACCTCGACCTCCCCGACGACTGCTGGGCGGAGCCGGACGGTGAGCTGCGCGTCGGGGACGTCATCGCCGCCGTCCCGTTCCCGGCCCTAGTCGCGGAGCCGGCCGCCGAGGTGTACCGCCACGACGACGTTCCGGAGCTGTTCAGCGTGCCCGTGCGCTTCGCGTACGGCCTCGTCCTCTCGGTCTTCGCAGGCTATGCCGTGATGGCGCCGATCACGCCGGCCGAAGTCTTCGACGAAGCGGCCGACTTCGACCGGCTCGCCGACGCGGCGCGAACGAGCAGCGTGATGATCGGCCTGCCAGAGCTGGCAGGCGACGGCTGGTGGCATGGCGCGGTCGCCCATCTGTTCATGGTCGAGACGCTGCGGGTCCGCACGCTCGAACCGAAGCGCGTCGCGGCGATGAACGAGGCGGCGCGCGCGGTCGTCTCAGAGCGTCTGCTGCGTGCGTTCGCGGGCCGGGTCTGAGCGGTGGCGCCGGGCGCCGACACCACGTCCGAGGTGACGATCACGCCGCCGCCGTCCCAGTCCCTGCGGTGGCTGCTCGTCGTGGTCGGCATCGCGGTCGTGATCTACGCCGCGCTGCTGCGCGACAACCTTCGGACAACGTCGGTGACCGTCAAGAACGAGCCGCCGACGAGAACGGTCGTCGAGAAGCCGCCGAGCGACGCCCTCCTCGGCGCGCTGTTCGCGGCGGGGCTCGTCACGATTCTCGCCGGCGCGTTCTACAGCCGCGTCACGAAGCTCGCCATGTGGGGAAACACCGTGGAGCTCGGCGGCGTGGAAGACAGCGACGCGCTCGGAGAGGCGATCGCGGCGAAGATCGTCGAGCGGCAGAGGGCAGCCGGTGCTCCCCTCGACGCGACTGCGGCGGAAGCGGTCATCCGGTCGGCGACCGCGGCCGCGCGCGCCCAGAGCGAGGCGCTTCGGCTGAGCGCCGCGTTGTCGACCTCCGCATGGGAGCCCGTGCCGCGTCCGGTTGGCGCTCCGCTGCCACGAGAGCTGCTCGAGCGGCTCATCGAGCACTCGCTCGAGGAGCGGGAGGATCGGTCGCCCCCCGCGTCGTAGCGCTGATGCGCACGTCGCGGTGTGCCGCGGTGTTCCCTAGAGTCCCTGCAATGCTCGGCCGATTCGGCGCCCGCGACGTCGCGATCGACCTCGGGACCGCGAACACGCTCGTGTACGTCCGCGGCCGCGGGATCGTCGTCTCCGAGCCGTCGGTCGTCGCGATGGACACGAACACCGGCGCGGTGCACGCGGTGGGGTCGGACGCCAAGCGGATGATCGGCCGGACCCCCGCGAACATCTCGGCGATCCGCCCGCTGCGCCACGGGGTCATCGCCGACTTCGAGGTGACCGAGGAGATGCTGCGCTACTTCATGCGCCGCGTCGACCAGCCGCGCACCGCGCGGCCGCGGCTCGTGATGTGCGTCCCGTCCGGCGTGACCGAGGTCGAGAAGCGGGCGGTGATCGACGCGTCGCTCGGCGCCGGCGCCCGCCAGGTGCAGCTCATCGAGGAGCCGCTGGCCGCGGCGATCGGCGCGGGGCTGCCGATCGAGGAGCCGCGCGGGCACATGGTGGTCGACGTCGGCGGCGGCACGACCGAGGTCGCGGTGGTCTCGCTCGGGGGCATCGTGGTCTCCGAGTCGGTGCGGACCGGGGGCTACGAGCTGGACGACGCGGTCAGCGCGTACATCCGCCGCGTTCACGGCCTGGCGATCGGCCACCAGACGGCGGAGGACATCAAGGTCGAGCTGGGCTCGGCGTGGCCGCTCGCGACCGAGACGACGATCGAGATCCGCGGCCGGCACCTCGCGACCGGCCTGCCGCGCAGCGTCCGGCTGTCCAGCGCCGAGGTCCGCGAGGCGCTCGCCGAGTGCGTCCAGTCGATCGTCGACGCGGTGAAGGAGACGCTCGAGCGCACGCCGCCCGAGCTCGCGGCCGACATCTCCTCCGAGGGGATCGTCCTTGCCGGCGGCGGCGTGCTGCTGCAGGGCTTCGCGGAGCGGATCGCCGAGGAGACCGGGATGCCGACGCGCCTGACCGAGTCGCCGCTGACCTGCGTGGCGGTCGGGTCCGGGATGGCGCTGGAGGAGTTCGACGCGATGGTCGCGTCGGACCGGATGGCGACGCGCGGGAGCCCGCGGCGCCGCACCGCCGCCGTCTGGTAGCTCGGCCGCTGGCTAGCGCCGCGGGCCGGTCAGCCGGCGCTCGCCGCGGCGGGTGCGGACGAACACCTGCCAGGCGTAGTACGAGTGGAACGCGCGGCGGTCGCGGAGCATCCGGCGGGCGTGGTTCAGGACGCCGCTGACGTAGAGCGGCGACGGGTTGTAGGCGAACAGCGCGCGGCGGTAGTTCCCTGGGGCGCCCGACGCGCGCAGGTAGTTGGCGGCGCCCATGATCGCGTCGCGCGGGTCGTAGACGTTCCCGCCCATCCCGTACGCGCGCCAGGTGCTCGGGATGAACTGCATCGGTCCCCGGGCTCCGGCGACGCTGTCGTTGCGCAGGCGGTTGAAGCTCGACTCGACCAGGTTGACCGCGGCGAGGACGTGCCAGCCGACCCGGAAGCGGCGCTGCGCCGCGCGGTAGTGGCCCAGGAGCCGGTCGGCGGGCTGGGCGCGGCCGATGCGGAGCGTCGAGCGCCGGGTGATCGGGGTCCGCGCCGACAGGGTGAGGAGGCTGCGCAGCGCGCGGGTCGTCAGGCGGGCGTTCGCGCGCAGCCGGGCGGGGAGCCGGCGGATCGTGCGGCGGGCGGTCCTGGGATGGCGCGCCAGATGGCGGTAGATCCGCTGCTGCCAGAGCGCCTCGAGCTGGAGCGTCTCCGGCGCCCCGCCGCGCGACGGGTCGCCGTCGCGCCGCCAGGCGTCGACCTCGGCAGCGACGCGGTCGTGCGCCTGCGCGAGCGCGTCGGCCAGGCCGTCCGGCGTGGTGGGCAGCGGCGCGGCGGGCGCGGGGGCGGCGAGGGCGAGCGCGGCGACGACCGACGCGAGCACATGCGTATGATGGCGCGCGGGAGTTGGGGGCTTCGCGCCGTGCCTGACGCTGTGACGTCCGGGCGGCCGTATTGCATGTCGTAGAGGTCACGCAAGTCCGCGCGCCGGCTGCCGTCTAACCGGGCCGACTGCGGAACCGGCCACGGGAGGCCACCCAAATGAAGCGCAACCCCAGCAGCAAGCTCTCCGCCCAGCCCGAGCGCGATCCCCGTCGCTCGGCGCAGCTGTCCGGCCGGGCCACCCAGGCCGACCGCGTCCGCGCGTCGCTGCTCCTCCGCCCGCCGGCGCGGTAGGGACGAGGAGGGCCGCCGCCGGCGGGCGGCGGGGCAGATTCGCGACGGGTCCGCCGCGGGATCCGCGTCGCTCAGCCGGTCGGCCGCTGCTCGCGGTCGCGGTCCTCGCTGCGCCCGACCGCGTAGAACGCCAGACCCACGAGCAGGATGGCGCCGGCCCCGCCGACGCCGAAGCCGACGACGTCGCCCTTCCCGTCGGCGACGATCGCGATGACGACGCCCGCGACCAGGAGCGCGACACCGGCGACGAGCCACGGGCGGGGGACGAGGTCGCGCACCGGGAGAGCGTCGCAGATCGGCGGAGGGCGGCGCTCCCGGGCGCGGGCGTCGCCGCCAGAGGATCCGCTCCGCTGGGTCCGCGCTCCGTCGATGCCGCTCGCGCTGCCTATGCAATGCTTAGGCACGATGGCCGGCGGAAACCTCTCCCTCGGCGACGCCGCCCGCGCGCTCGGCGTCAGCGTCGACACGCTCCGGCGCTGGGACCGCGACGGGAAGCTCGCGACGGTCCGCGACGCCCGCAACCGGCGGCTCGTCCCGCAGGCCGAGGTCGAGCGGCTCGCCGCCCGGCCGCGCCGGCACGCGACCGGCGCGCCGCTGTCGGCGCGCAACCGGTTCCCCGGCATCGTCCGGTCGGTCGAGGTCGACGGCGTCATGGCGATCGTCGAGATCGACGCCGGGCCGTTCCGGGTGTCCGCGGCGGTGACGCGCGACGCGGTCGAGGAGCTCGGGCTCGCCGCCGGCGTCCCCGCGACGGCCGCGGTCAAGGCCACGTCGGTGATGGTCGAGCGCGGGTGAGGCGGGCGGTGGTCGCCGCGATCGCGACGGGCGCGGCGATCGCAGCGGGCTGCGGGGACGACGACCCGGACGCGCTCGTCGTGTCGGCCGCCGCGTCGCTGCGCGGCGCGCTGACCGAGTGCGCAAACAGCGAGCAGGAGCCGCGCATCCGCCTGCAGTTCGCCGGGTCCGACGAGCTGGCGGCGCAGATCCGCAAGGGCGTGCGCCCGGACGTCTACGCGGCCGCGAACACGAGGCTTCCCGACCAGCTCGCGCGCGAGGGGCTGCTGGAGCGCCCGGCGACCTTCGCCACGAACCGGCTCGTGCTCGCGACGCCGCCGCGCGGTACGGTCGACGCGCTGGAGGACCTCGAGCGCGCCGGCCTGCGGCTGGCGATCGGCTCGGAGGGCGTCCCGATCGGCGACTACACGCGCGAGGTCATCGCGCGGCTGGGGGCGCGGCGGGCGCGGCGGGTCCTCGCGAACGTGCGCTCCGAGGAGCCCGACGTCAAGGGGATCGTCGGCAAGCTCGCGCAGGGCGCCGCCGACGCGGGCTTCGTCTACCGCACCGACGCCGGCGCCGCCGGCCTGCGCGCGCTCCCCCTGCCCGACCGCCTGCAGCCCGAGGTCGCGTACGCCGCCGCGGCCGTCACCGGCACCGACGCCGCCGAGGAGGCGCGCGCGTTCGTCGCCGGCCTGCGGCGCGGCCGATGCGCCGGCGCGCTGCGCTCCGCGGGCTTCGGCCCCCCGCCGGGGCGATGAGGGGCTGGTTCGCAGCGCTCCTCGGCGTCGCCACCGCCGCGGCGCTCACGTTCCTCACGCTCCCGATCGTCGCGATCTTCGTCGACACGTCGCCCGCCCGGCTGGTCGACAGCCTGGGGGAGGAGGGGACCGCCGAGGCGCTGTGGCTCAGCCTGCGGACGACGGTGCTCGCCCTGGCGATCATCGTCGCGGCCGGCACGCCGGTGGCGTGGCTGCTCGCCAGCCGCCGCTTCCCCGGCCGCGCGCTCGCCGTGACGCTGGTCGAGCTGCCGCTCGTCCTGCCGCCGGCCGTCGCCGGCATCGCGCTGCTGGCGGCGCTCGGCCCGGAGGGCATCCTCGGCGGGCCGCTCGCCGACCTCGGCGTCCGCCTGCCGCTCACGACCGCGGCCGTCGTCACCGCGCTGACCTTCGTCGCCTCGCCCTTCTACGTCCGCCAGGCGCAGGCCGCGTTCGCCGCCGTGGACCCGGCGCTGGTCGACGCGTCGCGCACGCTCGGCGCGTCCGAGGCGCGGACGTTCCTGCGCGTCGTCGTCCCGACCGCCGCGCCGGGCCTGGCGGCGGGCGGCGCGCTCGCGCTCGGCCGGGCGCTCGGCGAGTTCGGCGCGACGCTCATGTTCGCCGGCTCGCTGCAGGGCGTCACCCAGACCGCGCCGCTCGCCATCTACGACCGGTTCGCGACCGACTTCGACGCGGCGCTCGCGCTGTCGGCGGTCCTGGTCGGCGTGTCGGGCGGGATCCTGCTGGCGGTCAAGCTCGTGCGCGGCGGCGAGGTGCTCGGCCATGCTCGAGCTTGAGGCGCGCACGCGGGTCGGCGCGGTCGACGTGGACGTCGCGCTGCGCGTCGACAGCGGCCGGTGCCTCGCCCTCGCCGGCCCGTCCGGCGCGGGGAAGACGACCGTCCTGCGGATCGCCGCCGGCCTGCTGCGGCCGGAGCGCGGGCGGGTGGCCTGCGCGGGGCGGACGTGGCTCGACACCGAGCGCGGCGTCGCGCTGGCGCCGGAGGAGCGCAGGTGCGCGTACGTGTTCCAGGAGTACGCGCTGTTCCCGGCGATGACGGCGTGGCAGAACGTCGCGTACCCGATGCGCGGCCGGGGGCGGCGCGCCCGCGCGCTCGAGCTGCTGGAGCGCTTCGGCGTGGCGCACGTCGCCGGCGCGCGGCCTGCGGCGCTGAGCGGCGGCGAGCGCCAGCGCGTCGCGCTCGCCCGCGCGCTGGCCCGCCGCCCGGACGCGCTGCTGCTCGACGAGCCGCTGTCGGCCCTCGACGCGCGCACCCGCGCGAGCGCCGCCCGGGCGCTCAGGCAGGTGCTCGACGAGGCGGGCGTCCCCGCGCTGCTCGTGACGCACGACTTCGCCGAGGCCGCCGAGCTCGGCGACCGCGTCGGGATCGTGGACGCCGGGGCGATCGTCCAGGAGGGAACGGCGACCGAGCTGGCCGCCCAGCCGCGCACCGCGTTCGTCGCCGACTTCGCGGGCGCCGTGGTGCTCACCGGCACGGCGCGGCCGGCGGAGGGAGGGCTCACCGCGGTCGACCTCGACGGCGGCGGCACGGTGCTCAGCACCGACGCCGCCTCCGGCCCGGCGGCGGTGAGCGTCTTCCCGTGGGAGATCGCGATCGAGCCGGTCGACGGCGCCGCGCCGGACACCTCCGCCCGCAACCACCTCCGCGCCCGCGTCACCGCGGTGACCGCGGTCGGGAACCGAGCCCGCGTCGCCCTCGCCCGCCCGCAGCCGCTCGCCGCCGAGATCACCGCGGCGTCGGCCGAGCGGCTCGGGCTCCGCCCGGGGGTGGAGGTGGTGGCGACGTGGAAGGCGGCGGCGACGCGGGTCGTGGGGCGGTAGCGGCTACCCCACCGCCAGCCAGACCGTCCGGCCGCCCGCCGCGGCCCGGGCGCGCTCGTTCTCCCACCCGGTGCGCGGGGCGCCGCAGCCGGCCGGGGGGTCGTCGCCGCGGCGGACCCGGCGGGTCACCGTGAAGGACCCGTCGGGGGCGCGGCAGACGAAGCGGCGCTTCTCGCGGCACGGCTCGGCGACCCAGCGGCCGTCGGCCGGGCGCTGGGCGGCGCACGACGCGCCGACGTCCTGACCCTTCGCCCAGCTCCACACCAGCGCGTCGTGCCGGTCGCCGCCCGCGGCGAGCTGGTCGAAGCCGAGCAGGTCGACGCCGCAGCGCACCATCTCGCGCGCGGTCGCGGCGTCGATGCCGTCGTCGCGCTCGGCGGCGCCCGCGTTCGACGCCGCCGACGTCAGCCAGGTGTCGTCCTCGAAGTAGCGCACGATCCTCGCGTCGTACTCCGCCCGCGTGAAGTCGGCGTGGCAGGAGAAGTCGCGCGGGCGGGTCTCGCGGTGCGTCGACCAGCCGAACGACACCCGGCGCCACGCCGCCCCGTCGCCGCAGTTGCTCACGATGACCACCTGCCGGCCGGCGGCCAGCACGTCCGCCCGCGTGCGGTCGAGCGGCAGGTCGACGCACTCGCCCGGCGCGCCGCTCGGCCGGTACAGCAGGTCGCCGAGCTGCGCCTCGATCACCGCCGCGGCGGCGTCCGAGCCCTCCGCGCCGCGCAGCTGGTTCTCGAGGTACAGCAGGAGGACCTGGCGGGGATGGTCGCGCAGCCAGCGGGCGATCGGCGGCAGCGTCTCGGCGAGCGGCTTCTCCACCGAGCACCCCGCGCCGCCCTCGGCGTGGCAGACGACCGGCGCCATCCCGCCGGCGCGCGCGCTCGGGAACCAGTGGAGGTCGAGCTCGAGCGACCGCACGTCGACCCGCAGCTGGTGGACGAGCGAGAGCTGCTGGTTGGAGTCCGTCACCGACACCGCCGGCCCCATCTCGGCGATGCTGTTGAACGAGTTGTGGGTCCCGAGCCACGGCGCGTCGCGCAGCGGCACGCCGTCGCCGAGCGCGTGCTGGAACGCCAGGGCGCGGTGCGTCCACGACCGCTCGTACGCGGCGACCGCCGGCTCGTGGTCGGCGGTCAGCGCGGCGGCGTCGCGGCTGACGACGTCGGCGCCGTGGCACGCGGTCGTCTGCACCTGCGGCCCGAGCGGCGCGCAGTCGTCGCCGTAGTCGGCCGCGGCCGGGGCGGCGAGGACGGCGAGCAGCGCGACGGCGGCGGCGAGCGTGCGGCGCATGCCGCTTCAACGGCCTCGCGGCCGGGAACTGGCGAAGACGCCGCGCGGCGCCGGGTTCGGGATCCGTCGCGGCCGTGCAAGATCCGTTGCAGTTGCAGGGCTTTCACGTCCTCGCCCGCTAGATGATCGATTCCGATTGGCCGGTGTCAGTGGTCGTAGGCGATGAGGCTGCGGTCCGAGGTGCCGGCCAGCTGGTTGTGGCGTAGCGCGGCGGCGAGGGCGAGCAGGCGGATGGTGATGCGGGACATCAACCCGGGC
>DASZEJ010000176.1:0-80819 GCA_035940955.1 Solirubrobacteraceae bacterium
CCGAGGCCGTGCTCCTCGACGCGCGGCCGGGCCGCCCGCGGAGGGCGCCGGCGGGCCGCGGTCAGCTGCGCGCGGCGAGCGCCTCCTCGTAGAGCGCCCGCAGGCGGTGCGCCCACGCCTCGGCGGTGAACCGCTCCTCGAAGGTGCGCCGTCCCGCGGCACCCATCCGCGCGCGGAGCGCCGGGTCCTCCAGCAGCCGCGCGAGCGCCGCGGCCACGGCGCCGGCCGACGGGGGCGGCGCGACGAGGACTCCGGTCGTCCCGTCCGCGACGATCTCGGGCACGCCGCCGACCCGCGTGGACACCACCGGGAGGCTCGCCGCCGCCGCCTCGAGCAGCGCGGTCGGGAACGCGTCGATCCGCGTGGGGTGCAGGAGGACGTCGGTCGCGTCGAGCACCTCCATGACGTCGCCGCGCTGGCCGGCGAGCACGACCCGGTCGCCCAGCGGCGCCGCGAGCCGCTCGATCGCCGCGCGCTCGGGCCCCTCGCCGAGGACCAGCAGCCGCAGCGCCGGGAACCGCTCGCGCAGCTCCGCGACCGCGGCGATCGCCACGTCGTGGCCCTTGCCCTCCCGCAGCACGCCGAGCGTCGTCACCACCACGTCCTCCGGCGCCAGCCCCAGCTCCGCCCGCACCGCCGCGCCGGCGCCCCGGCGCGCGCGGCCCGGGATCCCGTTGTGGACGGTCACGACGTGCTCGGGCCGGTCCCACCCGGTCGCCAGGTACGCCTCGCGTGCGGCGTCCGACACCGCGATCACCCGGTGCGCGCGACGCCGGGCGGCGGCCATCAGCCGGCTCTTGACCTGCTCGCGGCCGGTGTGGTCCCACGCCATCACGTGCAGCGTCGAGAAGAAGGGGATGCCGCAGGCCCGCGCCGACAGCCCGGCGAGCAGGTCGGCGTTGCCCAGGTGGGTGTGGACGACGTCCGGCCGCTCGCTCCGGACGTGCCTGAGCACTCGTGCCGCGCTGCGCGGGTCGTACAGCAGCGTGATCGGCACGAGCGTCGGCTCGAGCCCATGTGCGCGCAGGCGCGCCCGCGCCGGGCTCTCGTCCACGCCCTGCAGGTAGATGACCGAGAGGTCTAGGTCCGCGGCGGGCGCGCCGGCGGCGAAGTCCCCGAGCAGCATCTCGGCGCCGCCCCACGTGAGGCTGTCGATCGCGGCGAGGACGCGGAGCGGGCGCATGCGGCCCGGGATGGTATGGGCGCCCCTCCCTCTACACTCCCTGGGCTTGGATCGCCTCTCGCCCACCGTCGCCGCCGCCCCGCGGCAGGAGGGCGCGCTCGCGCAGTACCTGCGCGCGATGCGCGCCCATCCGTTCGTCCTGATCGGCGTCGCGCTGCTCACGGTCGGCGCCGCGGCGCTGTGGGTGACGCGCAAGGAGCCGGTCTACAAGGCCACGGCCGAGGTGCTGGTCACGCCGATGCCGGCCGACGCCAACTCGCTGTTCGGCCTGCAGCTGCTGCGCGAGTCGAACGATCCCACGCGAACGCTCCAGACCGCCGCAACGCTCGTCGAGTCCGCAAGGGCGGCCGAGCTGACCGCGGCGCGGATGGGCCGGGGCTACACCCGGACGACCGTCCAGGACAACGTCTCGGTCGAGCCGCAGGGCCAGAGCAACATCCTCGCGGTCACCGCCGAGGCGAACGACGGGCGCGTCGCCGCACGCCTGGCCAACACGTTCGTCGACGCGTCCCTCGCCGCACGGGCGGAGATCCTGCGCCAGCAGATCGCGACGCTGATCGAGGCGGTCGAGGGCGACGGCACCGAGCTCGCGCCGGACACCGCGTCGGAGGAGACGCGCGCCGAGCTCTCCCAGCTGCGGCGCATCTCCAGCGGCCGCGACCCGACGCTGTCGAGCGCGCAGCGCGCCATCACGCCGACGTCCGCCACGGGGCCGCCCCCGGCGCTCGTCATCATCCTCGCGGCGCTCGCCGGGCTGGCGCTCGGCGCGGGCGCGGCGCTGCTCACGGAGGCCGGGAACCGGCGCGTGCGCGACGTGGACGAGCTGCTCTCGCTCTACCCGCTGCCGGTGCTCGCGCGGATCCCGAAGGTCTCCGGCCGCTCGGCGGGGTCGCTCTCGCTGCCGCCCGCGGCGCGCGAGGCGTACCGCACGCTGCAGGTCCAGCTCGACCAGGAGAACAACAAGCCGCGGGTCGTCATGGTCACGAGCGCGAACAGCGCCGACGGCAAGACGAGCGCCGCGATCCACCTCGGGCTCGCGCTCGTCGCGGCCGGCAACCGCGTGATCGTCATGGACTTCGACCTGCGCAAGCCGGACGTCGGCCGCCTGCTGCGCCTGCCCGACTCCGGCGGGCTCGTCTCGCTCGTCTCCGGCCGCCAGCGGCTGGAGGACGTGCTCGTCCCCGCGCCGCAGCTTCCCCCGCTGCGGGTCGCGCCCGCCGGCACGGGGGAGGGCGACGCGCTGCTGCTGTCGGCGCTCACCCGCCGCCTCGGGGACATCCTCGGCGAGGCGCGCGAGCTGGCCGACTACGTGATCCTCGACACCGCCCCGCTCGGCGAGGTCAGCGACGCGCTGCGGCTCGTCCCGCACGTCGACGACGTGGTCGTCGTCGCGCGGCCGAACAACACGCAGCGCCAGGAGCTCGAGGCGATGCGCGACCTGCTCGCGCGGGCCGGCGTCGAGCCGGCCGGGCTGATCGTGGTCGGCGTCTCGGGGTCGCGCACGAACCGCTACCACACGTACGGCATGCCGGCCCGCCAGCGCGGCCGGCGTGCGCTGACCCGCGCCGGGGGGTAGCGCGATGGCGGCCCGGCAGCTTCCGCTGCTCTCGCCGCCGGTCGTGGCGCTGCTCGCGGCCGGCGCCGCGCTCTTCTCCGGCCTGCTCATCGCGGTCCGCCCGGCGCTCGGCGTCGGGTTCGTCGCCGCGCTCGCGTTCGTCCCGATCGCGTTCATGAACCTGCGCCTCGCGCTCGTGCTGTGGACGCCGATCCCGTTCATCCAGTACCTGCCGGCCGTCGCCGTCGGGCCGACGTTCGCGTCGCTCGTCGTGCTCGCCGCGTGGCTGGGCAGCGCCCGCGACCGGCGCGTGGCCGGGACCACGGGCCTCGCGCGGCGCGCCCCGCTGGTGATCGCGCTCGTCGCGCTCGTCGTCTGGGCGACCTGCTCCATCGCGCTGGCCGAGGACTACGGGCGGGCGCTGGCCGAGGCGAGCAACCTCTACGTGGCGGCGCTCGTCTTCGCCATCTTCGCCACCACGCTGCGCACGGAGCGCGACGTGCGGCTGGTCGTCGCGGCGTTCGTCTTCGGGGCGGTGCTGTCGGTCTCGATCGGCCTCGCCGCCACCGGGCTGCACCCGGTCGACAGCGCGATCGAGACCGCGACCCACACCGAGGGGCGCCTCAAGGGCGGCTCGTCGGACCCCAACTACCTCGCCGCGGGGATCGTCCCGGCGATCGTGCTCGCCGCCGGCCTGGCGGCGACGACGCGGTCGGCGCTGTGGCGCTGGGCGATCGGCGTGGCGGTGTTCCTGCTGGCGGTCGGCCTGGCCGCGACCCAGTCGCGCGGCGGGTTCCTGGCGCTGCTGGCGGCGATGGCGGCCGCGCTGGTGCTCGTCCGCCGCCACCGGCTGCAGATCCTCGCCGGCGTGGCGCTGCTGGCCGGGCTCGTCGCGCTCATGCTGGCGACGACGCCCGGCGCGTGGGACCGCGTCACCCGCATGGACGGCGGCGGCAACGGCCGGTCGGACCTGTGGACGGTCGCGTGGCGCGTCGGTCAGGAGCACCCGGTGACCGGCGTCGGGATCTCGGACTTCGCCGTCGAGGCGCACCGGTACGTCCGCCGGCCGGGGCAGCTGACCGAGGCGGCGCAGATCGTCGACCGGCCCCACGTCGCGCACAACACGTACCTGCAGGTGCTGACCGAGCTGGGGCTCGTCGGGCTCGCGCTGTTCGCCGCGCTCGTGATCTCGTTCCTGGCGATCACCTACCGCGCGGCGCGCGACCTCGCGGCGCGCGGCCAGCCCGCGCTCGCGTCGCTCGGCAGCGCGCTGTTCGTCGCGCAGCTCGCGTGGCTCGTGGCGCTGTTCTTCATCTCCGCCGGCGGCGACCAGCGGCTGTGGGTGCTGCTCGCGCTCGGCGTCGTGCTGCGCGGGATCGCGGCGCGCGCCCCCGATCCCGTCCCGGCTGCGGCGCGCTGACGGTGGACGCAGCCCCCGCCGTCTCGGTCCTCGTGCCGATCCTGAACGAGGAGGAGCACCTGGAGGACTCGCTCGCGCTGATGCGCGGGCAGGACCCGCCGGGCGGGCTGGAGATCCTCGCCGTGGACGGCGGCTCGACCGATCGAACGCCCGAGATCCTCGCGCGGGTCGCCGCGGAGGACCCGCGCGTGCGCGTGCTCGCCAACCCCGCCCGGCTGATCCCCAACGCGCTCAACATCGGGCTGCGCGCGGCGCGCGGCGAGTACGTCGCGCGGATGGACGCGCACACGTGGTACCCGGCCGACTACCTCGCGCGCGGGATCGAGCGCCTGGGGCGCGGGGACGTCGCGTGGGTCAGCGGGCCGCAGCTGGCCGAGGGCCGCGGGCGCTGGTCGCGGCGGGTGGCGCTCGCGCTCTCGACGCCGATGGGGTTCGGGGGCGCGAGCTTCCGGTACGCGCAGGAGGAGATCGAGGTCGACAGCGGGTTCACCGGCGTGTGGCGGCGCGAGACGCTGATCCAGCACGGCGGCTGGGACGAGGGATGGCCGATCAACGAGGACGGCGAGCTGGCCGCGCGGATCCGTGCGGCGGGCGGGCGGATCGTGTGCGTCCCGGAGATGGCCGCGCGCTACGTGCCGCGCGACAGCCTGCGCGGGCTCGCCCGCCAGTACTGGCGCTACGGGCAGTACCGCGCGAAGACCGCCCGCCACCGCCCGGGCGGGATGCGGCGCTCGCACGTCCTGCCGCCGGGGCTCGTGCTCGCGGCCGTCGCGGGCGTGCTGCCCGGGCCGCAGCGCAGGGCCGCGCGCGCGGGCGTGGCCGCCTGGGCGTGCGGGCTGGCCGCCACCGCCGCGCGCGCGGCGGCGCGCGGGGCCCCCGCGCGCGACGCCGCGGCGCTCCCGGCCGTGCTGGCGACCATGCACGTCGCCTGGGGCGCGGGCTTCCTGTTGGGCTGCGCGCGCTTCGGCCCGCCGGTCGCGGCGCTCGCGCGCCTGGCGCGCGGCGCCCGATGAGGCTCGGCCTCTACATCGACGCGATGTACCGCACTGGCGAGGACGGGCGCGTGCTGACGAACTTCGAGACGCTGCCGTTCCTGCGGTTCGGGTGCGAGGTCGGGCGCCACTTCGACGAGCTGGTGCTGTTCGGCCGCGAGGCCCCGGACGGCGCCGGCGCGACGTACCCGCTCGCGGCCGGGCCGGTCGTCGCGCCGCTGCCGTGGTACCCGAGCCTCGCGCACGTCGGCCGGTTCGCCGCCGCGCTGGCGCGCACCGTGCCCGCGCTGTGGCGCGGCGTCGGGCGGGTCGACGTGGTGTGGACGTTCGGCCCGCACCCGGTCTCGCTGCTGCTCGCGCTGCTCGCGCTGGCGCGCGGCCGGCGGGTGGTCCTCGGCGTGCGGCAGGACACGATGCGGTACTTCGCGGCGCGGCTGCGCCGGCGCGGGGCGGCGCCGCTGCTGGCGCCGCTGTGGGTGCTCGACCGGGCGTGGCGGGCGCTGGCGCGAAGGGTGCCGGCCACCGTGGTCGGCACCTCGCTGGAGCGCCGCTACGGCGGGCCGCGGCCGGGGCTGCTGGCGATGACGGTCTCGCTCGTGCGCGAGCGCGAGGTCGCGGCCGAGCCGCGCCCGGCGCCGCCGCGGGCCGTCGAGCTGCTCACCGTGGGGCGGATCGAGCCGGAGAAGAACCCGCTGCTGCTGGTCGAGGCGCTGGCGGAGCTGTCGGCGGGCGGCGACCGCGAGTGGCGGCTGACGTGGATCGGGACGGGGCGCATGGCGGACGCGGTGCTCGCGCGGGCGCAGGAGCTGGGGATCGGCGACCGCGTCGAGCTGCCCGGGTTCGTGCCGCCGGGCGAGGCGCTGATGGCGCGGTACGCGGCGGCCGACGCGTTCGTCCACGTCGCGGTGACCGAGGGCGTGCCGCAGGTGCTGCTGGAGGCGCTCGCGGCCGGCACGCCGGTCGTCGCCACCGACGTTGGCGGCGTGCGGGCCGCCCTCGACGGCGGCGCGGCCGGGCTGCTCGTGCCCCCGCGCGACCGGAACGCGCTCGTCGCGGCGATCCGCTCGCTGGTCGAGGACGAGGACGGCCGGGCCCGGCGCGCGCGCCGCGGGCTGGCGCTCGCGCGCGAGCGGACGCTCGAGGCCGAGGCCCGTCGGGTCGCCGCGCACGTCGCGGGCGCGGCCGGCGGCTAGCTCGGCTCGCTGAAGATCTCGTCGAGGACGGCGGGGTTGACGTCCTCGCCGAACGTCGCGCGCAGGTACTCGCCGACCTCCTCGCGCGAGCGGCCCGACAGCATCATGTCGAGCGCGACCAGCCGCACCGGGTCGGCCTCCGGCCAGCTCCCCGCCTCGCCGTCGGCGCCGCGCTGCGCGGGCCGGGCGGCGCGCGGCGGGGACGGACCGGCCGGCTCGAGCCCCAGGGTCTCGCCCAGCTCGGTCCACTGGCGGCGGACGTCGGTCGCCTGCCGCAGCAGCTCGTCGGCCAGCTCCGCGAGCTCGTCGAGCGGGTCTCGCTCCGGCGGACGGTCGGCGTCCATGGGCGCAGCCTAGCGCGACCCTCCGCGCCTCCGGAGCCGCTTCTACGAGCGCGTGACCGCGTACTCGTGCAGCCGGCGGTGCAGGTCGGCGGCGCGGCGCGCGAGCTCGTCCGCCTCGTGCATCCCGTCGGCGGCGCGCTCGCGCACCCGCTCGACGAGGGCGGCCTCGGCCGGCGTGAGCGGCTCCCCGTCGATGCGCTCGCGCAGCGCGCCGCGCAGGTGCAGGACGCGGCTCTCCAGCTCGGCGGCGTGGTCGACGCCCTGGCGGACGACGCGCGCGACGTCGCGCAGGCGCTCCTCGAGCGCCGCGCGCTCGGAGCTCTGGCGCTCGGCGGCGGCGGCCTGCTCGCGCAGCGCCTCCAGCTCGGACCGCAGCCGGCGCGCCTCGGCCTCGCGGTCGGCGAGCGCCTCCAACTGCAGCTCGAGCGCCGCGGCGCGCTCCTCGCGCTCGCGCTCCTCGGCGCGCAGCCGCTCCGCCTCGGCGAGCGCCTCGTCGCGCTCGCGCTCGAGCGTCTCGGCGCGGACCTGCGCCTCGGTCAGCTCGAGGGCGAGCCGCTCGGCGTCGTCGTCCTCGCGCTCGCGCTCCTCGGCCAGCGCGGCGAGCCGCTCCTTCACGCCGTCGCGCTCCTCGGTCAGCGACGCCAGGCGCTCGGCGGCGCCTGCGCGCTCGGCCTCGAGCGCCGCGACGCGCTCGCGTGCGGCTTCGAGCGCGCGCAGGAGCGACTCGTGCTGCTGGTCGCCGGCGGTGCGCTCGCGCTCGAGCGCGCCGAGCCGCTCGCGCGCGGCGTGCAGGTCGCGCTCCAGCTCGGACGCGCGCTGGCGCCCGGCGTCGCGCTCGCGCTGCAGCTCGGCGAGGCGGCTGCGGGCCTCGTCCAGCTCCGCGACGAGGGTGCCGGCGCGGTCGCGGCCCGCGGCGCGGTCCTCCTCGAGCTCCTCCAGCAGCATCCGCGTCGCGTCGAGGTCGCGCTCGAGCTGCTCGGCGGTGCGCCGGCCCGCGCTGTGCTCGCTCTCCAGGCGGCCGACGCGCTGGCGCGCCGCCTCGAGGTCGCGGCCGAGGGCCTCGGCGT
This sequence comes from Solirubrobacteraceae bacterium, assembly GCA_035940955.1. Classification (GTDB taxonomy): domain Bacteria; phylum Actinomycetota; class Thermoleophilia; order Solirubrobacterales; family Solirubrobacteraceae; genus CADCVT01. The sequence continues at coordinate 7,755 of DASZEJ010000176.1, forward strand.
GCGCGCCGCGCGCCTCGACCTCGCGTTCGAGCGCGCCGACGCGCTCGGCCGCCGCGCCCAGCTCGCGCTCCAGGGCGCCGGCCTGCCGCTGGGCGGCCTCGAGCTGGGCGAGGGCGTGGTCGCGCTCGCGCTCGGCGGCCGCGGCGCGCTCGTCGGCGACGTCGCGCTCGCGCTCGAGCTGGTGCAGCTGCTCGCGGGCCGCGTCGAGGTCGCCGGCCAGCGCGTCGACGCGGGCGCGCGCCTCGGCCAGCTCGTCGCTGCCGGCGCGCAGCGCGTCCAGCTCGCCCTGGGCGTTCGCGAGCTCGGCCTCCAGCGCGGTGACGCGCACGAGCGCCTCGGTGCGCTCGCCGTCGAGCCGGTCGCGCTCGCCGGCCAGCTCGAACGCCTCGGCCATCGCCCGGTCGCGCTCGGCCGCGAGCGCCTCGGCGTGCGCGCGCGCCTGCGCCTGGACCTCCTCGGTCCACTTCGCCGCCTCGGCCTCGACCGACGCCAGGCGGCGGGCGGCCTCGGCCTCCAGCTCCTCGGCGGCCGCGCGGGCGGCGGCCAGCTGCTCCTCGTGGCGGGCGGCGAGGACCTCGGCGGCGCGCCGGGCCTCGGCCAGCTCCTCCTCGTGCTCGGCCTCCAGCTCGTCGCGCTCGCGCTGCGCTGCGGCGAGGCGCTCCTGCTGCTCGGCCTCGAGCCGCTCGCGCTCCTGTCGCGCGGCCTCGAGCGCCTCCTCGGCCTCTCGGCGCGCGGCTTCGAGGCGTTCCCGCTGCGCGGCTTCGAGCTGCTCGCGCTCGCTCTGGGCCGCGGCGAGCCGCTCGTCGGCCTCGCGCTGGGCGGCCGCGAGGCGCTCCTGCTGCGCGGCTTCGAGCTGCTCGCGCTCGCGCTGGGCGGCGGCGAGCTGCTCTTGGGCGTCGCGCTGGGCGGCGGCGAGCTGCTCCTCGGCCTCGCGGCGGACGGCGGCGAGCTGCTCTGCGTGGTCTGCCTCGAGCTGCTCGCGCTCGGTGCGCAGCGCCTCGATGCGCTGTGCGGCGTCGGCCTCGAGCTGCTCGGCGCGGCGGGCGGCCTCGGCCTCGATGCCCTCGACGCGGCGGGCCGCCTCGGCCTCGACCGCGGCGACGCGGCGGGCGATCTCGGCGTCGAGGTCGTCGACGCGGCCGCTTGTCGCGGCGAGCTGCTCCTCGTGCTCGCGGCGCGCGGCCTCCAGCGCCGCCTCGCGCTCGTCGCGTGCCGCCTCGAGCGCCGCCTCGCGCTCGCGGCGCGCCTCGGCGAGCCGCTCGGCGTGCTCGGCCTCGAGCTGCTCGCGCCGGCGCTCGGCCTCCGCGAGCCGCTCGGCGTGCTCGGCCTCCAGCTCCGCGACGCGGCGGTCGCCCTCGGCGGCAAGCGTCGCGCGCTCCTCCCCCAGCGCCTCGGCGCGGCGCCGCGCCTCGGCGAGCCGCTGCTCGACCTGCGCGGCGGCGGCACGGGCCTCGTCCAGCTCGCTGCGCCGCAGGTCGAGCTCGATGCCCATCGCGTCGGCGGTCGCGCGGGCCTCTCCCAGCTCGGCACCCATCGCCTCGGCGGTCGCGCGAGCCTCGCCCAGCTCGCGCTGCGCGGTGGCCAGCTCCTGGCGGACCGCGGCCAGCTCCTTCTCGGCGGCGTCGCGGGCGCCGGCGGCCTCCGCGAGGGTGCGCTCGGCGACGGCGCGCGCGCGGGCGACCTCGTCGAGGCGGGTGCGGAGCGCGCGGACCTGGTCGGTCAGCTCCTCGCGGCGGGCCTCGGCCTCGGCCGCGCGGGCCTCCAGGCCGGCGACCTGGCGCTCGAGCTCGCTGGCGCGGGCGGTCGCGGCGGACTCGCTGCGGCGGGCCTCCTCGAGCCGGCCGCGGAGCTCCTCGACGCGCCGCTCGGCGCTCTCGACGTTGCCGCGCAGCGCCTCCTCGCGCTCGCCCGCCCGCTCCTCGGCCGCCTCCAGCTCGCGGCGCAGCTCGGCGAGCTGACCCACGACGTCGTCGCGCTGGGCCGTCGCCGCCTCGGCGCGGCGGCGCGCCTCGGCGACCTCCTCCGCGTAGTCGTCGCGGCCGGCGGCGAGCGCGTCGCGCTCGGCCCGCGCCTGCTCGAGCGCGGCGGCGGCCTGGGTGAGCTGCTGCTCGAGGTCGGCGCGCTGGGTCGCGGCCTCGTCGCGCTCGCCCTCGACCGCGCGGGCGGCCTGGCGCGCCTCGGCCAGCTCGCGCTCCAGCGCGCCGACGCGGCCCTCGAGCTGCTCGACCTCGCGGCGGGCCGCGATCAGCTCCTCGCCGCGGTCGTCGGCCTGGCCGGCGCGCTCGGCCACCAGCGCCTCGGCGCGCTCGGCGCGCTCGACGGCCTCGCGCAGCCGCTGCTCGGCCTGGGCGCGGGCGGCCTCCAGCTCCGCGTGGCGACGCTCGGCGGCCTCGCGCGCGGCGCGCAGCTCGGCCTGGCCGCGGGCGGCGGCGTCCTCGCGGGCGCGCCGCTCGCGCTCCTCGGCGTCCGCGATCGCGCGGCGCTCGCGCTCCTCGGCGTCCTCGCGGGCGCGGCGCTCGCTCTCGAGCAGCGCCGACGCCTCGGCGGCCTCGGCGCGGGCGGCGCTGGCAAGCTCCTGGGCGTCGCGCAGCTCCCGCTCGAGCTGCGCGGTGCGGTCGCGGGCCTCGGCGAGCCGGCCCTCGACCGCCGCGACCTGCGCGATCCGCTCGCGAACGGTCTCGGACGCCTGGACGGCCTCGCGGGCCGCCTTCTCCGCCGCCTCGCGGGCCTGGTCGGCGCTGCGCGCCCGGGCCTCGGCGATCGTGCGCGCCTCCGCGCTCGCGGCGGCGCGCGTCTCGGCGGCGCGGCGGGCGCGCTCGGCGTCGTCGCGGGCGGCGCGGGCGGCGGCCAGCTCGGCCGCGGTCCGGGCCGCCTCCTCGATCGCCTCGCGGAGCTGCTCGCGCGACTCGGCGAGCTCGCCGTCGCGGCGGCGGACCTCCTCCGCGGCGGCCGCGCGGGCGCGCTCGAGGTCGGCGGTCAGCTCGGCGGCGCGCTGCTGCGCGAGCTCGGCGCGCGCGGCCAGCTCGCGGTTGCGCGCCTCGGCGTCGCGCAGGCGCTCGGCGGCGGCGGCCCGCTCGCGCTCGGCGGCCTGCACGGCCTCGGCCGCGGCGGCGCGCTCGCGCTCCGCGGCCTGCGCTGCGGCGGCGTGGTCACGTTCGGCGGCGTCGGCCGCTGCGGCCGGGTACGCATCGACGGGCGCGGCGGCGTCTGCGGGGAGCGGCGTCTCGACGGACGACGCGTCCTCCACCGCGGGCGCCTCCTCGACAACGGGCGCCTCCTCCACCGGCGCGACCGCCCCTCCGACCACGGGCTCCTCCGCCGTCGCCGCCCGCTCGCGCAGCCGGTGCTCGCGCGGTGCCGGCAGGTCGAGCAGCCGCCCGTCCACGCGCAGCGCGAACGCGGGCCGGCGGCCGAGCGCCTCGACCGGCACGGCGAAGGGGAGCACGAACGCGCCGGAGCGGGCGTCGAAGCGGTCGGGGGCCTTGAGCGCGGCGAACTCTCGCGCGGTGCGGCCGTCGTCGACGACGAGGACCGGCTCGGCGCCCGACGTCAGCTCAGGGTCGACGCGGCCGGCGAGCCGCACGAGTGCGGTGCCGGGCAGCGCGGGCACGCGCTCGAAGAACGCGATCGAGAGAGGCCGCATGGCGCAGGAGGCTACGCAAGGAACCCTCCGGAATCCAATCCGTCATCCGGCCAGTGCATGCGGCGCCGGAGGCCGTCCCGGGCGCCGGAAGGGCGCCCGGGAGGCGGTGGACGCCGCCGTCGCTAGGCGGCCAGGCGCAGGCGCGCGAGCCCGCGGTTCTCGCGGGAGTCCTCGCGCTGGGCGGTGGCGCGCGCGTGGACGCGCAGGAGCTCGACGAGCTCGTCGGTGCGGGCGAACGGGTCGCCGACCACGCGGTCGTCGCGCAGGCTGAGCGCGGCGCGCGGGCGGCCGTCGACCTCGGCGAGCAGCACCGGCCCGAACGGGGTCGGGGCGCTGTCGAGCGCGGCCAGGCGGGCGAGGGCGGGACCGTCGCCGTTGGTGGCCGCCCGGATGCTGATGGTGGGGGAGTTGCGGTGGGTCATGGGGGCGGTCCTCGGTGTTGCGGGTGTTCTCCTTGCCCTCCGAGTGTCGGACGCTCAAGGCATAACTTCAAGTGACATTCCATCATCAGCGCGATAAGATGACCTTATGCTCGACGTCAAGCGCCTCCGCGTCCTCAGGGAGGTCGCGGCGAGGGGGTCCTTCTCCGCCGCGGCCGACTCGCTCGCCTACACCCAGTCCGCCGTCTCGCAGCAGATCGCGGCCCTCGAGCGGGAGGCCGGCGCGCGCCTGGTCGACCGCTCGGCCCGCGGCGTCCGCCTCACCGACGCCGGCCGCGCGCTGGTGCGCCACACCGACGTCATCCTCGCCCGGCTCAGCGACGCCGAGGCCGAGCTGGAGGCCATCGCCGGCCTGCGCGGCGGCCGCGTCCGGCTCGTCTCGTTCGCCAGCGCCGGAGCGACGCTGATGCCCCGCGCGATCGCGCTCTTCCGCGAGCGCCACCCGGCGGTCGAGCTGTCGCTCGAGCCGGCCGAGCCGGAGGAGGCCGCGGCGAAGCTGCGCGCCGGCGACGCCGACATCGCCCTGACGATCGACGCCGAGTTCTGCTCCGTGGACGACGACGGCGTCGAGCTGCTGCACATCGTCGACGACCCGATGTACGTCGTGCTGCCGCGCGACCACCCGCTCGCCGCCAAGCCGCGCATCCGCCTGGAGGAGCTGCGCGACGACGCCTGGCTCGCCGGCTCCCAGCGCGGCTGCCCCGACACGATGATCCTGCTGCGGGCCTGCGGCGCCGCCGGCTTCGAGCCGCGGATCGCCTTCCACTCCGACGACTACCTGGCGATCCAGGGCTTCGTGGCGGCCGGCGTCGGCGTGTCGCTGATCCCCGACCTGGCGCTGCTCGCGGTCCGCGACGACGTCGTCATCCGCGCGCTCGCGACGCGGCCGCCGGTGCGCCGGATCCAGGCCGCGACGCTGCGCGACGGCTACAAGTCGCCCGCGATCGAGGCGATGCTCGGCACGCTGGCTGAGGTCGGGCGCGAGTTCGAGGCGCAGCGACAGGAGCTTGCGCTGGCGTCGTAGCGGGGATCACCGGGTCACCACCAAGACTCTCGGACGGAGGTCCCATGGCCGCCAGCGTCCTCGGCGTCGCCGGCTTGGTCGGGCTCGCGCTCGTGCTCGCCGGCATCCTGAACCCGCTCCTGCTCATCCCGATCATCGTCTTCGCGGCGCTCCCGCTCGCGCTGGGCGTGCTCGGGCGCCTGTTCGCCCACTCGCAGCCGACGGTCGACGCCTCCACCGGCCCCGCCACGCCCAGCTCGCGGCAGGCGTCGTACGACCCGGTGACCGACCCGAGCGAGCGCGGCGTCTAGCCGCTGGTCTAGCGTGCGCGCGTCCTGCGCGCGCTCGAAACGCTCCCCGTCCGCCGCCTCGCGCTGCTCGCCGGCGCGGGCGGCGCGCTGGCTCTCGCCGTCCTCGACGCGCTCGTGCGCGACGAGCCGGTCCCGCAGGACGACGACCTCATCTACGAGCGGATGGCGGACGATCCGTTCGCCCCGCACACCTACGTCTTCGCGTTCCGCGTCGCGGTGCCGTGGCTCGTGCACGTCCTGCCGTTCTCGCACGACGCCTCGTTCAGCGCGCTGGCGTGGCTGTTCAGCGGCGCGGCGGGCGGCGTGCTGGTGCTGCTGCTCGAGCGGCTCGGCGCGTCGCGCCGCGTGTCGGTCCCGCTCGCGATCGCCCTCGCCGTCTCGCCGCCGCTGCTCGTCGCCTCGCTGCGCCAGGGCCGCAGCCCCGACCCGCTCACGATCCTCGTCATGGTCACCGGCGCGCTGTTCGTGGTGGAGCGCCGGCCGCTCCCGCTCGCGGCCACGATGGTCGTCGGGGCGCTGAACCGCGAGAGCGCGCTGTTCCTCGCCCCGCTGGCGTACGCGGTGTGGGCCGAGCGGCTCGTCGACCTGCGCGTGCTGCGGACGGTCGCGCTCGCCGCCGCGCCCGCGGTCGCGGCGTTCGTCGCGCTCCGCCTCGCGATCCCCACCGTCGGCCGCGAGCAGGTCCCCGGGTACGGCGGGTCGCTGCTCGGCGGGCGCGCCGACGTCGTGTCCGAGGCGCTCGAGGCGCCGGGGACGCAGCTACGGCGGCTCGCGAGCGTCTACGGGCCGCTGTGGCTCGTGGCGCCGTTCGCGCTGGCCGGGATGCGGTTCGCCCGGCGCGGGACGGTGCTCGTCGCGCTCTGCGCGGTGGCGTGCACGTTCGCGCTCGACTGGGGGCGGATCCTCTTCATCGCCGCGCCGGTGGTCTACGCCGCGTCGGCGTGGGTGCTCGACCGCCGCCCGGCGTGGCGTGCGCCGGTCCTCGCGCTGCTTGCGCTGCTGGTCGTCGGCTACGCCGCGTACATGCAGGTCGACGGGGTCGAGAACCTGATCGAGGCCGGGCCGCCGCCCTACCCGGTGCGGTAGCCGAGCGCCCGGACCGCGTCGCCGAGCACGTCCAGCAGCGCGGAGCGCTCCTCGTCGGTCAGCCGGTCGGCCCACGCGCCCGGCGACGCGCTGCGGACGAACTTCCCGGCGCCGCGCTCGTCCGCCGGCACCTTGGCGTACGTGTGCTTGGCGACGACCTCCTCGATCTTCTCGCGCGTCGCCGGCAGGCCGATCGTCTCGAGCACGCGGCCCAGCTCGCGTGCCGGATCCTCGAGCAGCTCCTCGTAGCGGACGAGCACCCGCCGGTCGGGCGCGTGCGCGTCGTAGGCGCGCTGGGTGGCCTCGGTGCGGTAGCGCCAGACAGTGGCCTGCCACTTGATGAACGCGACCCGACCGTGCGGGGCGACCGCGAAGCCGCCGTCCTCGGTGATCCACCCGCCGTCCTGGTAGGCGTCGAGCCACGAGTCGACGACGTCGCGCCCGTCGCGCAGGAGGAACACCAGCCGGGAGCCGGGGAGGAGGGACATGATCCAGTCGGCGACCTGGGAGCCGCCGGGCTCCTTGATGACGTAGCGGCGGCGGCCGTCGCGCTGCAGCGCCAGCCGGTCGAGGATGAAGTCGCGCAGCAGCGGCTCCCATCCCGCGCGGTGCTCGTCGCTGAAGAAGTAGTCGCGGTTGCCGCGCTTGACGGCCCGGAACGTCGACAGCTCCGGCGGGTCGTCGGACGTCGCCCACGCGAGCGGGATCGGCCGCCAGACGCCGAGGTGGTGGCCGATCCCCGTCTCGTCGATCGGGAGCGCCTCCTCGAACTCGGAGAGCATCCGCAGCAGCCACGTGCTGCCGCTGCGCGACGACCCGAAGATCCACGTCAGCTCGTCCTCCCTCGGCCGCTGGCGCATGTCAGGCGCCAGATTGCCCGAAGTGCAGCGTTCCAACCACTGTGCGGCTTTCATTCGTCCTCGCGGCGCTCGCCCTCGCGGTCGGTGCCGCGCCAGCTTCCGGCAAGGTCGTCCACGAGCGCTACCGCGTCCCGACGGTCGGCGGGGCCGACATCGCGGTCGAGGTCATGCGCGACGACTCCGTCAGGCGCGCGCCCGTCCTGCTGACGTACTCGCCCTACAACACCCTCTACGAGACCCGCTCGGGCAGCCTCGCCAACGACGCGTACGGCCAGCGGTTCGTCCCGCGCGGGTACGCGCGCGCGGTCGCCGACGTGCTGGGGACCCGCAACTCGTCCGGCTGCTGGGACTACGGCGGGCCGCGCGAGACGCAGTCGGGCGTCGACCTCGTGCGGTGGCTGGCGCGCCGGTCGTGGTCGAACGGGCGCGTGGGGATGATCGGCACCTCGTACGACGGGACGACCGCGAACATGGTCGCGTCGCGTGCGCCGGCCGAGCTGAAGGCGATCGTGCCGATCGCGGCGATCTCGCGCTGGTACGGCTACGCGTACGGCAACGGCGTGCGGTACTTCCTCAACTCGGAGGAGCCGTCGGACGAGGGCTTCGACACGCCGCTCGCGTTCGACTTCGGGCTCGCGCGGACGCCTCCGACCGACGCGGACGACCCGCGGTTCGCCGAGGTCGCCGCGTCGCGGGCGGACGTGTGCGAGGGGGTCGAGCACACGGTTCGCGGCTACGACACCTCGCCGGACTACGACGACTTCTGGGTCGCGCGCGACTACCGCCGGCACGCCTCGCGGTTCCGCGCGGCGGTGCTGGTCGCCCACGGCTGGCAGGACTACAACGTCAAGCAGGAGGAGGGCGTCGCGCTGTTCGAGGCGCTGCCGGTGGCGCGCGGGCGCCGGCGCGAGGGGGTGCCGCTGAAGCGGATGTGGGTGTGGCAGGCGCCGCACGCGACGCCGTCGGGCGACGCGTGGACCGCCGAGCTCACCGCGTTCCTGGATCGCTTCCTGATGGGGCGGCCGACCGGGATCGAGCGCACGCCGCTGGTGGTGACCGAGGGGCGGACGGTCGACGACGCCGGGTCGTACCGGAGCACCGGGTACCGCGGCGAGAAGCACTGGCCGCCGGCGGGCACGCGGCTCGAGCGGCTGTGGCTGCGGCGGACGTTCGACCAGGACGTCCCCGGGGTGACGCTGCCGCCGCCGTCGACGGGGGAGACCGGCGTGCTGTCGCGGGAGCCGAACGTCGAGGCGCGGGACAACGTGTTCACGTGGGTGGGCGCGCCGACGTCGGAGGAGCTCGGCAACCGCGACCCGCTCAACGAGCCGGGGCACGGCTACTACTCGCTGTTCTTCGGGACCGCGCCGCTGGCCGCGCCGGTTCGCGTGGTGGGCGCTCCCGTCTTGGACGCGTGGGTGCGGACGCCGGGCGGGGGACACCTGTCGCCGGTGCTGGTCGACGTGGCGCCGGACGGGACGATGACGACGATCGCGCGGGGGTTCCTGAACGTGGCCTACCGGGACGGGCTCTCGGTGGCGCGGCCGGCGCCGTCGGGGACGTGGGTGCGCGCGGCGGTCCGGTTCCTGCCCCAGGACGTGACGGTGGCGGCCGGGCATAGGATCGGGCTTCTCGTGCAGTCGTCGAACACCGCGTGGGCCCTGCCGGGCGAGCTGGGGACGAACAACATCGCCACGGGCCCGGTGCCGGGCGCGGTGGCCGAGGGCTCGTCGCTGGTGCTGCCGGTCGCCTCTGGGTGAGGTGGCGGGCGGTCGGCTGGGTGGAGGCGGGCGGTGGAAGGCTTCCCGCTGTGCGAGGGAAGCCGGCCTGACTGGAGGGCGCTTGCCAAGCGATCTGAGGTGGCGCGAGGCGGAGCGCCTGCTCGGCGCGGGAGGTACGTCCGGGCCGAGCGCTTCGGAAGGAGCCGTGGCCTGCGCGGCGCAGGACGACCTTGGTGCGGTGCTCTTCGTCGTGCGCCGTCCGCGCGGAGCGCGATACGTCTGCGTACGCGCGCGACGCAGGCGCGGAGGCTGGCGAGCCGAGGAGGAGTTCTGGGACGAGTGGCCGGCGCACGCCGCCGCCGCGAGCGAGGCCGGCCTGGCCATGGCCGCCCCCGTGACGGAGGTGCAGGGCGCGACGATGCTGGTCGTCACGCCGCTCGCGGTGAGCGGCGACGTCGACGCCGTGGTGGCACGCCTGCCCGGCGCGCGGGCGGTCGCGACCGTCAACCCGGCGGCCTGCGCCGCGGTGGTGGCGATGCAGGCGCCGCTCACCGGTGAGCCGCTCGAGCTCGTGCCGCGGGTGGGCGACCGTGCGCTCGAGACGGTGCGCGTCGCCCTCGGAGTCGGCGGCGCTCTGTCGTGAGCCGGGATGCGGGTGCGGTGCGCAGCGCCTGGTCGTTCGGTCGGTCGCGCTGGCGGCCTTGCCGCTGTGCTGCACGCTAGTGGTGTGTGCAATTCTGCCGCGATGAAGCCGGCTCACCGTCGTGCGGAGGCCGCGGTCAAGCGCGGGATCCGCGGCGCGCAGCGCCGCGCCCTCGACCCGCTCGCGCGCCAGCAGCGCGCGTTGCTCCAGATCACGCAGCTGCAGCTCGCCCTGCGGTACCGCGAGCAGGCGGCCGCGGGTGGCCCGCTGCCGAGCTACCGCGAGGTCGGGTTCGGCGCCTTCTGCGACGCCGACGAGGACGGCATCCTGCTCTTCCTGCTCTCCGTCGTCGGCTCGGGCCGCAAGCAGCTCGTCGAGCTGGGCTCGTCGAGCGCCGACGCGAGCAACAGCTCGAACCTGATCCTCCATCACGGATGAAGCGGGCTGCTCGTCGACGCCGACGAGGAGTCGGTGGACAACGCGCGGCGCGGCTACGAGCGGCTCGGCGTCATCCCGCCGAAGATGGTCGGCGCGTGGCTGACGGCCGAGAACGTCAACGAGCTGCTGCGCGAGCACGGCCCGGCCGGCGAGGTCGACCTGCTCTCGATCGTACGTCGACGGCAACGACTACTGGATCTGGCGCGCGATCGACGCGATCGACCCGCGCGTCGTCTGCATCGAGTACCAGGACATCCTCGGCCCGGAGCGGTCCGTGACGATCCCGTACGACCCGGAGTTCTCGCGCGACCGCCACGAGGTCAACGCGGTGGAGAACAACTACGTCGGCGCGTCGCTGCGGGCGATGGTCAAGCTGGGCGAGAGCAAGGGCTACCGGCTCGTGGCGACGAACAGCTACGGCTTCAACGCGTTCTTCCTGCGCGACGGCCTCGCCACCGACCTCATCCCGACGATCGCCGTCGAGGACGGCTTCCCGCACGCGTGGAACGAGTACGGCATGACCGAGCGCTGGCCGCTCGTGGCCGGCATGCCCTGGCAGGAGGTCTAGGGGCCGGCGAACGAAAGCCCCACCGAAGCGGGGCTTTCCCGAGTGCGCCGAAGAGGACTCGAACCTCCACGGGGTTATCCCCCACAAGGCCCTCAACCTTGCGCGTCTACCAATTCCGCCACCGGCGCGGGGCGGCCGACACTGTAGCGCGCGGGGGCGGCCGGATTGCATCCGTCCACAGCGCCCGCTACGGTGCCGAACACACGTTCGATCTGCCCCGTTTCCCCGCCGCCCGAGGAGAGCATCCGTGGACCTTACGAAGCGCCAGCAGGAGATCTTCGACTTCATCAAGAGGTACTCGGCCAGGTACGGCTACCCGCCGACCGTGCGCGACATCGGCAAGGCCGTCGGGCTCGCGTCGTCGTCGACCGTACACGCGCACCTCGCGAACCTGGAGAAGGCGGGCCTGCTGCGGCGCGACCCGTCGAAGCCGCGCGCGATCGAGCTGCTCGACCGGGCGATCGAGAACGTCCGCGACACCGTCGAGTCGGGCGTGCGGTCGGTGGTCGGCAGCGGCGGCGTGCCGGTGCTCGGCCAGGTCGCCGCGGGCGCGCCGGTGCTGGCCGAGGAGAACATCGAGGACTACGTCGAGGTGCCGCCGATCGCCGGCGGCGAGGAGGCGGAGTTCATCCTCAAGGTCAAGGGCGACTCGATGGTCGACGCGGGGATCCTCGAGGGCGACTACGTCGTCGTCCGCCGGCAGGACACCGCGAACGACGGCGACATCGTCGTCGCCCTGGTCGGCGAGGAGGCCACGGTCAAGACCTTCTACCGCGAGGCCGACCACGTCCGCCTCCAGCCCGAGAACCCCCGCCTCGAGCCGATCCGCACCCGCGACGTGAAGATTCTCGGCCGCATGGTCGGGTTGCTGAGGCACGTGTGACGCCATGGCGACGCTGACGCTCGACATGGCGCAGGGGAGCCTGCTCGACGAGGCGGCGCCGGGGGTTGACGAGCGCGACGCTGAGCGAGGGGCTGTGGCGGCGCCGGGGCGCGACGAGCGCGCGGGGGAGCGGGGGTCCGTCGGGGCGCTGGGGCGCGACGAGCGCGACGAGCGCGACGCCCGAGCCGCCGGTGCGCTGCCCGGCCGGACGCTCGACGAGGTCGTCGCACGCACGTGGTCGGCGCTGCGCGTCGCGCGCGCCGCGGCGTGCCTGCTGTGCGGCGGCGAGGTCGTTCCGCGGTACGGCTCGGGCGCGCATCCAGTGGGGGGCGCCTGCCGCTCCTGCGGCACCGAGCTGTCCTGAGCGCGCGCGCCGTCGCCCGGCAGCGCGCACGTCCAGCTCGACATGCGCGTTTCGGCTGGTAGCCAGACCTTTCTTGCACGACGTCGACGGACGGCTCGCCGTGGCGGGTCTACACTGAGGGCGCAAGCCAGGCGGTCGCGGAGGTTCGCCCTTCGAGGAAAGTCCGGACACCGCAGGGCAGGGTGGTCGGGGAACCGACCCGGGGAAACCCGCGGGAAAGTGCCACAGAAACACACCGCCGATGGCGCGTCCGCACGTGCGTCGCGCACAGGCAAGGGTGAAATGGTGCGGTAAGAGCGCACCGGCGTCACGGCGACGTGGCGGCCGGGCAAACCCCACCCGGTGCAAGGCCAAGCAGGACCGCTCGCAGGCTGCCCGCCAAGGTCCAGGTCGGCCGCTGAGATGGATGACCGTCCACGACAGAATCCGGCTTACCGGCTTGCTACGGAAAAGCCCCGCTCCGGCGGGGCTTTTCTATGGGCGGGGGGTATTCGGGTGTCGCCCGGCTGGGCGGCCCGAACGCGACGCCGGGCGGGCGCCGTTGAGGCGGGCGCCGTTGAAGAGGGCCGGTCCTCGTTCCCTCCACGACGAGGTTTGCCGGTAGAGCAAACACAGAGCTAGAGGAAACACAACCGTGTATGCTGCTCGTTGCCATGCCGGCAAACGGAACGGAAATCGAGAGCGAGCTCACCGGCTGGACGATCGCCTGGCTGAGAGAGCGGCTCCCGTCGACCTGGGTCGTCGACCTCTCGGCGCGGATCGACGCGGCGCAAGCGGCAGGGCCGGATGCGGTGATCGAGATCCGCGCGCCGAACGTCTACGCGACGGTGGCGGTGCAGGCCAAGCGGTCGCTGGCGCCGCGCGACGTGGACCGGCTGCTGGGCGGAGTCGCGAGGACGCTGCGAGCGCTCACGCCCATCCCGATCCTGGTCGTCGCTCCGTGGATCAGCTCGCGTACGCGCGAGCTGCTGACCGCCGAGGGCCTGAACTACCTGGACCAGACCGGCAACGCGTCGATCCGGCTCGAGAACCCGGCGCTGGTCATCGAGACGCACGGCTCGAGCCGCGATCCGGCCCCAGCGCCGCGCGCGAAGGCTCGCGTCCGCGGGCCCAAGGCGGCGCGGCTGATCCGAACGTTGATCGACGTCCGTCCGCCGTACGGGGTTCGCGAGCTCGCCGACGCGGCCGGCCTCGCGCCCGGCTACGTCTCGCGCCTGCTCGATGCGCTGGACGACGACGCGCTCGTCACCCGATCGCGCCGTGCCCGCGTCGAGGAGGTCGACGTGCGGGGACTGCTGCGCCACTGGGCCGAGAGCTATGACGTGTTCAAGGCGAACGCCGTCGCGACGTTCATCGCGCCGAGGCGCCCGCCCGAGGCGCTGGCCGCGCTCGCCGGAGCCGGTTCGGGACGGACCGCCGTCACCGGCTCGTTCGCGGCCGTCCGGTTCGCGGCCGTCGCCGCCCCCGCTCTGCTGGCGGTCTACTGCGAGGACGCCGGCGCGCTCGCCGGCGAGCTCGATCTGCTCCCGGCGGACCATGGGGCGAACGTCGCGCTCCTGTCGCCTTTCGATGCCGTCGTGTGGACACGCACCGAAGAGCAGGACGGCGTTCGCTACGTCGCGCCGTCGCAGGCAGCGGTCGATTGCCTGACCGGCACAGGGCGGATGCCGGCCGAGGGCGAGGCGCTCGTCGAGTGGATGCTCGAGAACGAGCAGGCCTGGCGAGACGAGGCGCTCGCCGCAAGCCGCACACGGTGAGCGCGGCCTCCTCACCGCGGGGCGCGGTCGACCCGCGATACGTCGCCGCGCGACGCGCACTGCTCGACGCGCTGGAGGCTCTCGCGGCGCACCGGCGGGCGCTCGTCGTCGTCGGCGCCCAGGCGATCTACCTGCGGACCGGCGCGGGGGAGATCGGCATCGCTCCGTTCACGACGGACGGGGACGTCGCGCTCGATCCGAGCCTCCTCTCGGACGAGCCGCTGCTCGAGGCGGCGATGAAGGGTGCGGGGTTCACGCTCCTCGAGCCTCACCCCGACGGAGCGGAGCCCGGCATGTGGGTCAGGCGGGTCGACGTCGCTGGAGAGGAGCTGGTCGTGCCGGTCGACCTGCTCGTGCCGGACGGCGTCGCCGCCGGGGGCGGGCGGCGCGGAGCGCGGCTCGGTCCGCACGGCCCGCGCGCGGCGCGGCGCGCCACCGGCCTCGAAGCGGCGCTCGTCGACCACGACCAGATGACCATCGCGGCGCTCGAAGAAGGCGATCGCCGATCGTTCGACGTGCGGGTCGGCGGCGTTACCGCCCTCTTGGTCGCCAAGGCGCACAAGATCCACGACCGGCTCGCCTCCGGACGCCCAGGTCGCGCCGACGACAAGGACGCCGCCGACGTCTACCGGTTGTTCCAGACGACGCGGCCGGCGCGCGTCGCGGACCGCATGGACGAGCTGCGGCGCCATCCCGTCGCCGGGCCCCCGACGCGCGCCGCGATCGAGTACCTGGCCGAGCTGTTCGGTCGCCGCAGCGCCGCCGGCACGGCGATGGCCGTCCGCGCCCTGCGCTTCGCGGTTCCCGAGGACGAGGTCGTCGCCGTCGCGACCGCGTACGTCCGGCGGCTGGCAAGCGGCCCCGGCGACCAGCGCTGACGCCGCTCCGAGCGTACGCTGCGCGTCGTCATGTTCGGGCGCAAGCAGCGACGCGAGCCGAGTGGCGTGGAGGTCGACGAGCGCGGCGTCCGGCTCGTCCGTCCCGACGGCACGACGGAGTCGGTGACGTGGGAGGCGCTCGCCGAGGTGCGCGTGATGACGACCTCGCAGGGGCCGTTCGCCGACGACGTCTTCTTCGTCCTCGACGGCGGCGATCACGGCTGCGTCGTCCCGCAGGGGCTCATGCCGGACGAGCTGCTCATCCGCCTCCAGTCGCTTCCCGGCTTCGACAACGCGAAGCTGATCGAGGCGATGGGCTCGACCGCCGACGCCGAGTTCGTCTGCTGGCGCCGGCCGGCGGCGTAGGGACCCGATGCGCTTCGGCATCTTCTACGAGCACCAGCTCCCGCGGCCGTGGGACGAGGGCGCCGAGCACCGTCTCCTCACGGACGCGCTCGACCAGGTCGAGCTGGCCGACCGGCTCGGGTTCGACAGCGTGTGGGCGGTCGAGCACCACTTCCTCGAGGAGTACTCGCACTCGAGCGCGTCGGACGTCTTCCTCGCCGCCGCCAGCCAGCGGACGCGCAGCATCCGGCTGGGGTTCGGGATCCTCCCGACGCCGCCGGCGTACCAGCACCCCGCGCGCATCGCCGAGACCGTCGCGACGCTCGACCTCGTGTCCGGCGGGCGGGTCGAGCTGGGGACCGGGGAGACGTCGAGCGGGGCGGAGCTGGCGGGGTTCGGCGTCGAGCGGGCGACGAAGCGCGAGCAGTGGGCGGAGGGGCTCGACGCGGTGACGCGGATGATGGTCGAGGAGCCGTTCGCCGGGATCGACGGGCGGTACGTGACGATGCCGCCGCGCAACGTCGTCCCGAAGCCGCTGCAGAAGCCGCACCCGCCGCTGTGGGTCGCGTGCTCGCGGCGCGAGACGATCCGGCTCGCCGCCGAGAGGGGGATCGGCGCGCTGTCGTTCTCGTTCGTCGAGCCGGAGGAGGCCAGGGGGTGGGTCGACGAGTACTACGCGATCGTCGGGTCCGAGCGCTGCGTGCCGGCGGGGTTCGCGGTCAACCCGAACGTCGCCGTCGCGCTGCCGATGATGGTCCACCGCGACGAGGCGCAGGCCATCGAGCGCGGCATCGACGGCGCGCACTTCTTCGGCTACTCGCTGACCCACTGGTACGTCTTCGGTCGCCACCGCCCGGGGCGGACGTCGATCTGGGACGAGTTCCAGCAGCGCCGCGCCGAGGTTGGGTTCGCGCGCGAGATCGTCACGGCCGACCAGGCGCCGCTCGGCGTGAAGATCCTGCAGCAGGGACTCGGCTCGCTGCGCGGCGCCGTCGGGACGCCCGAGCAGGTCCGCGACCTGATCCGCCGCTACGAGGAGGCGGGCGTCGACCAGATGCTGTTCGTCCTGCAGGCGGGCCGGAACCGCCACGAGCACGTCTGCGAGGCGCTCGAGCTGTTCGCCGCGGAGGTCATGCCCGAGTTCGCCGGGCGCCGCGCGGAGCGCGACGCGGCCAAGCGCGAGCGGCTCGCGGGCGCGGCCGAGGCGGCGCTCGCCCGCCGCGAGGCGCCGCGCGAGAGCGACCCGGACTACGTCATCGGGCCGACGGACAGCGGGCCGCCGGCGGGGACGGTGGGGAAGGGCGCCGCCGACGGCCGGCGCGGCGCCGGCCCGCAGGCGGGACGCCGCTCCGCGAGCCGCCGCGACGAGCTGGCCGACGCGCTCGCCCTCCGCGCCGACGAGGCGTTCGCCGGGTTCGTCGCGCGCAGCAGCGACGCCCGGCTCGAACGGACGGTCGGCTCCGGCCTCGGCCTGCGCGTCCTCTTCACCGGCATGGCGCAGCGGTTCGCGCCCGAGAAGGCGGACGGGTTCGCCGGCGAGCTGCAGTACGAGCTGCGCACCGCGAGCGGCCGGGTCAAGCGCTGGGTCGTCGCGGTCGACGGCTCCCGCGCCCGCGCGCGCCCGGGCGCGGCGCGCGATCCGCGCGTGACGATCCGCGCGGCGCTCGCGGACTTCGCGCGCATCGCCGGGCGCGACCTCGACCCGGGCGAGGCGCTGCTCACGGGCCGGCTGGAGCTGGCGGGCGACCTCGCGATCGCTCCGCGGCTCGGCGAGATGTTCGGGCAGGATCCCGCGCTGTGATCGACGCGATCCGCCGCTTCACCTATCACCGCCAGCGGCTCGGCCGCGCCGCGCCGGACGCGCCCACCGCGCTGCGCGACGTCGTCGGCGTGTACTCCTCGCATCCCAGCGCGCCGCTGTCCCTGTACGCGCGCGCCGCGGCCTTCGACTTCAAGGCGGTCGACGGCCTGCGCCTGCCCGCGATGCGCGGCTCGATCCACCTGCTCCCGCGCGACACCGCCCACCTCGCCTTCCGCGGGCTCGAGCTGCCGCCCGCGACCGAGGCAAGCCGGATGAAGTACTTCAAGCTCACGCCGGAGCGGTACGCGGAGCTGCGCGAGAAGACGCTCGCGGTCGCGGCCGAGCCGCGCACCGCCGCCGAGCTGAGGAAGCTCGTCGGCGCCGGCGACGAGATGCGGTACGTGCTCGCCGCGATGGGCCGCGAGGGTCTGCTCGTCCGCGTCGGCGCGGAGGGGCTGCGCTCGAACGCGCTGCGGTGGGCCCGAGCGGAGATCCCCGGCGCCGACCCCGACGAAGCGCTGGCCTGGCTGGCCGGCGAGTACCTGCGCGCGTTCGGCCCGGCGCGCCGCGAGGACTTCGCGTGGTGGGCCGGCGTCCAGCCGAAGCGCGCGCAGGCCGCGCTCGCGACCGTCGACACGGTCGAGCTCGACGGGGGGCTCCTCCTCCGCCGCGCCGACGAGGCCGAGCTCGACCGCGCGCCCAAGCTGCCGCGCGACGCCGTCGACCTCCTCCCCAAGTGGGACGCGCTCACGATGGGCTACCCCCGCGACGGGCGCGGGCGCTTCGCCCACGAGGACGTGCTCGACCGCTGCTACGACTTCCGCGGCGACGGCAACCCGCTCGTGCTGCGCGGCGGCGAGGCGGTCGCCGCGTGGACGCTGCGGTTCGCCGGCAAGCGCATGGAGGTGGAGCTCGACTGGTTCGAGCGCCCGGGCGCCAAGCTCGCGAAGGCGGTGGCCGGGAAGGTCGAGGACGTCGGGGCATTGCTCGGCGCATCCTCGGTCACCGGGCACGATTGAGCTTGCCACGCAACAGAATCGTTGCGAACATGTGTTCGATTCGATGATCGTCTGCGTCCTCCTTCCACGATTCGCGCTGGCCGTGGCCGCCGCCGACCGCGAGCAGCTCCTCCGCCAGCCCTCGGCACTCGCCCCCGAGCCGGGCAGGGAGCAGCTCGTGGGGGAGGTCTCGCCGGCCGCCGAGGCGCACGGCGTCAGGCCGGGGATGCGGCTCGGCGAGGCGCTGGCCCGGTCGCCGCGGCTCGCGCTCGTCCCGCCCGACCCCGTCGGGGTGGCGGACGCATGGGAGAGGGTCGTCGCCCGGCTGGAGTCCGTCGGCGCCGCGGTCGAGACGCCCGCTCCGGGCCACGCGCTCTTCGACGCCCGCGGCCTGCGCCGGCTGCACGGCGGCCATCTCGACGGGGTGGTCGCCGCCACGCGAAAGGCCGTCGCGCGGCCCGCGCGCATCGGCGCCGGCCCGACGAAGTTCGTCGCGCTCGCCGCCGCCACCGCGGCGCGCGCCCGCCGCCCGCACGTCGTCGCGCCCGACCGCGCGCGCCGCTTCCTCGCCGCCCAGCCCGTCGACCTCCTGCGCCACCGCGACGCGACCGCCGCGCTCCCCGAGGCGCTCGAGCGGCTCGGCATCGCCACCCTCGGCGACCTCGCGGCGCTGCCGCGCGCTGCCCTCGCCGACCGCTTCGGCGCCGCCGGCGCGCACGCCCACGAGCTGGCGTGCGGCGACGATGCGCCGGTCCGCCCGCGCGTCCCCGGCGAGCGGCTGGAGGAGTCGCTCGACCTGCCCGAGGCCGCCTCCGGCCCGCAGCTCGAGCGCGCGCTCGCGATGCTCGTCGACCGCCTCCTCGCCCGCCGCGAGCGCGACGGCCGGACGATCCGCGCCGCGGTCGTCTCCGCCACCCTCGTCGAGGGCGGGACGTGGCGCGAGCGGGTCGTCTTCCGCGAGGCGACCGCCGACCCCGGCCGCATGCGGCTCGCGCTGGCCGGCCGCCTGCAGCTCCTTCCCGCCCCCGCCGAGACCCTGCGCCTCGCGGCCGACCGCCTCGGCCCCGCCCACGGCGGCACCGGGGCGCTGTTCGAGGACGGGGCCGCCGAGCGCCGCGGCCGGCTCCGCGAGGCCGTCCGCCAGGCGCGCGCGGCCGCCGGCCCGGAGGCGGCGCTGCGCGTGCTCGCCGTCGACCCGGAGTCGCGCGTCCCCGAGCGGCGCGCGGTCCTGACGCCGTTCGAATGAGCCCCGGCCCGCGACGCCTCAACGAGCCGCGCCCCGCCCGGGTCCGCGCCGCCGCGAACGGCCAGCCGCTCGCCGTCGACGGCCACGCGGTCGATGCCGTCCGCGAGTCCTGGCTGGTCGAGGACCGCTGGTGGACCGACCGCCCGATCCGCCGCCGGTACTGGGAGGTCGTCACGGTCGACGGGCGCAACGCGATCGTGTTCCGCGAGA
Organism: Solirubrobacteraceae bacterium; assembly: GCA_035940955.1. Classification (GTDB taxonomy): domain Bacteria; phylum Actinomycetota; class Thermoleophilia; order Solirubrobacterales; family Solirubrobacteraceae; genus CADCVT01. Next base: position 26,950 of record DASZEJ010000176.1, read on the forward strand.
TCGAGCGCGGGCGCTGGTTCCGCCAGCGCTGACGCGCGCGGCTGCCACGATTGGGCGCGCATGCCGTCCGCCGGCCTCGGCCACGTCGCCACCGCCTCGTTCCTCGCCTCGCGCGTCGCGCCGACCGGCGGGTTCGCGGTCGCGCTCGCCGGCGGGGTGGCGATCGCGCGCGCCGCGCAGCGCGGCGGCTTTCGGTCGGGCGCGGGGACGAGCGCCGCGGCGATCCTTCAGACGGTGGCGATCATGGGGCCGGCGCGCGTGGGGATCCCGCTCACGCAGGCGGTCTCCGCGCCGGTGCTCGGGTGGATGGAGGCGCGCGGGCGCGGGACCGTCGCGCAGGCGCTCGCCGCGGCGGCGATCCGGCTGGCGCACCACGTCGTGGGCGTCCTCTTCTACGTGTGGCTGATCCTCGGGATCGACGCGTACGCGGGCAGCTACGACCGGCTGCTCGGCTGGCTCCCGCTGCTGCCGGAGGGGAGGACGGGCGCGCTGATCGCGACGGCGCTGGCGATCCTCGGGTGGACGGTGGGGGCGAGCGTCGTGCAGGCGGTCGTGTACCGGCGGGGGCTGCGGCGCTGGCCGGCGGACGGGTCGCCGAGCCCTCTCTCGGACGTCTCGCTGGGCGCCGCTCGTGCCGTCCCGGCCCGCGCGCCCGCGGTCGCGGTCGCGGTCGCCCCGCGCTTCGACCCGCGGGCGGTCGTCCTCGCCGCGGTCGTGGCGTTCGCGGTGCTCGTCGCCAGCACGGCGTGGGCGCTGCTGGGGGCGGTCGCGGCCTGGCTCGCGGTGGCGTGGGCGCTGTCGCGCGGCGACCGGGCGCCGGTCCCCGCCGGCCTCGTCCTCACCGCCGCGCTCGCGGGAACGACGCTCGTCTTCGGGCTAGCCGGCGGCCTGGGCGTGGACGTGACGCTGCGCCGGACGGTGCGCGCGGCGCTGCTCGTGCTCGTCGCGACGTGGCTGCGGTCGGCGGCGGGGGAGGACGGGCTGCGCGAGGTGTTCCGGCGGATGCTGCGGCGCGTGCGGCGGGTGCCGGTCGCGCGGGAGACCGAGGAGGTGCTGGGCGCGCTCGGGTCGCCGGGGACGCTGGCGGCGTCGGGGCGCCGGCTGCTCGAGCGGCTGCGCGGCGTGCCGGCGAAGCGGCCGGTCCCGCTGGCGGACGCGGTGCTCGACTGGGTCGCGGGGGAAGCGGGGCACCACGCGGCCGCGCCGCCCGAGCCGCCGCGGGTGCTCCGCGCGCGGGCGCGCGACGGGGCGCTGGTGGCGCTCGCCGTGGCGACGGCGCTGAGTCTCCCGCTCGCTTCGTGACGCTTTCGGCACAGACGCGCGTTGTTCCGTGTGGGGGTCGCGCGCAGGCTCCCGGCCATGCGATGTCGGTCTCGATGGCGAAGGGGGATGGCGCGCCGCTGGAGCGAGCGCGGCCAGGCCTCGGTCGAGTGGATCGCCGTGGTCGGCGTGGTGGTGTGCGCGCTCGCCGCCGCGGTGGCGGGCGCCGTCCCTGGGGCCGGTGCCGTCCCGCGCGCGGTCGCGGCGGGGTTCGAGCGGGCGTTCTGCCTCGTCAGCGGCGGCGACTGTCTCAGCGGGCGGCCGCGGCCGTGCGTCGTGGGCGCGCACGAGCACGCGCACGAGCGGCGGGTGTCGCTTGCCCTGGTGCGGCTCGCCGACGGGCGGACCGTCCTGCGCGAGCAGCGCTCCGACGGCACCGTGGCGGTGACGGTCGAGGACGCCGCGCGAGCTGGCGTGGAGGTCGTCGCCGGGGGCAAGGCCAGCATCGGCGGACACGGCTTCACGCTCGCCGGGTCGATCGGCGGCGAGCTCGGCGGCGGAGCGGGGCGGCGGTTCGTCCTGCCCGACGCGCGCGCCGCCGACGCGCTGATCGCGGCGATGCGGCGGGAGTCCTCGGGCGCACGGCGGATCGCCGGCGGCGACGGAGGCGGCGGGCCCGTGCCCGACGAGCAGTGGTGGGTCGTGGGACCGCGCGGGCGCGTCGAGGCGAGCGCCAAGCTGGCGAAGCTCCACCTGGACGCGGACGCGGTCGCGGACGCGGTCGCGGGCATCCGCGAGAGCCCGCGCACCGGCGCGCAGACGGTCGTGCTGCGGACCGACGGCGAGCTCGTGGCGTCGCTCACCGCGCCGCTGGCGCGCGCGGGGCTCGCGTCGCCGCAGCGCGCCGCGGTCGAGCTGGCGCTCGACCCGCGCGGCGACCCGGTCGCGCTGACCGTGCGCGGGGCGCGCGGGGTGGACGGGGAGGCGCGGATCGGCGAGCGCCGGCTCCGCGGCGGGAACCTGTTGGAGATCGAGGCGCGGCTGGACCTGGTCGACCCGGAGGTCCGCGCGCGGGCGAGGGAGCTGGTCGGCGCGCTCGGCGACGTCGCGCCCCGCCGAGCGCTCGCCGCGGCGCGGGCGCTGGGCGCCCGGCTGGCCGAGCGAGCGCGCGTGGACGTCCGGCTGTACGAGACCGACCGCACGTCGCGCGTGCGGGGCGGGACGGCCGGGATGGGCGGGGAGCTGGGCTACGAGGAGGAGGAGATCACGCGGACCGCCCGGCTGCTCGACGCCTGGGGGCGCGAGCCGGGGATGGGCTGGACGCGCCGCCTGGACTGCGTGGGCGTGGCGTGATGCCGTCCTCGATCCATGCGAACATGTGTTCGGTGCAGTACGCCGAGCTCCACGCCCACTCCGCCTTCTCCTTCCTCGACGGGGCGAGCCTGCCGTCCGAGCTCGCGGCGGCCGCGGTCGAGCTCGGCTACGAGGCCGTCGCGCTGACCGACCACAACGGCGTCTACGGGTCGATGGAGTTCGCGCAGGCGGCGCAGGCGCTCGGGCTGCGGGCGCTGCACGGGGCGGAGGTGGACGTGGTCGACCAGCCGGTCGGGCCGTGCCGGCGCGACGCGCCGCCGCCGTCGCGCCACGTCACGCTGCTCGTCCGCGACGCGCGCGGGTGGAGCAACCTCTGCCGCCTGCTCACGCGCGCCCACGCGCACACGCGGGCGCCCGAGGGCGGTCCGATCGTCGACTCGCCGCGCGTCACGCTCGCCGACCTCGAGGAGCACGCCGAGGGGCTCGTCTGCCTGAGCGGCTGCGCGCGCGACGGCGTGCGCGACGAGCCGACGATGCGCCGGCTGCTCGGCGCGTTCGGGCGCGACGCGTTCCGGGTCGAGCTGCAGCGTCCGTTCCAGCGCCACGACCGGGCGCTGAACCGCGGGCTGGCGTCGCTCGCCTCGCGGCTCGGAGTCCCGTGCGTGGCGACCGGCGACGTCCACGCGCACACGCGGGAACGGGCGCGGCTGCAGGACGCGTTCGTCGCCGTGCGCGAGCACACGACGCTCGACGCCTCCGAGCCGCTGCGCCGCGGCAACCACGCGCACGTGCTGGCCTCGCCCGCGGCGATGGCGGCGCGCTTCGCCGACCATCCGGACGCCGTCGCCGAGACGGCGCGGCTGGCGGCGACGCTCGAGTTCGACCTCACCCACGACCTCGGCTACCGCTACCCCGGCGCGGAGGACGGCGAGGCCGACCGCCGGCTGGCCGAGACCTGCCACGCGTTCTTCGAGCAGCGCTACCCGCTCGGCGACCGCACGCGCGCGCCGTCCGGGCGGCCGCTGCGCGAGGAGGCCGCCGAGCGCCTCGAGACCGAGCTGCGCCTGATCGCCGGCCTGGGGCTGTCCGGGTTCTTCAACCTCCACCACGAGCTGCTCGAGCTGGCGCGGGAGGTCGCGCGCGAGGTGCGCGGGCCGTCCGCGGCGCGCCAGGTGCTCCCGCCCGGGCGGGGGCGGGGCTCCTCGGTGTCCTCGATCGTCTGCTACCTGACCGGGCTCTCGCACGTCGACCCGGTCCAGAACGAGCTGCTCCTCGGGCGCTTCCTGAACGAGGAGATCACCTCGCTGCCCGACATCGACCTCGACTTCCCGCGCGACGTGCGCGAGGTGCTGCTGCCGCGCATCCACGACCGCTACGGCCGCGACCGCTCGGCGCTCGTCGCCGCCTTCCCGACGTACAAGGCGCGCGGCGCGATCCGCGAGCTGGGCAAGGCGCTCGGCCTGCCGCCGGGCGAGATCGAGCGCGTCGCCCGCGGGTCGGAGGGGTTCGGCCGCGTCGGCGACGACATCGAGGCGACGCTCGGCGTCGAGCGCCTCGGCGCTCGGGCCGGCGCCGAGCCTTCGGCCTCGGGCGTCCCCGGCTCCGCGGCGGGCCGCGACGCCGCCGGGGTCCCCGGCTCCGCGAACGCCCGCGACGCCGCCGGGTTCCCTGGCTCGGCGCCGCCCTCCCGCTGGGCCTGGCTCAAGGCGCTCGCCGACGAGGCCTACGGCCTGCCGCGCCACCTCTCGCAGCACTCCGGGGGGATGATCGTCTCCACCCGGCCGCTCGTCGACTGCTGCCCGGTGGTCCCCGCGGCGATGGCGGGCCGCCAGATGGTCCACTGGGACAAGGACTCGTGCGCGGACGCGGGGTTCCTCAAGATCGACCTGCTCGGGCTGGGGATGCTCTCCGCGGTCGAGCGCTGCGTCGACCACATCGCGCGGCGAACGGGCGAGGTGATCGACCTCTCGCGCATTCCGTTCGACGACCCCGAGACCTACGCCATGATCCAGGAGGCCGACACGACCGGCGTCTTCCAGATCGAGAGCCGGGCGCAGATGGCCTCGCTGCGCCGGACCCGGCCCGAGACGCTCGAGGAGCTGACGATCCAGGTGGCGATCGTGCGCCCGGGGCCGATCCAGGGCGGCGCGGTCAACCCGTACATCGCGCGCCGCCAGCGGCTGCGCGCGGATCCCAACTTCCAGATCCCCTACGAGCATCCGTCGCTCGAGCCGGTCCTGCGCGAGACCCTCGGCGCGATCATCTTCCAGGACCAGGTCATCGAGGTCGCGATGGCGTTCGCCGGCTTCTCGCCGGGCGAGGCCGAGGGGCTGCGCCGCGCGATGAGCCGCAAGCGCTCGGAGGCGGCGATCATGGCCCACCGCGAGCGCTTCGTGACCGGGGCGGTGGAGCGCCACCCCGACGTCGACGAGGCGCTCGCCGAGCGCGTGTGGGGGATGGTCGTCGGCTTCTCGGGCTTCGGCTTCCCGAAGGCGCACGGAGCGGCGTTCGGCCTCCTCGCCTACCAGTCGACCTGGCTCCGAGTCCACCACCCGCTCGAGTTCCTCTGCGGCCTGCTCGACGAGCAGCCGATGGGCTTCTACCCACCCGACTCCCTCATCCACGAGGCCCAGCGCCGCGGCCTCGAAGTGCTGCCGCCCGACGTCAACCGCAGCGACGTGCTGTGCACGATCGAGTCCGACGCCCCGGGCCCCCTCCCGCCTGACGCGACCCCCTCCGCCCCCAGCGCCGGCCCCTCCGCTCCCGACGCGGCCCCCTCCGCTCCGGACGCACTCCCCTCCGGTCCCGACGCGGCCCCCTCGGCTCCGGACGCCGCCCCCTCTCGCGCGGCGATCCGCGTCGGGCTGGGCTACGTCCTCGGCGTGCGGGCCGACGAGGTCGCGGCGCTCGTCGCGGCGCGCCGCCGGGCGGGGCCGTTCCGGTCGCTGGAGGACCTTGCTTCGCGCGCCGGGGCGGGACGGGCGGCGCTGGAGCGGCTCGCGTGGTCGGGCGCGTGCGACGCGCTCGCCGGCGACCGTCGCACGGCCCTGTGGCAGCTCGGCGTCGCCGCACCCGGGCGGCGGGTGGACGGGGGAGGGGTGCAGCTCTCCCTCCCGCTCGGGCTGCCGTTGCCGCCGCGGCTGCGCGCGCTGGGGGCGTGGGAGGAGATGCTCGCCGACTACGGCACGACCGGCGTGAGCGCGCGCGTGCACCCGCTCGCGCTGCTGCGCCCGCGGCTCGCCGCGCGCGGCGCGGTCACGAGCGCCGAGCTGAACCGCCTGCCGCACGACTCGCGCGTCCGGATCGGCGGGCTGGTCGTCGCCCGCCAGCGGCCCGGAACCGCGAAGGGCATCGTGTTCCTGCTGCTCGAGGACGAGCACGGCACCGTGAACCTCATCGTGTCGCCCGACGTCTACGAGCGCGACCGGCTCGCGGTCCGGGTCGAGCCGCTCGTCGTGGCGGAGGGCACGCTGGAGCGGTTCGCCTCGTCGGGTGGCGCGGTGAACGTGGTGGTCCGCCGCCTGATTGCGCTCGAGCGGCCCGACGACGCGCCCGCCGACGTCCACGCGCTGCCCGCGGCGATCGGCGGCACCGCGGAGGAGGCGCTGCCGGAGGAGGCCGCCGAGCCCGCCGCCGTGGCTGCCGGCGGCGGCGACTTCCGGGCGGTCGCCCCGCCCGTCATGTCGTTCATGAGAGGGAGGTCGCGATGAGGCGGGCGCGTGCGCCGGGCGAGGGATCGCCGCGCCGCGCGTCTGGGTAAGCTCGCCGCGCATATGGCCACCCTCGCGCTGGTTCTCTTCTTCGTCGTCCTCGGGCTGTCCGTCGTGCTGGCGGCCATGAAGAGCGGCCGCCGCGGCCCGCTGATCGATTCCGAGAGCCGCGCGGGGCGCCGGGTGCTCGCCGCGCTGGCGATCGCAACCGTGGCCCTCTTCGGTGTCGCCATCCCGGTCGCGGTCGGGTTCTTCAACGGCGAGGAGCAGTCCCGCACCGCCCAGTCCGGGATCGAGCTGAACGAGGACCAGAAGAAGGGCCGCGAACTCTTCGGCCGCGCCTGCACCCAGTGCCACACGCTCAAGGCCGCGAACGCCGTCGGCACCGTCGGTCCGAGCCTCGACGCCCTCCGCCCGCCGAAGGAGCTCGTCTACGACGCGATCATCAAGGGCCGCGCGCGCGGACAGGGCCAGATGCCGGCGCAGCTGTACGAAGGCCGCGAAGCCCGCCAGGTCGCGGACTTCGTCGCCGTCGTCGCCGGTCGGTAGCGCCTCGCGCGAGACGTCGCCCGCTGCGCGATCGAGCGCCCGCTGTCCGCGGCCCCGGCGCCCGCTCCGCGCGGCTCCGGGCGCCCGCTCTTTGCGGCCCGAGGCGCCCGCTCCGCGCGGCTCCGGGCGCCCGCTCGCGGCGCCGCGCCGCGCAAAATCGCGCCCAGCTTGCCATAAGTCCGGCCCACTTGCAGGAGTTCGGCCCGATGCTACGATCCGGCGCGTTGGACCGCTGAGTCCCGTCCGGGACGCGTGCGACCGTACGCGTGACCGATGGGAGCGGGGGACCCACTGTTCGGGGCGAATCGTCTCTGCCCGAGGCGTAGCGCAGCTCTTCCGGCGCGAGCCCGTCAGCTAACCCCGTAAGCCGACGGACAGAGGAACGAGACACCGCATGAGCCAGACGGCCGCACGGCCCTGGTGGGCCGAAGTGCAGCACCTGCGCCCCGCCGACCAGCACGAACCGAGCGACGACGGACAGCCGCGAACGGGCCGGTTCGACCGGCCGACGCCGCCGGCCCGCCGCCCGTCCGACGACCGGCCGACCGCCCGCGCGTCGAGCCGCGCCGCCGCGAGCGACGCGCCGCACGAGGGCCGCGCCGCGTCGCGACCGGTCGACGCGCCGCGCGAGGCGCGCGCTGACCACGGGTCCGCCACGGCCGCGCCGGCAACACCGCGCCGCCGCCCCCGCCGCGACCCCGACCTCTGGCTCGAGCCCGCCACCCGACCGCCGACCCAGCCCGGCCAGCGCCGCACGATCGAGATCCGCGGCCAGGTCGACCGCGTCGCCGGCGTCGCGCCCATTTCGCCCGCCGGCCCGCAGCGCCGCCGCGGGCGGCGCGCCAGCGAGCGCGTCGGGCCGCGGCCCGACCGCGTCGCGCTGTGGGCGGTCCTGCTCGGGCTGCTCCTGATCCTCGTCGCCGCGATCAGCAGCCCCGACGCGGACGCCGCCGCGCTCGTCGCCGGCTGGCTGTAGGGCGACCGGCCCGCGGCGGCCCGCCCCGCCGCCAGCCCGGCCGCGCTCGTCGCCGGCTGGCTGTAGGCAGACCGCCACCCCACCGCCCGTCCGCCTGCGCCCGCCCGGGGACGGGCTAGTCTCCGCGCTCATGCCCGACCAGCCGGCCACGGCGCAGGACGTCCTCGCTCTCTGCGACGAGCGCGACATCCGCTTCGTCCGGCTGTGGTTCACCGACGTCCTCGGGCAGCTCAAGTCGTTCAGCATCGGCCGCGACCAGATCGAGCACGCGCTCGAGGAGGGGATGGCCTTCGACGGGTCGAGCATCACCGGCTTCAACCCGGTCGAGGAGTCGGACATGCTCGCCATGCCCGACCCCCAGACGTTCGCGACGCTCCCGTGGCGGCCCGCCGACCACGGCGTCGCGCGTCTCTTCTGCGACATCCTCACCCCCGAGCGGACGCCGTACGAGGGCGACCCGCGGTACGTCCTCAAGCGCGCGATCGAGCGCATGCAGTCCCTTGGCTTCGACTCGCTGAACATCGGCGTCGAGCCCGAGTATTTCCTCTTCAAGGACCGCCGCTCGACCGAGCCGCTCGACGAGGGCGGCTACTTCGACCTCACGACCCTCGACGCCGGCAGCGACGTCAGGCGCGAGACGGTCCTGGCCCTCGAGCAGCTCGGCATCCCCGTCGACACGAGCCACCACGAGGGCAGCCCGAGCCAGCACGAGATCGCCCTCCGCGCCACCGAGGCGCTCAGCGCCGCCGACAACGTCGTCACCGCCCGCATCACCGTCAAGGAGTACGCCCTCAAGGAGGGCTGGCACGCGACGTTCATGCCCAAGCCGCTCGAGGGCGAGAACGGCAGCGGCATGCACACTCACCTCAGCCTCCACCGCGACGGCCGCAACGCGTTCGCCGACGCCGACGACCCCTACGGCCTCTCGGACGTCGGCCGCGGCTTCATCGCGGGCCAGCTCAGGCACGCCCGCGAGCTGAGCGCCGTCTTCGCCCAGTGGGTCAACTCGTACAAGCGGCTCGTCCCCGGCTTCGAGGCCCCGGTGTACGTCGCCTGGTCGCGGCGCAACCGCAGCGCGCTCGTCCGCGTCCCGCCGCTCCGGGCCGCGGCCCGCGGCGCCGAGCACACCCACATGGAGCTGCGCTGCCCCGACCCCGCGTGCAACCCGTACCTGACCTTCGCCGCGCTGCTCCACGCCGGCCTGGAGGGGATCGAGCGCGGCTACGAGCTGCCCGAGCCGATGGACAAGAACCTCTACCACCTGAGCCCCGACGACCGCCGGCGCCTCGGGATCGAGCAGCTCCCCGAGACGCTCGGCGAGGCGATCGAGATCGCCGCCGAGTCAGAGCTCGTCCTGCGCACCCTCGGCGAGCACATGCTCAACCGCTTCGTCGAGATCAAGCGCCAGGAGTGGGAGGACTACCGCGTGCAGGTCACGCGGTGGGAGCTCGACCGCTACCTGCCGGTCCTGTAGCTCACGCCGCCTCGCGCTCCAGCGGCGCAAGCGCGGCGACGCCGGCCGGCGACGGCTCGAGCCGCGACGGCCACCAGATCCGCGGCCCGAGCGAGAACGCCAGCGCCGGCACCAGCACCGACCGCACGAGGAACGTGTCGAGCAGCACCCCGAAGGCGACCACGAACCCGATCTGCGTCAGGAAGATCAGCGGCATCACGCCGAGCACCGCGAACGTGCCCGCGAGCACGACGCCCGCCGACGTGATCACCCCGCCGGTGACCGCGAGCCCGCGCAGCATCCCGTCGCGCGTGCCGGACCGCAGCGCCTCCTCCCGCACGCGCGCCATCAGGAAGATGTTGTAGTCGACGCCCAAAGCGACGAGGAAGATGAACGCGAACAGCGGCAGCGACGGCTCGCTGCCCGGGAACCCGAACACGACGTCGAACACGACGGCGCCGACGCCCAGAGCCGCGAGCAGCGACGCGATCACCGTCAGGATCAGCAGGACCGGCGCCACCAGCGCGCGCAGCAGGACCACGAGGATCAGCAGCACGACGACGGTCGCCAGGGGGATGAGCGTCCGCGTGTCGTCGCCCGCCGCGTCGCGCAGGTCGGCCTCGACCGCCGTCCGCCCGCCGACGAGCGCCCCGGGCGCGGCGGCGCGCACCGCGTCGCGCAGCCGCGGGATCACGTCGTAGGCCGCGCGCGAGAACGGGTCGTCCTCCAGGAACGCCGCGACCACCGCGCCCGGCGGCCCGGCCGCCACCGGCTCCGGCGACACCTCCGCCACCCCCGGCACCCGCGCCGCCGCGGCGGCGACCCGCGGAGCGTCCGCCCGCGAGCGCACCACGATCTCGGTCGGCGACGCCGCCCCGCCCGGGAACGCCCGCGCGATCAGGTCCTGCGCCTCCTCCGACTCCACCGTGCCGGTGAACCGGTCGCTCGACGTCAGCCCGGTCGAGAAGTTGAGCAGCCCGAGCGCCATGGCCGCGAGCACCGCGAGCCCCCCGAGCCCGACCCGCGCCGGCCGCGCCGCCACGAACTCGCCGACGCGCCGCCAGGCGCCGTGCGTCTCGTCGGCGGCGCGCGTCCGCGCCGCGAAGCGCCGCGCGACCCGCCCGCGCGCCGCCCCGCCCGGCCCAAAAGGGACCAGCGGCCAGAACGGCCGGCGCCCGACGATCGTCAGCAGCGCAGGGAGGAACGTGATCATCGCGACGATCGCCACCGTGACCCCGAGCGCGCCGGTCGGCCCGAGCCCGGCGGTGCCATTGACCTTCGCGAGCATCAGCACGAGCAGCGCCATCGACACCGTCAGCCCGGAAGCGACGATCGCCGGCCCGGCCCGGCGCAGCGCGATCTGCATCGCCTCGTGCTGGTCCTCGTGGCGCCGCAGCTCCTCCCGGTACCGGGCGACCAGCAGCAGCGCGTAGTCGGTCCCCGCCCCGATGACGAGCACCGACATGATCGACGACGACTGCCCGTTGACGGTCACGCCCAGCTCGGTCAGCCCGTAGCCGAGCGACTGCGTCGCGATCTCCGCGAACGCAACCGCGAGGATGGGGAAGAACCAGAACGTCGGGCTGCGGTAGATGAGGATGAGCAGGACGATGACCAGCGCCACCGCGGTGCCGAGCAGCCGGCCGTCGATCCCCTCGCCGACCTTGGCGAAGTCGGCCCATGCGCCCGCCGGCCCGCCGACCTTGACCTCGAGCCCCTCCGGCGCGCGGCCCTCCGCGCTGACCGCCTCGCGGTAGTCCTCGACCGGCTCGACCTCCTCGTCGTCGCCGCTCTCGCGGATCTCGTTGCGCAGCAGGGCGGCCGTCCCGTCGCGGGAGAACTGGGGCGGCGAGAACGGCGTCGTGTTGGGGTGGCGGGCGCTGATCCGGTTCAGCTCGCCGAGGTCGCGCGCGATCTCGCGCCGGTCGGCCGGCGTCAGCCCGCCCGCGCGCCGGTAGACGACGACGGCCGGCGCCACCTCGCCGTCCTGCAGCCGCTCGGTGACCTGCAGCGCGCGCGTCGACTCCGCGTCCTCCGGCAGGAACGAGGTCGAGGTGTTCTCCTCCGCCTCGGTGAACTTGTCCGGCAGCCCGGCCGCCATCCCGCCGCCGACGAGCGCGATCCAGGCGAGGAACACGACCCATTTGCCGCGCCGAGAGCCCGAGAAAGTGAGTAGCCGCTGCATAAGCGGCCCGGAAGACTACGACGGGTTCAGGACAGCAGGCGCGCCAACTCGTCCGGCTCGGTCACCGGCCGCTGGCAGGCGAAGCCCTCGCAGACGTACGCCGCCGGCCGCCCGTCGATCGGCGTACGCCCCTCGAGGAGCGGGACGGCGCCGGAGCCGGAGCCCGCGGGGCCGCCCGCCAGCACGAGCCGCGGCCGCAGCCGCCCGCGCACCACGCGCGCGAGCGGCGCCACGTCGTCGCCGACGAGCGCCACCTCGCGCACCGGGTTCAGGTGGAAGTCGAGCGCCTGCCGCAGGTGCCCGAACGCGGTCGGGTGGCGCTCGGCCAGCTCGTGCAGCAGCTGGAGGTGGCCCACGGCGGCGGCCTCGTACGTCGACTCGCCCGTCAGCGCCGCCAGGCGCAGCAGCCCGAGCGCCGCGCTCGACCCGCCGCTGGGAATCGGGTTGTCCTCGAGGTCCTTGCGCCGCGCGACGAGCGTCTCGTGGTCGTCGGACGTCGTGAAGAACCCGCCCTGCTCGCGGTCGGCGAACCGGGCGATCAGCGTGTCGGCGACCGCCCGCGCCTCCACGAACCAGCGCTCCTCGAACGTCGCCTCGTAGAGCGCCAGCAGCGCCTCCAGGAGGAACGCGTGGTCCTCCAGGTAGGCGTTGAGCTTCGCGCGCCCGTCGTTGTAGGTGCGCAGCAGCCGGCCGTCGGCGTCGCGCATCGACCCCAGCACGAACGACGCCGCCCCGCGAGCGACGTCCAGGAGGTCGGGGCGCTCGAGCACCGCGCCCGCCTCCGCGAACGCGTGGATCGCCAGCGCGTTCCACGCGGCGAGCCGCTTGTCGTCGAGCCCCGGGCGCACCCGCCGCTCGCGGACCTCGTACAGCCGCCGGCGGATCCGCTCGCGCTGCTCGGCCGGCGGCTCCGGCCCGCGCGCCTCGAAATGGTTGGCGCCCTCGAAGTTCCCACCCTCGCTCGCCCCGAAGTACGCGACCGCGGCCTCGTAGTCCTCGGGGTCGAGAGCATCCCGCAGCTGGTCGAGCGTCCAGACGTAGTACCTGCCCTCGACGCCCTCGGAGTCCGCGTCGAGCGCGCTGTAGAAACCGCCCTCCGGCGCGAGCATCTCGGTCGCCATCCACGCCAGCGTCTCCTCGCAGGTGCGCCGCAGCCGCGGGTCCTCGCTGACCTGCCAGCCGTGCAGGTACGCGCGGGCCAGCAGCGCGTTGTCGTACAGCATCTTCTCGAAGTGCGGGATCGTCCACGTGCGGTCGACCGCGTACCGCGCGAAGCCGCCGCCCACCTGGTCGAACAGCCCTCCCGTGCGCATCGCGTGGAGCGTGGAGAGCGACATCCGGGTCTCCCCGCGCGCGAGCAGGAACTCGAGCGTCGAGTGCGGCGGGAACTTCGGCGCGCCGCCGAAGCCGCCCCACTGCGGGTCGAACTGGCGGCTGAGTGCGACCTCGGCGCTGTCGAGCGTGCGCGCGTCCATCGATTGCTCGGACGGGCGCAGCATCCCCGCGCCCTGCAGCCGCTCGGCCATCCGCTCGCCCTGCTCGCGGATCTCCTCGCGCCGCGTCTTCCACGCGTCCTCGACCGCGAGCAGCACCTGCGTCCAGCTCGGCATCCCGTGGCGCGGCTCGGGCGGGAAGTAGGTGCCGCCGTAGAACGGCACCTGCTCGGGCGTGGCGAAGACGTTGAGCGGCCAGCCGCCGTGGCCGGTCATGGCCTGGACGGCCTCCATGTAGAGCGCGTCGACGTCCGGGCGCTCCTCGCGGTCGACCTTCACGCACACGAAGCGCTCGTTCATCACCTGGGCCGTGCGCTCGTCCTCGAACGACTCGCGCTCCATGACGTGGCACCAGTGGCAGGCCGAGTAGCCGATCGAGACGAGGAGCGGCTTGTCCTCCTCGCGCGCGCGGCGCAGCGCCTCGTCGCCCCAGGGGAGCCAGTCGACCGGGTTGTGCTGGTGCTGGCGGAGGTAGGGGGAGGTCTCGTTCGCGAGCGCGTTGGCCATGACGGCGGGCTACCCGCCGCGCAGCGCGGGGAACGGGACGACGCGGCGCGCGTCGAGCGGGCGGGCGCCGGCCGCTCCGACGGCGGCGGCGGCGCGCGGGCGCGCCCGGACCCGGCGGCCGCCGAGCACGCCGGTCGCCGTGCCGTTCGGCGCGAACGTCAGCCGGCCGCGGGCAGCGGCGCGGCCGCCGATGCGCAGGCGGGCCCGGCCGCGGTTGGGGAACGTCCCCGTCACCCGCACGCCGGGGATCAGCTCGACCCCGCGCAGCGTGACCCCGGCACGCGACAACAAGATGGTCCCCCGGCGCACGCCCGCCACGCGGCGCAGCCCGTCGAGCTGCGCGCCCAGCGCCGCGACGAGCGCGTCGGTGGCGGTCCCGCCGACCGCGTTGAGCGTGCGACCGACGCGGCCGCCGTAGGCGCGCGCAGGCGGCACCTCGCGCAGCGCGCGCGGCGGCCGGAGCACGGGGCGGACGGGCGGCTGGATACCCAGCCGGCAGGGCGGCGTGGAGCCGTCGCGGAAGAAGGCGGCAACGGCGGCGCGCGCGCAGCCCGAGAAGTCGCCGCCGAGCACGGAGTGGCCGGCGTGCGGCACGACGACCGGCGTCGCGCCCAGCCGTCCCCCGACGCTCATCGCGTCGCCGACCGGCGTCCGGACGTCGGCCGAGCCCGCCAGCAGCAGCGACGGCACCCGCGGCAGCTCGCCGGGCGGCTCGGGCGGCGGCGACGCGTTCGGCCAGCCGTAGCAGACCGGCACGAGGCTCGCGCGAGCGGCCGCGTCGCGGTCGAACGGGTGAAAGTCGCGGTCGGGCGTCGCGAGAAGCGCCGCCGTCGCCTGGCGCAGCCGCTGGTTGGGGCCGGCGGCGCGGTCCCACGGGAAGGCGACCTCCTCGCAGACCGTCGCGAGGTACAGCGCGCGGTTGACCCCGGTGCCGGGCGCCTGCGACGCGCCCTCGCCGAACATCGTCGATGCGAGCCGCAGCAGCGGGGCCTCGTCGCCGCGCGCCGCGGCGCGCATGGCGCCCGGCAGCAGCGCGCGCCACGCGGGGTTGAGGTCGCCGATCTGCAGCAGCTCGAACAGGTCCGCGGCGGCGAAGGCGCCGCGCCGGACGCGCCCGCGCGGGGTGACGTAGCGGCCGCGAATCGTGGACCGGCGCAGCAGCGCGCGGACGTCCCCGACCGGGTCCGGCGTGACCCCGCGGCAGCGGCCGGCGGCGCACAGCTCGCGCAGCACGCGCCCGGTCGCGGCGAAGCTCGGGCGCCGCAGCCAGTCCGGGCCCTCGGGCGGGACGGTGGAGTCGAGGACGAGGCGCTCGACGCGGTCCGGATGGGCCGCCGCGTACGCCAGCGCGACCTTGGTCCCGTACGAGACGCCGTAGAGCGCGAGGCGGTCGTAGCCCGCGGCCGCGCGCAGGTCCTCGATGTCGGCCACGGAGTCGGCGGTGCGGTAGAAGGCGCGCCGCGGCCCGATCTCGGCCGCGCAGCCCGCGGACGCCTCGCGCGCGGTCCGTGCGCGGCGCACGGCGTCGCACCGCAGCGCTCCCGAGCCGCCGGTGCCGCGCTGGTCGAACACGAGCAGGTCGCGGTCGCGCAGGCCGGTCGCGAGCGCCACCGCGACGCCGCCCGCGCTGCCGGTCGCCGCCTGGCCGGGGCCGCCGGAGAGGAACACGAGCGCCGTGCTCGTCGCGCCGCTCGTCGCGGGGAGCCGGCGGGCGAACAGCTCGATCGTCCCGGGCAGCCCGCCTGAGCGGTCGATCGGGACGGCGATCCGCCCGCACTGGAACGCCTGGAACCCGGCGTCGGTGCAGTCCTGCCAGGCGACCTGCGCCTGTGCGGGCCCCGCTCCGAGCGCGAGTGCGAGGGCCGCCGCGACGGCGATCGTGATCCGGCGGCGCATGGGCCACGCCACCGTAGCGGTGCCGCAGTAGCGTTCGCGCCGATGCCCCTGCACAGAGAGACCGTCGACGCGCCGGGCGCCCCCGCCGCCGTCGGCCCCTACAGCCACGCGGTCCGCGCCGGCGAGCTGCTGTTCTGCTCCGGCCAGGTCGCGCTCGACCCGTCCTCCGGCGAGCTCGTGGGCGACACGCCCGCCGAGCAGGCCCGCCGCTGCCTGGAGAACCTGAGCGCGGTCTGCGAGGCCGCCGGCACGTCGCTCGACCGCGCGATCCGCTGCACCGTCTACCTGACCGACCTCGCGGGCGCGTGGACGGAGGTCAACGAGGCCTACGGCGCGTTCTTCGGATCCGACCCGCCGGCCCGCGCGGCGATCGGCGTCGCGGCGCTGCCGAAGGGCGCGCAGGTCGAGGTCGACGCGATCGTCGCGCTGTAGGCGATGAGCGTCACCGCCGACGACGTCGCCGCCGCGCGCGAGCGCACCGCCGACGTCGTCCGGCCGACGCCGGTCCTGCCGTCGGCGACGCTGAGCGAGCGGCTCGGCGCCGAGGTCGCGCTGAAGGCGGAGAACCTGCAGCGCACCGGGTCGTTCAAGGTGCGCGGGGCGGCGAACAAGGTCAGCCGGCTGGGGGAGGCGTGCGCGGCGGGCGTCGTCACCGGCAGCGCCGGCAACCACGCGCAGGCGCTGGCGCACGCCGCGCAGGCGCGCGGGGTGCCGTGCGAGGTGTTCATGCCCGCTGGCGCCCCGCTGTCGAAGGTCGAGGGCGCCGAGGCGCTCGGCGCGCGGGTGATCCTGGGCGGCGAGACCGTGCACGACTGCCTCGCGGCGGCCGCCGAGCGCGCGGACGCCGCGGGGATGACCGTCGTCCACCCGTACGACGACCCGGACGTCATCGCGGGTCAGGGGACGCTGGGGCTCGAGCTGCTGGAGGCCGTGCCCGATCTGGCGAAGGTCGTGGTCCCGGTCGGCGGCGGAGGGCTGGTGTCCGGGCTGGCGATCGCGGTGAAGTCGGCGCGGCCGGAGGTCGAGGTCGTCGGCGTCCAGGTCGAGTCGTGCGCGGCGTTCGCGGACTCGCTGCGGGGGGCGGAGGTCGTCGAGGCGCCGCGCCCGCTGACGATCGCCGACGGGATCGCGGTCAAGCGCCCGGGGCGGGTGACGCTGGCGCTCGCGCGCGAGTGGCTCGACGGGGTGGTGACGGTGGCCGAGGACGAGATCGCCGAGGCGATGGTCCTGCTGCTCGAGAAGGCCAAGCAGGTCGTCGAGGGCGCGGGCGCGGTCGGCGTGGCGGCGCTGATGTTCGAGCACACGCCGCCGGCCGCCTCCGGCACGACGGTCGCGATCCTCTCGGGCGGCAACGTCGACGCGGGCCTGCTGGCGGAGGTCGCCCGCCGCCACGAGACCGGGGTCGGCCGCAGGCTGCTGCTCCAGTCGCGGATCGGCGACCGCCCGGGCTCGCTCGCGCGGCTGCTGAGCGTCGTCGGGGACCAGGCGGCGAACCTGATCGAAGTCCAGCACGTGCGGGAGGGGCTCGACCTCCACGTCCGCGAGACGGCGGTGCAGCTCGTGCTGGAGACCCGCGGGCGCGAGCACGCGGAGGCGGTGCTGGAGGCGATCCGGGCGGCGGGGTACGAGGCGCGCGTGCTGCGCTGAGCGCTCCGCGCGGGCCGGCGCTGTCCGCCGGCCCGCGCAGCCCGGCTAGTAGAGCGTCTGCAGGCCCCGGACGTCCCCGAGGCCGAGGGTCGACTCGGACTCCTGGCACGCGCCGTTGATGGTTCCGCTCATCGTGAGCCAGCCGTGATCGGCCTCCGGCGACACGTTGGCGAGCCCGAACGTGTGGCCGAACGCGTGGGTCATCACCGCCTCGATGCTGTAGCGGCTCTGGCAGCCCGACGGCCTGAGGCCGTACCACGAGTAGCGGTCGCTGTTGAGCCTCGTGTCGCTCGAGGTGATGCGGCCGTAGGTCCCGCCGTCGTCGGTGCCCCAGAGGCACGTCGTGGCGAAGCGGCCGTCGTCGGCGCGCCCGAACGCGACGACGCTGATGCCGTCGCCGGTCGTGCACGACAGCCCGTCGGTGGAGATGTTCGCCGACGTCGGCTTGTCGCCGTCGAAGTACTGCGTCGCGCTCACGTAGTCCAGGAGGCCGCAGTCGTTGTCCGCGTCGACGATGTTCCACACCGCCCGGCGAAGGGCGTCGCGGGCGTTGTCCACGGAGACGTTGCCCGGCGTCGTGCTCGCCCGGAACCGCCAGTGGAACGTCGACTTCCACTTGATGTACTTCCAGCTCGACCACGAGAACGCGCGGCGCGCGTAGGCCCCGTCGTCGCACGCGGGGATCGCCCGGCCGAGCGGCGGCTCGTCCGGAGTCTCCGGCCCGAGGATGGGGTCGGGCTCGGTCCCGCCCTCCGAGAGCGTGACGGTGCCGTCGCGCTGCGTCTCGGCGGTCACCGTCTGCGTGCCGTCGCTCAGCAGCGCCTGCATCGTGACGAACTGGCCGGGCGCGGGGACGACGAGTGCGGTGCCGTTCGTCCGCACGACGTCGCCGGGGCGCAGGTCCCTCCGGACCTGGACGTCCGCGGAGGCAGTGGTCGCCAGCGCGAGCACCAGCGCGGCTGCGGCCGAGGCGGCAGCCGTGACCCTGAGTGCCATGGAAACCCTCCTTGGTCACCAAACCGTGATTGGCTTGACGCGCCATTAGTACCAGACAGCGCTTGTCGCCACTAGAGCGAAACTCTGATCACCGCGCGCCCCGGCTCGCGCCCCGGCAGCCACGCGCTCGGCCGGCGCACCGGCGCCCGCCCGCGCAGGGTGAACAGGATCGCGGCGCGGCCGGACGCATCGGTCCGGGCCGTGCGACGGCCGAGGAACACGCGCGCCCCCGCGACCGGGCGGCCGGCGTCCGTGACGGCGAACCGGAACCGCGTCCGCCGCCCCCGCACGGCTCGCCGCGGCGACACCACGAGCCGCAGCGGGCACGACTCCGGCGGCGTCTCGCGGTCGAACGGCAGCGCGGCCTCGAAGCCGCAGCCGCGCGCGGTGCGGACCGAGACGGTGCCGCGCCCCTCGGCGCGCAGCCGCGCGCCGGACCGCTCGAACGCCACGACGTCCTCCGGCGGCTGCTCGAACGCGAAGCGCAGCCCCCACGCCTCGCCCGTCTTCGCCACCGTCCGGTACGTCCACTCCGCCGGCGCCTCGGGCACCGCCGCGAACAGGTCCCAGGCGATCGCGTCGCGCAGCGCCGCCCGCCAGTACGGCCAGTCGTGGACGCCCCGCTTCGGCCGGTACTCGACCGCGACGCCGGACCGCCGGGCGTTCGCGACCAGCTCGTCGTTCTGCGCCCGCAGCTCCGCCTCGGCGACGCCGCCGCCCGCCACCGCGGCCGGCGAGCTCTGGACGCCGGGCTCCGCCGTCCCGTCGCCGACCGTGACGAAGAGCCGCGTCGCGCGCAGGTTGTCGGTCAGCCGCGCCGGGTTGTGGCCGGTCGCGTAGAAGCCGTCGACCGGGCCGAAGATCCGCTCGTAGTCGACGCCGCCGTACGCGCGGAGCCCGGCCGGGATCTCCGCCCGCTGGTGCGCGACGAAGCCGCTGAACGTCGCCGCGCTGCCGAAGTACGACGGCAGCTGCGACGCCAGGAACGTCGCGCCCATCCCGCCCATCGACAGCCCCGCGACCGCATGCCACCGGCGCCCCGGCAGCACGCGGAACCGCCGCTCGACGAGCGGGACCAACTCGTCGAGGAAGAACCGCTCCCAGCCCGGGTCGCCGCGCCGCCCGCCGTTCCACCACGAGGAGTAGAACCCGCGCGCCGCCTCCGGCATCACGACGATCGCGGGCAGCCCGGCGGCGACCTCGGCGACCCGCCCGGAGTCCGACGCCCACGTCGCGTACGAGTCGCCGAGCCCGTGCAGCAGGTACAGCACCGGGAACCGCCGCGCCCCGTCGTAGCCGTCCGGCAGCAGCACGGTGGCCCGCAGCACGCGGGGATGGTCGGCCCCGTTGAACTCGACGTGCGCCGGGTCGACGTGCCGCGACGGGGTGTCGATCGTGACCAGCTCCGCCGCGCTTGCGGGAGCGCACGCGAGGCACAGCCAGACGGCGAGGGCTGAGAGAGCGGCGCGGGACACGCGGGCCGGAGCGTACCCCCGGCCCGCGCCCCCGCGACGCGCTCAGGTCGTCGGGATGACGATCCCGCCGCCCGGGCACTGCGACGGCTCGCCGACGCACCAGCTCGGGGTGTTGACCGCGACCCCGATCCCGTCGGCGTACACCCAGCCGGCGGTGCCGCCGGGGTGGCGGACCGTGCCCCCTCCGCCGATCGTCGGCAGCGGGTAGTACGGGTTGGCCTTGAAGCCGGTCGTCCCGACGCTGGCCCCGATGCCGTAGCACGTGAACAGGCCGTCGCAGGTGACGTACGCGAACGGCGCCACCGTCGCGCCGTTCGTGGTCGACTTGTTCGTGCCGGCGACGACGCACACCGTCTGCCACGTGCTGCCGACCTGCACCTCGCGGCACAGCTTGACCGGGTCGACCGCGACGATCTCCCAGTCGGCGGCCTGCGCGGATGCGGTCGGCCCGAACGCCGCGAGCGCGGCGACCACCATGGCGAGCCCGAGGCCCGCCCTCTTGCGGATGCTCATCGAGAGTTCCCCTCCTGAATACGGCGCACCAGAGGTGCCTGATCGGTACGCACAACGCGCACCGCACAAGGAACTTGCGCTACTGGGGACTACTCGCCCGACAGCGGCGTCACGTACGCCCCCGCGATCCCGCCGTCCACCATGAACGCCGTCGCCGTCACGAACGACGACTCGTCGCTGGCCAGGAACAGCGCTCCGTTGGCGATCTCGCGCGCCTGCGCGAAGCGGCCCATCGGGACGTGGACCAGGCGGCGCTGGGCGGCCTCGGGGTCGCTGGCGTACAGCTCGCGCAGCAGCGGCGTGTCGACCGGCCCGGGGCAGAGGGCGTTCACGCGCACGCCGCGGCGCGCGAACTGCACGCCCAGCTCGCGCGACAGCGCCAGGACGCCGCCCTTCGACGCCGTGTAGGAGATCTGCGACGTCGCCGCGCCCATCACCGCGACGAACGACGCCGTGTTGATGACCGACCCGCCGCCGCCGTCGAGCAGGTGGGGGATCCCGTGCTTGCAGCACAGGAAGACCGACTTCAGGTTGACGTCCTGGACCCGCTGCCACGCCTCGAGCGAGGTGTCGAGCACCGACGCGTCGTCGGGCGGGGAGATGCCGGCGTTGTTGAAGAGGACGTCGATGCGCCCGAACTCGTCCCGCACCGCCCGGTACATCCCCTCGACCGCGCCCTCGTCGACGACGTCCACGCGCAGCGAGCGGTCGACGTCCGGCGACTCCTTCAGGTCGACGCCGACCACCGTCGCGCCCTCCTCGCGGAACCGCCGCGCCGTCTCCGCGCCGATCCCGCTGGCGGTCCCCGTGATCACGCACACCTTGCCGTCGAGGCGTCCTGCCATCGGACTCAGCCCTCCGTGGAGAAGTAGATCGTCTTGACCTCGGTGTAGTGGTCCGTCGCGTGCGGGCCGAGCTCGCGCCCGACGCCCGACTGCTTGAAGCCGCCGAACGGCGTGGCGACGCGCACCGACGTGTTCGAGTTGACGGACAGGTTCCCGCTCTGGAGCGCCCGGGCGACGCGCATCGCCTTCGCGCCGTCGCGCGTCCACACCGACCCGCTGAGCCCGTAGATCGTGTCGTTGGCGATGTCGATCGCCTCAGCCTCGGTCCGGAACGGGATGACGGCCGCCACCGGCCCGAAGATCTCCTCGGTCACGGCGCGCTCGGAGCGGTCGACCGGGCACAGCACCGTCGGCGGGAACCAGTACCCGGCGCCCGACGGTGCGCTGCCGCGGATGGCGACCGGCGCGTCGGCCGGCACGAACGACGCGACCGTCTCGCGCTGCGCCTCGGAGATCAGCGGGCCCATGTCGCTCGCCTCGTCGAGCGGGTCGCCGACCTTCAGCGCCTCGACGTGCTCCTCCAGCGCGTCCATGAACCGGTCGAGCGCCGAGTGCTCGACGAGGATGCGCGAGCGCGCGCAGCAGTCCTGCCCCGCGTTGCCGAAGACGGCGCCGGGCGCCGACGCGGCGGCGCGCTCGAGGTCCGCGTCGGCGAAGACGACGTTCGCCGACTTGCCGCCCAGCTCGAGCGTCACGCGCTTGATCGTCTGGGCGGCGCCCGCCGCGATCTGGCGCCCGACCTCGGTCGACCCGGTGAACGCGACCTTGGCGACGTCCGGGTGCTCGACGAGCCGGCGCCCGACCTCCGACCCGCGACCGACGACGACGTTGACGACGCCCTCGGGGATCCCCGCCTCCAGCGCCAGCGAGGCGAACCGCAGCGCGGTCAGCGGCGTCAGCTCGGCCGGCTTGACCACGACCGTGTTCCCGGCGGCCAGCGCGGGCGCGAGCTTCCAGGTCGCGATCGTCAGCGGGAAGTTCCACGGCACGATCAGCGCCACGACGCCGAGCGGCTCGCGCACGGTGAACGCCTGGCCGCCCGCGACGGGGATCGTGTCGCCGAGGATCCGCTCGGGCGCGCCGGCGTAGTAGCGGAAGGTGTCGACGACCATCTGCATCTCGCCGCGGGCGTCGCGGATCGGCTTGCCGCCGTTGCGCGCCTCGAGCATCGCGAGCTCGTCCCGCGCGCCGTCCAGCCGCTCGGCCAGCCGGTGCAGCAGCGCCGCCCGGTCGCCCGGCGCGACGTCCCGCCACGCCGGGAACGCGGCCTTCGCGCGGGCGACGGCCTCGTCGGCCTCGTCGACGCCCGCGCGGGGGACCTCCTCCAGCACCGCCTCGGTGGCGGGCTCGATGACCCGCAGCGTGTCGGCGGCCACTACGACCCGGCGCCCGGCGCCGGCGGCGGGTCCGTCGGCCCGGGGGGCGGGCCGCCGCGCGGCGGCACGGCCGGCTCGGCCACGGCCAGCCCGTCCTCGGCCATGTCGATCGTCCGGACCGGGCCGGTGAACGTGTGCCGCGCGCTGACGAGCCACCAGATCCCGACGGCCGCGAACACGACGCCGACGGTGATCGGCGCGTAGTTGACGTACTTCCAGTCGAAGTCGTCGTGCCACGGCGCGCCGGTCGAGCCCTGCGGCAGCGAGAAGATCACGACGCAGATCGCCACCCAGACGATCGCCGCCGGGTTGATCCACCTGTACTTGCGCCCGAGCGTCCACGGCCCGGGCTCGAACGCGTCGCCCTTGCGCCAGCGCAGGAAGGTCGGCATGACGTACGCGATGTAGAGCCCGATCACCGTGATCGAGACGACCGCGTAGAACGCGTACGTGTAGTTGTTCTCGTCGCCGATCAGCGCCGGCAGGGTGATGACCATCGCCCAGAAGCACGCGAAGATGACGGCGAACATCGGGATGCGGTGGTGGTTCAGCCGCGTCCACAGGCGCCAGCCCGGCACCGCGCGGTCGCGCGAGAACGCGTAGGTCATGCGCGAGCAGCTCGTCACGCACGCCATCCCGCAGAACAGCTGGCCGATCGTCGCGATGAGGACCACCGCCTTCGCCGCCGACGAGGTGAGCGCGGTGTCGAACACCGCCAGCGACGACCCGATCCCGAACCCGTTCTCGGCCGAGTTGATCGCGTCGACGTCGGTGGCCGCGAACGTGATCGCCAGCAGCACGAACCAGCCGATGAGCCCGGACCAGAACACGGCGCGCCAGACCCCCTTGGCGGCGCCGAGCGCGGCGCCGCGGGTCTCCTCCGACACGTGCGCCGACGCGTCGTAGCCGGTCTGCGTGTACATCGTCAGGAGGAAGCCGAGCGGCAGCACGTAGAACCAGAACCCGCCGCCCGAGACCGAGCCGTCGAAGAGCCCCGTGTTGTTGATGCGCTCGGTGAAGACGAAGTCGGCGCTCTGGTGGTCGTCGGGGACGAAGATCAGGATCGCGATGATGATCGCGACGCCGACCACGTGCCAGCCGACCGAGATGTTGTTGATCGTCGCGACGAGCGGCGACGAGTAGATGTTCACCAGCGCGTGGATGGTGAGGAAGAGGACGAAGAGCACGAACGTCTCGGCGAGCACGTGCTCGGTGTCGCCGAAGTTCATGAAGCCCAGGTCGAGGCCGTACAGGCCGAGCAGCGCGTTCGCGAACTGCGCCGAGGCGTACACGACCGACGCCACGACGCCGACGAGCCCGACCAGGTTGAACCAGCCGGTGAACCAGCCCCAGCCCTTGCCGCCCAGCTCCGAGGCCCACCAGTAGATCCCGCCGGCGGTCGGGTACTTCGACACGAGCTCGGACATCGAGAACGCGACGAGCAGGATGAGGCCGCAGATGATCGGCCAGCCCCACGAGATCGCGATCGGGCCGCCGCCGTTCCACGCGAACAGGTACGTGGTGAAGCACCCCGCGAGGACGGAGATGATCGTGAACGAGATCGCGAAGTTGGAGAACGAGCTCCAGGCGCGATGCAGGCTCTGCTCGTAGCCGAGCTCGGCGAGCCGCTTCTCGTCGTCGGCCAGGTGCTCGTCGCGTCGGGGCGTCTCGACGGCCATCATCCCTCCTCGCTCGGAAAGGTCTGCCGCGCGACCCTATGCGGGCCGGGGCAGCGAGTCAAACACGCGGCATGTCGCTCGCGAGCGCGCCGATGACCGTCTGCAGCCACGCGCGCTCGTCGGGCTCCGCCGTGTGGATCCTCCTTCGCGCCCAGGCCGTCAGGTCCTGTCTGGAGCCCACGGCGCCGAGCGGTCCGGTGAGGCCGTAGCGGCCGTCGGCGAGCGCCCACAGACCGCCCGGGCGGTCCCGGCGTATCCGGAGCTGCTCGACGACGCGGACGCCGTGCAGCTCGCGGACGTCGGCGGCGTCGCCGTCCGCGTCCGTCCACCTCCAGGCGGAGAAGACGGGGCGCCGCCCGTGGACCGGCCGGGGCGGCCGGGCGGGCGGGCCGATCGGCCCGTCGCGCCAGCGCTCAAGCAGCTGCGGGACCTGCTTGGCCGCCGCGCTGCGCAGCAGGACGTGCAGGTGGTCGCCGGGTCGCAGCCGGGTCGAGCCGCGGGGCGGGATCGCCTGGTCGCCGCGGACGATGACGTTCACGACCGCGTCGCGCGGCAGGCCGAGGTCGCGGACGGCGGCGCCGGCGATCGCGTCGCCGGGGGCGATCGGGTACTCGAGCACCTCGGCGCCCAGGCGCCGGATCGTGCCGGCCTCGGCCAGCGGGCGCGGCAGCGCGGGCTCGTTCGTCGTCATCCCCAGCCGGCGGGCGAACGGCTCGAACGTGCTGCCCTGCAGCAGCGTCGACAGCAGCACCGCGAAGAAGACGATGTTGAACAGCTCCAGCGCGCCCTCGACGCCCTCGATCACGGGGAACGTCGCGAGCACGACCGGCACCGCGCCGCGCAGGCCCGCCCAGTCGAGGACCAGCCGCTCGCGGAACGAGTAGCGGATCGGCACCGTGGCGACGAGCACCGCGAGCGGCCGCGCGACGAACAGGACGACCAGGGCGAGGATCGTCCCCTCCAGCGCGACGTCGTCGAGCTGCGCGGGGAAGACGAGCAGCCCGAGCGTCGTGAACATCGCGAGCTGCGCCACCCAGCCGAGCCCCTGGTGGAAGGCGGCGACGGTCTGGCGCGCCGGGACGCCGGTCGCGCTCCCGAGCGCCAGGCCGGCGAGGTAGACCGCGAGGAACCCGGAGCCGTGGGCGACGTCGGCGCCGCCGTACGCGAGCGCCGCCGTCGCCAGCGAGGCGACCGGGTACAGACCCGGCGTGGCGAGCTGGGCGCGGCGGAACCCCTGGATCGCCAGCCAGCCGACCGCGACCCCGACCACCGCGCCGATCGCCAGCTCGGAGGCCAGCAGGACGACGGCGTCGTCCCATCCGAACGCCGGGTCGGTGAGCGCCTCGATGCACGCGAGCACGAAGATGACCGCGACCGGGTCGTTCATGCCCGACTCGCCCTCGAGCGTCCGCGCGAGGCGGCGGCGCAGCGTCGAGTTGCGCAGCAGCGCGAAGATCGCGGCGCCGTCGGTCGAGGCGAGGATCGCCCCGACGAGCAGCCCCTCCAGCAGCGAGAAGTGGAACAGCAGGGTGGCGGCGACGCCCGACGCCACCGCGGTGACCGCCGTGCCGACGGTGGCGAGGCTGATCGACGCGCCGAGCACGGGGCGGACCTCGACGAGGCCGGAGTTGAGCCCGCCTTCGAAGAGGATCAGCCCGAGGGCGATGATCCCGATCGTCCGCGCCAGCTCGTAGTCGTCGAACGGGATCCAGCCCGTCCCGTCCGACCCCACGAGCATCCCCAGCCCGAGGAACAGCAGCAGCGACGGGACGCGGACGCGCCCGGCGACGAGCGACGCGAGCAGGCCGCCCGCGAGGAGCGCCCCGGCGACGAGGATCAGCTCGCCGTCGTGCAACTGCCAGGCGCCCTACAGCCGCTCGAAGCCCCGGAACCGCTCCCAGTCGGTCACCGCGGCGTCGAAGGCGGAAAGCTCGACGTCGGCGTAGTTGAGGTAGTGCTCGACGACGTCGTCGCCGAACGCCGCGCGCGCCACGCCGCTGCGCGCGAACAGCTCGCGGGCCTCGCGCAGGGTCGCGGGCACGCGGGGCTTGTCGGACTCGTACGCGTTGCCCTCGAACGCCGCCTCGGGCGCGAGGCCCCGCTCGATCCCGTGCAGGCCGGCGGCGATCATCGCCGACAGCGCGAGGTACGGGTTGACGTCGCCGCCGGGGACGCGGTTCTCGACGCGCAGCGACGGCCCGTGGCCGACGACGCGGTACGAGCAGGTGCGGTTGTCGCGGCCCCACGCGACGGCGGTCGGCGCGAACGAGCCGGGCTGGAAGCGCTTGTAGGAGTTGACGTTGGGGGCGAGGAACAGCGTCAGCTCCTGCAGGCAGGCGAGCTGCCCGGCGAGGAACGCGTCGAACAGGCCCTGGTCGTCCGCGAACCCGCCCCCGCCGTCCTCGCCGCGGAGCGAGAGGTGGATGTGGCACGAGTTGCCCTCGCGCTCGTCGAACTTCGCCATGTACGTGATCGCCATCCCCTCCTGGGAGGCGATCTCCTTGGCGCCGTTCTTGTAGATCGCGTGGTCGTCGGCGGTCTTCAGGACCGGGCCGTAGTGGAAGTTGATCTCGTGCTGGCCGAGGTTGCACTCGCCCTTGGAGTTCTCGACCTCCATGCCGGCGCCGGCCATCGCGTTGCGGATCCGGCGGATGAGCGGCTCGACGCGCGCGGTGCCGAGCAGCGAGTAGTCGACGTTGTAGAGGTTGGCCGGGTTCAGGCCGCGGTACGCGCGCTCCTGGGCCTCCTCGTACGTGTTGCGGAAGACGATGAACTCGAGCTCGGTGCCCGCGTAGGCGCGCAGCCCGCGCTCGGCGAGCCGGTCGATCTGGCGGCGCAGGATCTGGCGCGGGGAGGCGACGACGTCGCTGCCGTCGTGCCAGCGCACGTCGGCCATCAGCAGCGCGGTGCCGTCCTGCCAGGGGACGGGGCGCAGCGTCTCGAGGTCGGGCGTCAGCGCGAAGTCGCCGTACCCGCGCTCCCACGACGACATCGCGTAGCCGCCCACCGTGTTCATGTCGACGTCGACGGCGAGCAGGTAGTTGCACCCCTCGGCCCCGTGCTCGACGACGTCGTCCAGGAAGTGCTGCGCGGTGAGCCGCTTGCCCATGAGGCGGCCCTGCATGTCGACCATCGCGAGGACGACGGTGTCGATCCGCCCGGCCCCAACCTCCGCGCGCAGCTCGTCGAGCGTCATCGGGGCGGACGGTATAGGACTTGTCGAGTGGTGCCGTGGCAGGGGGCGCCTTCGCGCCGGATCTACTCCGCACCCGCCGCCGCGTCCGGCGGGATCAGCCCCGCGATGATGTGCTCCGTCCCCGCCAGGTGCTCCCGGAGCACCTGCACCGCCCCGACCCCGTCCGCCGCGCGGAGGCACTTCACGATCCGGCGGTGCTCGACGTTCGCGTGCTCCAGCACGACGCGGGGGTGGGCGATGAGGTCGATCAGCTCGCTCATCTCGCCCTGGACCTCGGTCATCCTCGCGACGAGGCGGGGCGTGCCGCTCGCCTCCGCGAGCCCGATGTGGAAGCGGACGTCGGCGAGCCGGTACGTGTCGAAGTCGGGCGGCTCGTCCATCTGCTCGATGAGGTCGTCGAGCAGCGAGAACGCCTCGACGTTGCCGCGCTCGGCCGCGAGCAGCGCCGCGCCGCACTCGATCGCCACCCGCTCGTCGAGCACGTCGTGCCAGTCGTCGCGCAGCTTCCCCCGGCCGGAGGAGGTGGGCGGGGCCTCGGCGACGAACGTCCCGCCGCTGCGGCCGCGCAGGGAGATGAGATGCCCCGACTGCACCAGAGTGGTCAGCGCCTGCCTGAGCGTCGAGCGCGAGATGCCGAGCTGCTCGGCCAGCTCGCGCTCGGGCGGCAGCCGGGTGCCGGGCGGCAGCAGGCCGAGCCGGATGGCGGTGCCGAGCCGCTCGACGGTCTCCTCGAAGGTGGTCGGCGGCTGGACCTTGTCGAAGACGGCGCCGAGTGCCGTCGCGCCTTCCATGCAGCAACGCTACACCCATTCACCGGGACCGCCGCAAGAGCGCCCGCCGGATCTTGCCGCTCGCGGTCTTCGGCAGCTCCTCGGCGAAGTCGACGATCCGGGGGTACTTGTAGGGCGCGGTCTGGCGCTTGACGTGCTCCTGCAGCTCGCGCGCGAGCGCCGCGCCCGGGTCGTGCCCGGGCCGCGGGACCACCACCGCGCGGACCACCGACCCGCGCTCCGCGTCCGGCGCCGCGACCACCGCGGCCTCGGCCACCGCCGGGTGCGAGACGAGCGCCGACTCGACCTCGAACGGCCCGATCCGGTAGCCGGCGGAGATGATCACGTCGTCGGTGCGGCCCTCGAAGTAGAGGAAGCCGTCCTGGTCCTGGCGGACGCGGTCGCCGGTCCGCCACGGGCGGTCGCGCGGCGGGCCGAGGCAGAACGTCGGGACCGTCGCCGGGTCGGCGACCAGCTCGCCGTCCTCCACCCACAGCCTGATCCCCGGCAGCGCGCGGCCCATCGACCCGGGCCGGACGGGCTCGCCGAGCGGCGCCCCGGTGAGCTGGCCGGTCTCCGTCTGCCCGTAGCCGTCGCGGATCTGCAGGCCGGTGGCCTCGTCCCAGGCGCGCAGCACCTCGGGGTTCAGCGCCTCGCCGGCGGCGACCAGGCCGCGCAGCGCGCCGAAGCGCCGCAGCCGCGACCGCTTGGCGATGACTCGGTACTCGGTCGGCGCCATGCAGAGCACGTTCACGCGCTCGCGCTCGAGCAGCTCCAGGCGCTCGCCGGGGTCGAACCGCGCGTCGTGGACCAGCGCCGCCGCGCCGCGCAGCCACGGCGCGATGAAGACGTTGCGCGCCGACTTCGACCACCCGCTTGACGCCGTGCACCACACGAGGTCGCCGGGGCGCGCGTCGAGCCAGTGCTCGGCCTGCAGCCGCTGGCCGTCCCAGTACCGCTGGGCGTGGAGGATCGGCTTGGGCTCGCCCGCGGTGCCGCTGGTGAACGTGATCAGCAGCGGGTCCTCGGGGCCGAGGTCGACCGCGGGCGCCGGGTCGCCGGCCGCGAACAGCCGCTCGTCGGGGACCCACAGGACCTCCGGCCCGCCGCCGCCCAGCGCCGGCTCCACCTCCGCCCGGTCGCGCTCGTCCGCCAGCACGAGCCGCGGCGACGTGGCGGCGATCCGCAGCGCCAGGTCCTTCGCCCGCAGCTGCTCGGTGCACGGCAGCGCGACCGCGCCGAGACGGAAGCACGCCACCATCGCGAGCACCCACTCGGGCCGGTTGCCGATCACGGTCATGACGACGTCCCCGCGCGCGACCCCGCGCGCGGCGAGCGCCCCGGCCAGCAGCGCCGACCGCTCCGCGACCTCCCCGAACGGCCACTCGCGCCGCGCGCCGTCGCGCGCCAGCTCGACCAGCGCGAGGCCCCGCGGATCGGCCGCGTCGACGACGTCGGAGGCGAAGTTCACGGCCCGGGAGCGTACGGCCCCCGTCCGCCCCTGCGACAATCGCCCGATGGCCGTCGCAACCCAGAGCTTCTACGACAAGACCGATGAGCAGAAGGCGATCACCGAGATGGTGCGCCAGTTCACCGACGAGCAGATCCTTCCCCACGCCGAGAAGTACGACCACGAGGACGCCTACCCGGAGCCGATCGTGGAGCAGATGAAGGAGCTCGGCCTGTTCGGGATCACGATCCCCGAGGAGTACGGCGGCCTGGGCCTGGACCTGACGACGTACACGATGGTCGTCGAGGAGCTCTCGCGCGGCTGGATCTCGATCAGCGGCGTCATCAACACCCACTTCATCGGGACCTACCTGCTCCTCAAGTTCGGGACCGAGGAGCAGAAGCAGAAGTACCTCCCGCGCATGGCCACCGGCGAGCTGCGCGCCGCCTTCTCGCTCTCCGAGCCCGAGCTGGGGTCCGACGTCCAGGCGATCAAGACCTCGGCCAAGAGGGTCGACGGCGACGCCTACGAGATCAACGGCCAGAAGATGTGGGTCACCAACGGCCTCATGTCGGGGATCGTCTTCACGCTCGTCAAGACCGACCCGGACGCCGAGCCGCGCCACCGCGGTATGACCTGCTTCATCTGCGAGAAGGAGCCCGGGGTCAGCGAGAACACCGGGGAGTACGCCGGCTTCGACGTCCCGCCCAAGATCAAGAAGATGGGCTACAAGGGCGTCGAGTCGACCGAGCTCGTCTTCGACGGCTACCGCTGCCCGGCCGAGAACGTGCTCGGCGGCGAGGAGGCCGGGCTCAACAAGGGCTTCCCGCAGATGATGGACGCGCTGGAGGTCGGCCGCGTGAACGTCGCCGCCCGCGGCGTCGGCCTCGCGCAGCGCGCGTTCGAGCTGGCGATCCGCTACGCGCAGGAGCGCAAGACGTTCGGCCGCCCGATCGCCGAGCACCAGGCGATCTCGTTCAAGCTCGCCGACATGGGGACGCAGATCGAGGCCGCCCGGATGCTCACGCTGAAGGCCGCCCGCATGAAGGACGCCGGCGAGCGCTCGGACCTCGAGGCCGGCATGGCGAAGCTCTTCGCGTCGGAGACCGGCCGGTTCTGCGCCGAGGAGTCGCTGCGCATCCACGGCGGGTACGGCTACTCGAAGGAGTACGAGATCGAGCGGATCTACCGCGACGCGCCGCTGCTGCTCATCGGCGAGGGCACGTCGGAGATCCAGCGCATGGTCATCGGCAAGAAGCTCCTCCAGCGGCACAAGATCTAGTGGCCAGCGACGCGATCGCCCTGCTCGAGAAGGCCGTCACGCGGTTCCTCGACGAGGTGCCCGCCCTCAAGCCGATGAAGCTCGTCGTCGGGGTCGAGCTGCGGGGCAGGGGCGACTCGCAGCTCTTCCGCGTCGAGCTGCCCGGCCCGAAGGTGACGAAGGACATCGCCGCGGACGCCAAGGTCAAGGTCTTCATGCCGCGCGCGTTCTTCAACGAGATGGCCAAGGACGCCAGGGTCGCCGACTGGCGCGAGGCGTTCACCTACGGCCAGGCGAAGGCGAGCGGCCCGGTTCAGATCCTGCAGCTCATCGAGCGGGTGGTGGACAAGCAGGAGGAGCGGGCGCGGACGCGCCGCGCTCGGCACTGACGGCCCTCGGCGCCGAACCGGTCCGCCGCGGGAGCCACGCCGTGCCGCTTCGCGCCGCGCTCGGGCGCCACGCGCGAGCCGCGCGGCAGATGCGAATGATCAGTCTGACCCCCTGGGCCGAGCTGATTGCAGGCTT
Source organism: Solirubrobacteraceae bacterium (assembly GCA_035940955.1). Lineage (GTDB taxonomy): Bacteria > Actinomycetota > Thermoleophilia > Solirubrobacterales > Solirubrobacteraceae > CADCVT01. The sequence continues at coordinate 58,026 of DASZEJ010000176.1, forward strand.
AGGCGGATCGAAGGGGCTAAGTCGTGGCCGCAGGGCGTCGGCCTAGCCGTTGACACCGCTTCCCCGGGCGGCCGTCGATCGATCGCTGGTCTGGTCAAGCTGGTGCTGATCGGCGCGGTGAGGGGATCGGGCCAATACGTTGGGTGCTTCAAGTCGCCAACACATTCTGGCGAAACCGTACTTTCCCGGCTATAGCTGACGGAGGCGCTGGCGTCGCACTCGCCGGTCTCGCACGCCGCGCCGGCGGCGGTCGACTCACGCGCGGGCGGGGCTGCCCCCACGTCGCCGAACCGAGCTAGCGGCCATAGTTCTCCGATTGCCGAGTCGCCGATCTGCTGCCCCGAGGGCGCCGCCACCGTCGCCCTGTCGGTTAGCCTCCGGCGAACCCCACAGTGGAGGATCAGTGGCTGACGAGGCGACACAAGACGAACAGCTCACCGCCGAAGATCAAGAGCTCGTGCCGTTCGTCCCGGATCAGGGTGAGGACGAGGGCGACGACACCAGCGAACAGCCATCCGACTTCTCGGCCTCAATCGCGAGCAAGGACTGGACGGTCGAGACGCTCGTCTCCCAGATGCGCAAGGGGCGGATTGATCTGTCGCCGAGCTTCCAACGGCGAAACGCTTGGTTGGACAATCGGAAGAGCAAACTTATCGAGTCGATCTGTCTGGGGTTCCCCATCCCGCAGATCGTGCTCGCGGAGAAGCGCGATGCGCCGGGTGAATATTTCGTGCTCGACGGGAAGCAACGACTTCTCGCTCTCCGGCAGTTCTATTTCGATCCGGACGAGCCTCGCGACGAAGGCTTCGATCCGCTGCGCCTCTCGAAGCTCGACGTGCTCACTGAGCTAAACAGGCTCGACGTCTACGAAATGGAGGAGCAAGCGCCCGCGCTGTCCGCGCGGCTGGAGAACCACACGATGCGCACTGTGGTTCTCAGCGACTGGAACAGTGAGCGGATGCTTCTGTCGCTCTTCCTTCGCCTGAACACTGGGAGTGTCCCGCTGTCGCCGCAGGAGCTTCGCCAAGCGCTAATCCCCGGCAAGTTCGTCGAGTGGCTCGACAAGGTGTCGGGCGACATGCCGGCAATGCGCACTCTCCTCGGCAATTCTCATCCGGACAGACGAATGGCCGATGCTGAACTGGTTCTCCGCCACTTAGCGTTCGCAACATCGGAGCAGGAGTACAGAGGCAACCTCAAGGGGTTTCTCGATGCGACGTCGCGCTCCTACAACGCCAAGTGGCACAAGCTCAAGCCCACCGCGGAGAAGGCCATTGAGCAGCTGAACAAATCGTTGACCACGGCCCAGCAGGCGTTCGGCGAGGCCGTCTGTCGGAAGTGGTCCGGTGCTCGCTTCGAGCGTGCGCTTAACCGCGCCGTCTTCGATGTCCAGATCTACTCGCTCTCGCACCGCGCGGTCCGCCGAGCGCTCGCCGGAAATGAAGAGGCGGTGTTGGAGGCTTACAAAGACGCCTGTGTCGGAAACGGGCGATTCATTCGGTCGATCTCCGCGACGACAAAGACTGCGGATGCGTTTATTTCGCGCCACCGAGTCTGGCGCGACATCCTCGATGAGAACATCGGCGTCAAGTACCGCCTGCCGGAGCCGCTGCGACGCTCTTAGGCTTCCGTGGAATGGATCTGGTCGCACAGATCAAGCTGATAGACGCTCGCCTCTTGTCGGCGGTGACGACCGCGTTCCCCGATCCGCTGACGGACGAGGAGAAGGTGGCGGTGAATGCCTACCTCGTACTCGCCCATGCCTGCATCGAGGAGTTCCTTGAGGACACGTTCCTTGAGCACGTGCAGCGCCTGATTGACCTTATGGATCGGCCCCTCGTGCCCCGGGAGGTCGCCGGTCTGTTTCTGGCGTTCGGGACGATCATCCCGGAGAAGAAGCGGATTCCGTACGCGAAGAGGGAGCGCGCCGGAGTGGCGAACGTGGCGCTGACTCTCTACAAGGCCAGCACAATCGATATGAACCACGGCGTAAAACCGGCCAAAGTGCGCACGCTTGCCGAGGGAGCAGGCGTTTCTTGGCCAGAATTCGAGTCGGCACTCGCCGCTCAGCTTGCAGATCTCGACACGCTAGGTGCGAAGAGGGGTGAAGCGGGCCATCTTGGACCTCTAACGATGAAAGCGACCAAGCTCAGCCGCCGGGACTATCCCGATAACGTGCGCGGTTGGGTGCACGATGCGCGGGATGCCGGCCTCGCGATCCGGACCTACCTCGATGATCGCGTCGCCGGCCAATGTCGTTGCCTAGTCGCGTTCGACGCGAGCGTGTGAGTACCGGCACGTAGCGACCGTTACAGGGCCGTCCACGCTGTCAGTGCGCAGGCGGCTTCCGGGCCTCCAAATTCAAGACGCGGGCGCCGCGCGTGTCGATGCCTGCTGGCGACCACAGCGGTTCTCTGAGATCTCGACCAGCGTAGCCACGAAGCCCGCGGGGCTAGCAACGTCGCGGCCTAGCGATGTGCATCCGACTCGCCCTTCAGCGAACCGGTTCGCGAGCGGGCACTGCCTTCCCACCCGCGGAGGCCGCTGCCGCGCGGTAGCTAGTCTGATATCGTACTAAATGTGGCCGCTCCGGACACGACGAATCTGGGCTTCCTGCTCGCGAAGTCGTCGCAGCGCTGGAACGAGCGGCTGGGGGAGGGGTTCACGGGCGCCGGCTACGGCGACGTCAGGCCGAGCTACGGCTCGGTCCTGCTGCCGTTGTGGGAGGAGGACGGGCTGCGCATGGGCCGGCTTGCCGAGCGGGCGCGGCTCTCGAAGCAGACGATGACGACGCTCGTGCGGCTGTGCGAGCGCGACGGGCTCGTCGAGCGTTCGCCCGACCCGGAGGACGCGCGGGCGGCGATCGTCTCGCTCACCCCGCGGGCGCGGGCGTTCGCCGACGTCGCGGGCGCGGTCGTCGCCGGTCTGGAGCAGGAGCTGTCGACGACGGCGCGCCGGGACCTCCGGCGCGCCCTGAAGGAGGTCATGGACCTGTGAGCACCACCACTGCACCCACCAGCGCCGCCGAGCTTCCCGCGGCGTTCGCCGACCGCCTCGCGGCCGGCGACCTCGACGGAGCGCTCGCGCTCTACGAGCCGGGAGCCACGTTCGCGCCGCAGCCCGGGGCGCAGGTGACCGGCATCGACGCGATCCGCGAGGCGCTGACGCAGTTCGCCGCCCTGCACCCGACCCTCGACGGCCAGGTCGAGAAGGTCCTCGAGGCCGGCGACGTCGCGCTCGTCACGAACCGCTGGACGCTGCGGGGCACCGGCCCGGACGGGCCGCTCGAGATGGGCGGGGTGAGCGCCGACGTCATGCGCCGCCAGCCGGACGGCACCTGGCGCATCCTCGTCGACGACCCGTGGGGCGCGGCGGCGGCGGCCTAGAGGCCCGGCTTCGCGACCATGTCCGCCACGACGAGGACGAGCACCACGAGCTCGATCCGCGTGTAGAGCAGAAGCTGCCGGGCGCCGCCCGTCAGCTCCTCGGCCGAGATCGAGCGGTCCTCCAGGCGCTTGACGAGCCCGTCCGCGGTCCGCCCGATCAGCGCTCCGCCGATCGCCATCGCGACGACGAGGCCGATGACCGCCAGGATCAGCCAGGCATCGAACGACCAGTCGCGGTCGGCGACCATCGCGAATCCCGTGAGGAGCAGGACGACGCCCGCGACGGGGTGCGCGCGCCCGGCCCACCGCGTCGCGGGCAGCGTGAACGTCCCGAACGCCTCCGGGCCGGTCTTCAGCGACATGAAGCCCATCGCGGTGATCGCCAGGGAGGACCCGAACCAGGTGGCCATCGAGAGAAGGTGCAGGGTGAGCAGCAGCTCGTACCAGGACATGGCTCCAATTAGACCTGCTCCACCGGACACCAGTAGGTCGTGCGCCCGCCGACCGTCGCCCGCTCCATCGCCGTGCCGCACCGCGGGCAGACGCCGCCGCGCCGGCGCGCCGGCATCACGTCGCCGGTGTGGACGCCGCCCTTCCGGATCGCGGACCGGGTGGCAGCGCGGATCTCGCGGCGCAGCCGGTCGAGCTCCTCGCCGGACAGCTCGCCGGCGGCCCGTCGCGGCGACAGCCGGGCGCGCCACAGCGCCTCGTCGGCGAGCAGGTTGCCGACGCCGGCGATGACGCCCTGGTCCATGATCCGCGCCTTCAGCGGGGCGTCGCCGCGGCCCACGCGCGCGCGGAACGCGTCGCGCGAGACCTCCGCCGCGTCCGGGCCGAGCCCGGAGAGGTCCGGGTCGAGGACCGCTCGCCCGAGCCGCCGCTTGTCGCGCAGCACGAGCCGGCCGCCGTCCTCGAAGTCGAGCGCGAAGCGGTCCCACACGGCCGCGGGCCGCTCGCCGTCGGACGGCGGGTCGCCCTCGGCGGCGCCGTCCACGACGATCCGCCCGGCCATCCCGAGGTGCAGCCCGAGCACCGGCCCGTCATCGCCGGTCTCGACCCACATCGTCTTGCCGCGCCGGTGGGCCTCGACGAGCTCGCGCCCGACCAGCGCCGACGCGAGCTCGCCCGGCTGGTGCGGACGGCAGACGTACGTGTCGGTGTCGTCGACGGCGGCGATCCGCCGCCCGAGCGCGCGCTCCTCGATCAGCGCCCGCGCCCGCTCGACCTCGGGCAGCTCCGGCATGGCGCGGGAGCGTAGTGGCGCGCCGTGCCGCGCGGAATCGCGGTGCGGCGCCGGGCGTGCGGTGCCGCGCGCCGCGAGACCGCCCGTCAGCGGCGGAGCAGCTCGAGCGCCGCGACCGTCGTCGGCCCGAGCGGCGACGGGGGATCGGCGAGCGCGAACCAGCCGACGGTCGCGATCTCGACCGGGTCGGGGCGCACCGGGCCGCCCGGCCAGGGTGCGGCGAACACCGTCAGTCGCTCCTCCTTGCCGTACCAGAGCCCGCGCGCGGTGCCGACCTCCTCCCACGCGCGGACGTCGGCCCCCAGCTCCTCGAACGCCTCCCGGCGCGCGGCCTCAGCGAGCGCTTCGCCCCCCCGCGCGCCGCCGCCCGGGATCTCCCACCGCCGCCGGTCGCCGTACGCGTGCCGCACGAACAGCGCGCGCCCCGCGTCGTCGCGCAGCACGCACTTGACCCCGCGCGCGTCCGGCCGCACGACCCGCGACCACACCCACAGCGCGCGGTAGCCCGCGCGGTAGGCCAGCCGCAGCAGCGCCGCCGACCGCGGCCGGCGGCGCAGCGACCGCAGAGGCGGCTGCTCAGGCGGACGCGCCGAGGACCTCGCCGCTGTAGAGCTTGTGGACCCGCACGGTGCCCGCCGGCGACGCGTCGATGCACAGCCCGCACAGGATGCACTCGTCGACGTTGTCGTGGACGATCCGAACGCCGCCCTCCGCGGCCGCGTAGATGTCGACCGGGCACGCCTCCTGCAGCCTGCGCGCCAGGTCGGCGTCGCCGGCGACCGAGTCGTCGACCTCGATGCCGATGAACGTCGCGTCGTCGCGCATCAGGCGGGGCTCCTCTCGGCGAGCTTGGCCCGCATCAGGTCGGGGATCTGCGAGATCTCCTCGGCGACGGTGATCCCGGCGGCCTGCAGGCGGGCGATCTTTTCGGTCGCCGTGTCCTCCTTGCCCTCGACGATCGTGCCGGCGTGGCCGAAGCTCATGCCCGGCATCTCGTCCATGAACCGGCCGGCCATGAACGCCACGATCGGCAGGCGCGAGTCGTTCTCGGTCACCCACTTCGCCAGCTCGGCCTCCATCCGCCCGCCCGGCTCGGTGTAGATGACGATGCCCTCGGTCTGCTCGTCGGCCTCGAACAGCGGCATCAGCTCGGCGTACGTGGAGCCGATTATCGCGTCGCCGCCGATCGAGACCGCCGTCGACTGCCCGAGGCCGGCGGCGGTCAGCGTGGACGACATCTCGGTCGTCATGCCGCCGCTTCGCGAGATCACCCCGATCGGGCCTGGGGAGTAGGCCTTCGCCGCGTCCTTCGCCGGGCCACCGATGCCGCCCATCTTGATGACGTCGGGGACGATGATCCCGAGGCAGTTCGGGCCGATGATCCGCGCGCCGCGCATCGTCGCCAGCTCGACCATCTGGGCCACGTCGCGGCGCGGGATGCGCTCGGTGACGATCACGATCAGCTTGATGCCGTTCTCGATCGCCTCGAACACGGCGTCCTTGGTGAAGGCGGGCGGCACCGTCACGACCGAGCCGTCGATCGGCCCGCCGTGGTGCTCGACCGCGTGCCGCACCGTGTCGAACACCGGCACGCCGTGGACCTCGCGGCCGAGCCGCCCCGGCGTCACGCCGCCGACGATCTTCGCGCCGGCGCCGTAGTCGAGGCACTCTCGCGTCAGGTTCACCGCCTCGCGGCCGGTGATGCCCTGGACGATGAACGTGGTGTCTTCGCTGACGAGGATCGACATCTACGCCTCCACCGCCATGCGCGCGGCCTCGTGCATCGACGTGGACCGGTCGGCGTACCGCACGCCGTACCGCTCGAGGATCTTGAAGCCCTCGTCCTCCCACGCCCCGGGGATGCGGAAGATCGAGATCTTCTCCGCCGGGTCGTAGCCCAGCTCCAGGCAGGCCGCGATCACGCCGCGGGCCACGATGTCCACCCGGGTGTTCGAGACGATCGACATCATCACCGCGATCCGGTCGACGCCCGGCTTCTGCAGAACGAGCTTGGCGAGGCCCTTCGCCTTCTTGACCGACGGGTTGCCGCCGATCTCGCAGTAGTTCGCGGGCCGCCCGCCGTACTTGCGCACCGCGTCGAACAGCGTCAGCGAGCCGCCGCCGGCGCCGATCACCAGGCCGAGGTCGCCGTCGAACTCGGTCACGTTGCCCGCGACGCCGCGGTGGTCCATCGCGTCGACCGCCTCGCCGGCGATCTCGAACTCGGTGGGCTCGCGGGCCTCGCGCGTCTCCTCGTCGCCGACGCCGAGCGCGGTCAGCAGCGCCTTCTGCCGCGGGCGGGCCTCGTTCTCCATGTCCATGTGCGCGTCGAGCGCGACGAACGAGCCGTCCTCGAGCTCGCCGAGCGGGTTGATCTCGGCGAGCGTCATGTCGTACTCGCCGAAGAGCTTGGCCAGGCGGGTGACGATCGGGACGAGCCGCGTGAGCTGGCGGCCGGTCACGCCGGTGGAGGCGATGACCTCCTTGGCCTCGAAGTCGCTGAACGGCAGCAGGTTCGAGAAGTGCCGGCGGCCGACCTTGTCGGGCTGCTCCTCGGCCACCTGCTCGATGTCGATGCCGCCGACGGGGGAGAAGATCATCACCGGCTGCTTGCGGATGCCGTCCCACACCACGCCGGCGTAGTACTCCTGCCTGACGCTCGCCTTCGGGTCGACCAGCACGCCCCGCGGCATGTGCCCGTTGATCTCGAGCCGGAGGATCTCGGCGGCGTGCGCGCCCGCCTCCTCCGGCGTGTCGGCGAACTTCACGCCGCCGGCCTTCATCCGGCCCCCGGTGAGGACCTGCGACTTGACGACCACCGGCCCGCCGATGCGCTCGGCGATCTGCCGCGCCTCCTCGGCCGAGGTCGTGAAGCCGTAGTCGGTGACTGGGATCCCTGCCCGCTTGACGACCTCGCGGGCCTCGTATTCGAAGAGCCTCATGCGGGCCGGGAGACTACGCGGCGGCCGGCTGAAGCTCGTAGGCCTCGGCCAGCTCGGGGTCCTTGCGCGCCAGCATCTCGGCCAGGTCGACCATGACCTTGCACTGCTTCCAGGTCGCGTCGTCCTGCATCTTGCCGTCGATCATGTGGACGCCGCGGCCGTCCGGGATCGCGTCGAGCACCTTCTTGGCGAACAGCACCTCGTCGGCCGGCGGGGAGAAGACCCTCTTCGCGATGTCGACCTGCACCGGGTGCAGCGACCAGGCGCCGACGCAGCCGAGCAGGAACGCGGCGCGGAACTGGGTCTCGCAGCCGACCGTGTCCTTGATGTCGCCGTACGGCCCGTAGAACGGCAGCAGCCCGGCGCTCGTGCAGGCGTCGACCATGCGCGCGATCGAGTAGTGCCAGGGGTCCTGCATGTACGAGGCGCGCGGGCCCTCGACGTCGCCGTTCTCGGGGTCCTCCACCGTCCGGTAGCCCGGGTGGCCGCCGCCGACGCGCGTCGTCTTCATCCGCCGCGACGCCGCCAGGTCGGCCGGGCCGAAGCTCATCCCCTGCATGCGCGGGCTCGCCGTGGCGATCTCCTCCAGGTTCACGACGCCCTGGGCGGTCTCGAGGATCGCGTGGACGAGGATCGGCTTGGTCAGCCCGGCCTTGGCCTCGAGCTGCGCCAGCAGGCGGTCGACGTAGTGGATGTCCCACGGGCCCTCGACCTTGGGGACCATGATCACGTCGAGCTTGTCGCCGATCTCGGTGACGACGCGGGTGATGTCGTCGAGCACCCACGGCGACTCCAGCGAGTTCACGCGCGTCCAGAGCTGCGTCTCGCCGAGGTCCATCTCGCGCCCCACGCGGATCAGCCCCTCGCGCGCGGCCTCCTTGCGCTCGACCGGGATCGCGTCCTCCAGGTTGCCGAGCAGGATGTCGACCTTGCGCGCCAGGTCGGGCGCCTTCGCGACCATCTTCTCGTTCGAGAAGTCGAGGAAGTGGATCATCCGCGACGGCAGGAACGGCACTTCGCGGACCGGCTCCGGAGCGTCGATGGCGAGGGGCTTGAAGAAGTCGCGAGGGTTGCGCATACGGCCCGAAACCCTAGCTCGCGGCGCCTTCGCGCCATGATGCCGGGCCATGAGCCAGAACTTCACGACGGACCAGAGAGAGCGCGAGGCGTCGGGCGCCCATCCCTACGGGCGGTACCTGGAGGAGTTCGAGGAGGGGGCGGTCTACAAGCACTGGCCGGCCAAGACCGTGACCGAGGCCGACGACCACCTCTTCTGCCTCATCACGATGAACCACCACCCGCTGCACATCAACGACGTCTACGCGGGCCAGTCGCAGCAGGGCCGCAACGTCGTCGTGGGGCCGCTCGTCTACTCGCTGGCGCTGGGCATGAGCGTGTCCGACGTGTCCGGCAAGGCGATCGCGAACCTGGCCACCGAGGAGCTCTCGCATCCCGCTCCCGTGTTCCACGGGGACACCCTGTTCGTGGAGTCGGAGGTGCTCGAGAAGCGCGAGTCGCGGTCCAAGCCCGACCGCGGCACGGTCAAGGTTCACACCCGCGTCTACAACCAGGACGGTACCCTCGTGGCCGAGTTCAAGCGGCTCGTGCTGGTGCCGCGGAAGAACCCCGGCACCGCCGGCGCGGGCGGCGACGGCGGCGAGGCCGGCGCCCCTGTGGGTGCGCCTTCGGGCGACTGACACGACACAATGGCGGCCCCCCGCCGACTCCCAGAGGTGACCTGAACCCGTGAGCATGACCGCTGTCCCGACGTCGCATCGCAAGCTGTTGAGCTGGGTCGAGGAGATCGTCGACCTCGTCCAGCCGGCCGAGGTGCACTGGTGCGACGGGTCGGCGGGGGAGTACGACGCGCTGTGCCGGCTGCTGGTCGAGCAGGGGACGTTCCGCAAGCTCTCGGACGCCAAGCGGCCGAACTCCTACCTGGCGTGGTCCGACCCCAGCGACGTCGCCCGGGTCGAGGACCGGACGTTCATCTGCGCGGAGCGCGAGGAGGACGCGGGGCCGACGAACAACTGGCGCCCGGCCGCCGAGATGCGCGAGACGCTCGGGGAGCTGTTCCAGGGCGCGATGGCGGGCCGGACGCTGTACGTCGTGCCGTTCTCAATGGGCCCGCTGGGGTCGGACAAGAGCCAGATCGGGGTCCAGCTGACCGACAGCGCCTACGTGGCGGTGTCGATGCGGCTGATGACCCGCATGGGCGCGCGCGCCCTCGACGCGCTCGGCGACGACGGTGAGTTCGTGCCGTGCGTCCACTCGATCGGCGCGCCGCTCGCCGAGGGCGAGGAGGACGTGCCGTGGCCGACGAACGCCGACACGAAGTACATCGTCCACTTCCCCGAGACGCGCGAGATCTGGTCGTACGGCTCGGGCTACGGCGGCAACGCGCTGCTCGGCAAGAAGTGCCTGGCGCTGCGGATCGCGTCGGTCATGGCCCGCGACGAGGGCTGGATGGCCGAGCACATGCTGATCCTGAAGCTCACGTCGCCGGAGGGTCGCGTGAAGTACGTGGCGGGCGCGTTCCCGTCGGCGTGCGGCAAGACGAACCTCGCGATGCTGGAGCCGACGCTGCCGGGCTGGAGGGTCGAGACGATCGGCGACGACATCGCCTGGATGAAGTTCGGCGAGGACGGGCGGCTGTACGCCATCAATCCCGAGGCCGGCTTCTTCGGCGTGGCGCCGGGGACAGGCGAGGTGACGAACGCCAACGCCATGGCGGCGCTCCGCTCGAACGCGATCTTCACCAACTGCGCGCTGACCGACGACGGCGACGTGTGGTGGGAGGGGATGACCGCCGACCCGCCGGCGCACGCGATCGACTGGCACGGCAACGACTGGACGCCCGACTCCGACACCCCCGCCGCGCACCCGAACGCGCGCTTCACGGTGGCGGCGGCGCAGGCGCCGACGATGGCGTCCGAGTGGGAGGACCCGGCCGGCGTGCCGATCGACGCCTTCCTGTTCGGCGGCCGGCGCGCGACGGTCGTGCCGCTGGTGCGCGAGGCGTTCGACTGGGAGCACGGCGTGTTCCTCGGCGCCACGATGAGCTCCGAGCAGACCGCGGCGGCGTTCGGCGAGGTCGGGAAGCTGCGCTTCGACCCCTTCGCGATGCTGCCGTTCTGCGGCTACAACATGGCCGACTACTTCGACCACTGGCTCGAGGTCGGGCGGCGCGAGGGCGCCCAGCTGCCCCGGATCTTCTACGTCAACTGGTTCCGCAAGGGCGAGGACGGCACGTTCCTGTGGCCCGGGTTCGGCGAGAACTCGCGCGTCCTCGAGTGGGTGTTCCGCCGCTGCGACGGCGAGGGCTCGGTGGCCGAGACGCCGATCGGCCTGGTCCCGGCCGACGGCGACCTGAACACCGACGGCCTGTCGATCGGCGCCGCCGAGGTCCGGGCGCTGCTGGAGGTCGACGAGGACGCGGTCCGCGCCGAGCTGCCGCAGGTGCGCGAGCACCTCGAGCGGTTCGGCGACCGGCTGCCGGCCGAGGTTCGGGGGCAGCTGGAGCGGCTGGAGGAGCGGCTGGGGGGCTGAGTCCGGCAGCGGTGCCAGCCGCGCTCGGGCGAGAGCTGGCCGTTCTTTGTCCCCCGTATCTGGTTGCGCTTTCGTCGCGTCGGTTGTCGCTCCTAGCAGGGGATTCGCCTGCACACGGACTAGTGTTCCGCGGAGGGGTTGAAACCGCGACTGTCGAAAGGGGGTCGAGTCGTGTCATCGCACGTGAAACCGGCGCCGCTCGCGCCGGACGATCCCCGTCGTAAGTGGGGTCTCTTCAATATCCGCGACGCGTCGAAGTACCTGGGCACGCGCGAGCGGACGCTCAACAACTGGGCTCGCGGGGCAGGCGACGCGCAGCCTGTGATCACTGCGTTCAAAGAGGGCAAGGAAGTCCTGCTGCCGTTCGTCGGCTTTGCCGAGGCGTACGCGCTGACCGCCCTGCGGCGAGCGGGGGTCTCGATGCAGGAGATCCGCCCCGCCGTCGCGGACCTCAAGCGCGAAGTCGGGATCGAACATGCATTGGCCTCGCGGAACCTGGCGACCGACGGCGTACGAGTGCTTTACAAGTACGCCGGGGACGACCCCGACCACACCGTCGTCCGCACGAAGCAGAAGCAGTTCCGCAAGACGGTCGAGGAGTACTTGCGGCCGATCCACTACGGCGACGATGGGTGGGCCGATCGCATCACGCTGCCGCTCTACGGGCGCGCGCGAGTCGTGGTCGATCCGCGAAAGGCGTTCGGTCACCCGATGCTGGCCAGCGGTCGCGCGCGAGTCGAGGACATCGCGGACCGGTTCACGGCTGGCGAGAGCATCGAGGACCTAGCTTTCGACTTCAGGATTTCCAAGGAAGAAGTCGAAGATGTGATCCGTGTCGAAGCGCTCGCGTGTCGAGCCGCCGCTTGAGTACTTCGTAGATCGAAGCCTCGGGAGCGAGATAGTTCCGACCGCTCTGAGAGAGGCCGGGTTGACTGTCCACCGCCTCGTGGAGCTGTATCCCGGCCACGAAGACGTTGACGACAACACTTGGATCGCCGATTGCACCGCCCAAGGTTGGGTGCTGCTGACAAAGGACAAGAGGATCCGGCACCGTCAGGCGGAGATCGACGCCGTGAAAGAGGCGGGCGCACGGATGTTCTGCATCCCGAGCGGCAATCTGACTGGCAGGCAGATGGCGGACCGGCTTGTACACAATCGACACCGGATCGCGCAGCGAGCGGGCAAGCGCGGGCCATACATCTACTTGGTCCACGCCGACCGCCTCGAACGGATCTATCCGCCCACATGAGCGTCGGCGCGTCTGTGCCTAGAAATCGTCGTCGGGTGTGGTGACCGGCGAGGGGTCGAGGTCGCCGGAGCCCTCCGCGTCGCGGTCGTCGCCCGAGCCGGAGCCGCTGGTGCCGGAGCCGGAGGTCTCGGTGTCGTCGGAGCCGGAGCCGCTGGTGCCGGAGCCGGAGCCGGAGGTGTCGGTGTCGTCGGAGCCCGAGCCGGAGGTGCCGGAGCCGGAGGAGTCGCCGTCGTCGGAGCCCGAGCCGCTGGTGCCGGAGCCGGAGGAGTCGCCGTCGTCGGAGCCGGAGCCGGAGGAGCTCGAGCCCGAGCCGGAGCCCGAGCCGGACGAGTCGGAGCCGGACGTGCCGGAGCCGGAGCCCGACGAGCCGCTCGAATCCGAGCCGGAGCCGGACGAGCCGGAGGAGTCGTCGCCGCCGCCGGCGGAGCCGGGGCCGGACGAGGTCGAGCCGGGGCCGGAGTTGTCGCCGTCCTCGGTCGCGAGCTGCAGGCCGCTGCCGGAGCCGCCGCGGCCCGAGCGGCCGTCGCGGTCGTCGGTGCGTGCGAGGCCGAGGGTGGAGCGTCCGCCGCGGCCGGGGCCGGAGCGGTCGTCGAGCGCCAGCGCGGACAGCGGGCCGCCGGCGGAGCCGTTCGCCGCGGCGCCGCCGCCGCCGTTGCCGGCCCGGTCGGCCGCGCGTGCCGCCGCGGGGGAGCCGTCCGCGCGGCCGTCGCCGGCCTCCTTCTCCGCCACGACCGCGCCGCCGGCGAGCGCGCCGGCGGTCAGCAGCGTGGCGCCGCCCTTCATGAGCAGCGCGCCCGCGCCCGCCGTGCCGGTCCCGGCGACGAGCTCGGCGATCCGCTCGGCCAGGGGCGCGTTGGCAGAGCCGCCCGCCGACGCCGCCCACTGGACGACCGGCGCCGGGGTGAGCGCGGTCGCCGCCGTGCGCAGCGTCGCCCGCGCGCGGTAGACCAGGCCGCGCACGGCGCTGTCGGTGAGGCCGAGCGCGCGAGCGACGTCCTCGTGGCTGTGCCCCTCGACCGCCGTGCGCAGGAGCGCCTCGCGCTGCATCTCCGGAAGCTCGGCCAGGCCAGCGAGCGCGCGGCGGACCGCGATCCGCCGCTCGAGGTCCTCCTCCGGCGCACCCGCGCCGTGGAGGGCCTCGTCGAGCTGGTCGTGGTCGTAGCCGGACCGCTTCAGCGCGTTGACCGCCGCGTTGTGCGTCACCCGGTACAGCCACGCGCGCGCGTCGTGGACCTGCGTCCCGTTCCCCAGCGCCTGCCAGGTGCTCAGGAACGCCTGCTGCACGACGTCCTCCGCCGCCTCGGCCGGCAGCAGCATCCGCCGGCAGTAGGCCTGCAGCGGCCTGCGGTACCGCTCGACCAGGGCCTCGAAGGCCGGCTCGGAGCCCTGCGCCGCCAGCGCGACCAGCCGGGGGTCGGACTGCGTGCGCAGGAGGGCGGAGGAGAGTCGTGCAGCCATGGTGCGTGTCGTCTGTATCGGCCGTTCGGGCGCGGCGGTTCACCCGCTGTTCGTTCAAGACACCCGTGCCCCGCAGACCTCACGCGCGAGCCGCGGAATCTCCCGGGACTCGGCCGGCTGCCGTCACTTGCCTCAGTACGGGTTGTTGTAGGCGCCGTACCACTCGTTCGGCCACTTCGAGCTGTTGCACGAGTCCGTCCATCCGTTGTCGCAGATCTGGAAGTCGACGTCGTGGTTGTTGTAGTTCGCGTCCTTGTGCACCATCGAGACGATCGTCGACGTGCCGCAGCCGTCCGAGTTGCGCCAGCTCCGGACGATCGTCGACCCGCCCCAGAACGTCCACGTCCCCTCGAACTTCTCCCACGAGTACCGCCGGTTCTTCCAGATGTCGACCCACACGTCGTGGGAGTTGCAGGCGGTGTCCGACAGCCAGCCGCGGAACTCCCAGTGGTTGTTGTCGTACCAGTAGATGGTCCCCCTCACCTTCGCCGCACCGTTCGGCGAGGTGACGGTGACGCTGGAGGTCGGCACCGCGCCGGCCGCCGTGGCCGCCGTCGCCAACGCGGCCAGCATGACGCTGGCCAGAACTGCCGCAATGCGCGCGCGACTGATCACGAGCGCTCCTTCCTTCGGGGGTGGAAGCCGACCCTAGACGGATACGTTGAGTGCTGTCAACACCGCCGAGCACAACGGAATCACAGAGCGCTCTCGGCTCGACCGGAAGAGGCACCGGCTAGAATCGCTTGAGGTTTGCAACCATCCGCGGAGAAGACCGACGTGCGGCGGATCGCCCGGCTCTTCCGGCCGCACCGGGCGCGCCTCGGCGCCGTCCTCGGGCTGATCCTCGTCAGCGCGACGCTCGGGATGGTCTCGCCGTTCCTGCTCCGCGAGGTGCTCGACGTCGCGATCCCCGAGAGCGACACGCGCCTGCTCGCGCTGCTCGTCGGCGGCATGATCGCCATCTCGATCGCCACCGGCGTCATCGGCGTGGGGCAGACCTGGCTGTCGAACCTCGTCGGCCAGCGCGTGATGCACGACCTGCGCAGCGCCGTCTACCGCCACCTGCAGCGGATGTCGCTGGCCTTCTTCACGCGGACGCGCACGGGCGAGGTGCAGTCGCGGATCGCCAACGACATCGGCGGGGTGCAGAACGTCGTCACGAGCACCGCGACCTCGATCGTCTCCAACGCGACGACGGTGCTCGCCACGGTCGTCGCGATGGTGCTGCTCGACTGGCGCCTGGCCGCGTTCAGCCTCGCGCTGCTGCCGTTCTTCGTCTGGCTCACGCGCCGCGTCGGCAACGAGCGCAAGCGGATCGCCGCCCGGCGCCAGGGCCGGATGGCCGACATGAGCGCGCTCGTCGAGGAGTCGCTCAGCGTGTCCGGGATCCTGCTCGGCAAGACGATGGGGCGCTCGGCCGAGCTGACCGAGCGGTTCGAGCGCGAGTCCTCCGAGCTGGCCGACCTCGAGGTCGCGTCGCGGATGGCCGGCCGCTGGCGGATGGCGACCGTCCAGATGAGCTTCGCGATCATGCCGGCGCTCGTCTACCTGTTCGCCGGCCTGTCGATCGCGGGCGGCGGCGGGGCGATCACGCTGGGGACGCTCGTCGCGTTCACGACGCTCCAGACCCGGCTCTTCTTCCCGATCCAGTCGCTCCTCAACGTGGGGATCGACGTGCAGACGTCGTTCGCGCTGTTCGACCGGATCTTCCAGTACCTCGACCTGCAGGTCGACGTGGCCGAGCGCGAGGGCGCGCGAGAGCTGCGCGTGGTGCGCGGCGAGGTCGCGTTCGAGGGCGTCGGGTTCGCCTACGAGGAGGGCGGCGCGCCGATCCTCCACGACGTCGACCTCGTCGTCGAGCCCGGGACGAAGACGGCGATCGTGGGGGAGACCGGGTCGGGCAAGACGACGCTCGCCTACCTCGCGGCGCGCCTCTACGACCCGACGCGCGGGCGGGTCGCGATCGACGGCGTCGACCTGCGCGACCTGACGTTCGCGTCGCTCGCGCGCACGGTCGGGCTCGTCAGCCAGGAGACCTACCTCTTCCACGCCAGCGTCCGCGAGAACCTGCGCTTCGCCAAGCCGGACGCGACCGACGAGGAGGTCGAGACGGCGGCCCGCGCGGCGCGCATCCACGACCTGATCGCCTCGCTCCCCGACGGCTACGACACCGTCGTCGGCGAGCGCGGCTACCGGTTCAGCGGCGGCGAGAAGCAGCGCATCGCGATCGCCCGCACGCTGCTGCGCAACCCGCCGGTGCTCGTGCTCGACGAGGCGACGAGCGCGCTCGACACGGCGACCGAGCGCGCCGTGCAGGCGGCGCTCGACGAGCTGGCCGAGGGCCGCACGACGATCGCCATCGCGCACCGCCTGAGCACGGTCCGCGACGCCGACCAGATCGTCGTCCTCGACGCCGGGCGCATCGTCGAGCGCGGCACGCACGACGACCTGCTCGCCCGCGGCGGGCGCTACGCGGAGCTGGCGTCGCGCGGCGAGCTGGCCGTGTCCGCCGTCCACGGGTGACGCGCGACCGCGCCGCCGGTCATCGCCCGCTCGGCGCGGCGCGCCGGCTGTTGCGCACGACGGCGGCGCGGAGCGTCTCGTCGCCGACCTCGCGCACCAGGAGCCGCGGCCGCCGGCACGTGACCTCCACCGTGAACGACGCCGGCAGGCGGCGCGATCCGGGCCGCGCCCGCACGCGCCACCGCGACCCGGGCGCCCCCAGCCACGCCCGCGACGGCGGGGGGACGAGCGCCACGCGCGGCACCGCCGATCCCTGGTCGACCTGGAAGAGCCCGTACCCCGCCGGGCAGCGCAGCGGAAGGTCGATCGCCCGCGGTCGCTCACCAGGGTCGAACGCGACGCGGTGCGTGCTGAAGGCGTTGCCCCGCCCCAGCGTCCAGGACGGGCTCTCGGGCCCCTGCCACGGCTCCACGACGTCCGACCGGGTCACCGACCAGCCGGCGCCGACCGCGACCGAGGCGGCCGCGGCGAGGCCGGCGAGCTTCAGGCCCGGGGCGGGCAGGAACGCCCACCGCGACCGCCGCGGGTGCACGGCGGCGCGGTGGCGCCGGCAGGCGGCGCACGCCTGCAGGTGGAGCCGCACGTCCTCGGACGGCCGGACGCCGCGGGCGTGCGCGTCCCCGAGGCCGGCGCGTGCGTCGGCGCACGGCATCGCGCGGGCGTCGGACCGCCGCTGCAGGTTGCGGCGGGCCCGGTGCACGAGCGACCTGGAGCCCTGCGGGCTCGATCGCAGCTCCGCCGCGACGGCGTCGTGGCTGGACCCGTCGAGGACGTGGCGGACGAACGCGCGCCGCTGTCGCTCGTCGAGCGCGGCGATGTCCGCGAGGAGCTGGCGCACATCCCCGCGCCGGGCGACCTCGTCCATCACGGTCCCGCTCGCCGCCGTCGCCACGGCGTCGTCGAGCGGGCTCGCCCCGTCGGCGGCGCGCCGGGCGTCCATCGCGCAGTTGTGGGTGACCGTCCGCAGCCACGCGGCGGCGTTGGCGTCCGGCGGCAGCGAGCGGTGTGCGCGGATCCAGACCTCCTGCAGGACGTCGTCCGGGTCGGCGCCCGTGCCGCCGACCAGCGCCGCCGCGTAGCGGCGCAGCCGCGGCGTCTGCGCCCGCACCAGCGCGGCGAACGCCGCGTCGTCCCACGAGGTGGTCATGGCCCGCGGACGGTCCGCGGCGTCGCCGCCGACCCCGCTCAGCGGGCGACCGCGACCGTCTCGCACGTCGGGGAGACCGCGTCGACGGCGTCGGCGGCGACGACGTCCGCGCCGCCGCCGCAGTGGACCTCGTCGCGCTCGCCGTCGACCGCGACCACGACGTCGTCGCCGTCGCCCGCGTGGACGGCGTCGCGGCCGGCGCCCGGGAGCAGCACGTCCCCGGCTCGATCGCCGCGGTGTCCGCTGCCGCCGAGGAAGTCGTCGCCGCGCCCGCCGTCGAGCGTGTCGTGGCCGCGGCCGCCGAGGAGCGTGTCGTCCCCCGCGCCGCCGTGAAGACGGTCCGCGCCCGGGCCGCCGTCGATCGTGTCGGGCGCGCCGCGTCCGCGCAGCCGATCGGCACCGCCGAGACCCGTCAGCACGTCGGCCCTCGCGGTTCCGTCCAGCCGGTCCGCGGCGGGCGTCCCGCGCTGCTCGGCCGGACGGGAGGAGGCGGCGCCGGTCGGCGCGGCGAGCACGAGCAGCGCGGCGGCCGCGGCGAGGTGCGTGAGGATCGTCTTGTGCATGAACGGTCGACGGGCTGCGACCGCCGGGGTTGCGCATGTTCCGGCGCCGCCCGCCGGGGGCGCTCAGCCGTGCCCGCCGTCCACGGGTGACGCCGGCGGGCGCGACTCCTCGGCCAGCGACGTGATCGTCAGCGCGCCGCGGGCGGCGGTCTCGAGGACGTCGGTGGCCTCCTCGGCCGAGCGCGCGTACAGCTCGACGAGCAGGTGGACGACGATCTCCTCGTCCTGGTGCTTGTGGAAGCGGACGTGGGTGAAGAACTCGCGCGTCCCGTGCTCGCCGAACGCGGCGAACGACAGCGAGTCGCCGGCCTCCGGGCCCGAGCAGCTGTCGACCTCGTCGGCGTCGACGGTCACCGTCACCGACGCGACCCACGGCGTGCCGGCGATCATCCGCTCCCAGCGCTCCTCGACCGGCTCGACGCGGCCGTTCGCGAACGCGAGGTGCGGCTGGTCGTGCATGCAGTCCAGGCACTGGACGACCGCCTCCTGCAGCTCCTCGACCGCCTCGGCCCGCTCGCCGGTGTCGGGGTCGATGCGGTGGATGCCCTCGTAGTGGACCTGGACCTCCAGCTTCTGCGACCAGCAGCGATAGCAGCGCAGCCACGCGCGCGCGGTGTCCGTGGACATGCTGCGATTCTACGGCCGTGCCCCAAGTGCTCTACGAGGTCGCCGGCCGGGTCGCGACGCTCACGCTGAACCGGCCGGAGCGGCTGAACGCCATCACGCCGGCGCTCGTCGACGACCTGCGCGCGGCGCTCGACCGCGCGTGGGGGGACGACGGCGTCCACGCGATCCGCCTGCGCGGCGCCGGCCGAGCGTTCTGCGCCGGCTACGACATCGGCTGGGGCGCCGAGACGATGGAGCGCTCGGAGGGCGGCGCGCCGTGGGACCCGATCGCCGACTACCAGCTGATGTCGGGGTTCGTCGAGGCGTACATGCGGCTGTGGCGCTCGCCCAAGCCGGTGATCGCGCAGGTGCACGGGTTCTGCGTCGGCGGCGGGACCGACTTCGCGCTGTGCTCGGACCTCATCGTCTGCTCGGAGGACTGCCGGATCGGCTACCCGCCGGCGCGGGTATGGGGATCGCCGACGACGATGATGTGGACGTACCGGCTGGGGCTCGAGCGCTCCAAGCGGCTGCTGCTGACCGGCGACGCGCTCGACGGGCGGCGGGCCGTCGAGTGGGGCCTGGCGAGCGAGGCGGTGCCGGAGGTGGAGCTGGACGCCGCGGCGCTCGCGCTGTGCGAGCGTGTCGCGCGGCTGCCCCGCAACCAGCTGCACATGATGAAGCTGCTGGTCAACCAGGCGATCGAGCAGATGGGGCTGTCGACGACGCAGCTCGTCGGCACGCTGCTCGACGGCGCCGCGCGCCACACGCCGGAGGGGACGGACTTCTCGCGCCGCGCGCTCGGCGACGTGCGCCGCGCGGTCCGCGAGCGCGACGCGCCGTTCGGCGACTACGGGGAAGGGCCGGCGGCGGTGTGAGCGGCGCGGCGGGCGGCGGCGGCGAGCCCGGGGCGGGTCGCTCGACCCGTCCGCTCGGCGCGATCCTCGCCGGCGGGCGCGGCGCGCGGCTCGGCGGTGCCAAGGCGACCGCCGAGGTGCGCGGCCGCCCGCTCCTCGCGTGGGCGCTCGACGCGCTGCGCGCCGCGGTGCCGGACGTCGTCGTCATCGCCAAGGAGGCGACGCCGCTGCCGCCGTGCGACGTGCCGGTCCACCGCGACGAGCCCCCCGACTTCCACCCCCGCCACGGCCTCGTCTCGGCGCTGCGCCGGGCGGCCGGCCGGCCGGTGGCGGTGGTCCCGTGCGACATGCCGCTCGTGCCGCCCGCGCTGATCGAGGTCCTGCTCGACGTCGTCGCGGACGGGGCGCCGGCGGCGGTCCCCCGCACCGAGGGCCGGGTCCACCCGCTCTGCGCCGCGTACGCGCCCTCCATCCTGCCCGACCTGGAAGCGGCCGACCACGACGAGCCGCTCACGCTCACCCTCGACCGCCTCGGCGCCGTGGTTCTCGACGCCGACGCGGCGGCCGACCGGATGCTCAACGTCAACACGCGCGCGGACCTGGCGGTCGCGGAGATCCTCGTGCAGCGCGCCGGCCTGGCGTGAGCCCGGCGCGGTAATGCGCGGTTTAGCGTTGCGCCGCGGTTCGCCGTAGTCTTCGCGACCACTTCGGCGGCGGCGATGCCGCCGCTCCACACTCTCCACAGCAGGGGGACGATGGTGAAGACTCGGTGGAAGGCCGCCCCGCTCGCGCTCGCGCTCGCGGCGACGGCGCTCTTCAGCAGCGCAGCGGTCGCGCACGACCCGGAGAACCTCGGGACGCCGCTGAGCGACCCGAACGGCGAGCGGTCCTCGTTCATCGCGAACTTCCAGACGGACCAGAACCCGTTCAACGCGGCGAACACGCACCTCACGAGCTCGGACATCGCGTTCTGGGGCGACCTCGCGTACGTCGGCGACTACGGCGGGTTCAGGATCTTCGACGTCTCGCAGCCCACGCCGCGGCTGGTCTCGAACGTCCGGTGCTACGGCCCGCAGGCCGACCCGTCGGTGTTCGACCGCGACGGCAACGGCGCGGCGGACACGCTCATCCTGTCGGTGGACTCCGTGCTGACCGGCCCGGAGTGCGGCGCCGGCCCCGCCGCGAAGGTCAACGGCGAGTACCCGGCGGGGGCCTGGGAGGGGCTGCGCGTCTTCGACGTGTCCAACCCGGCCGCCCCGGTGCAGGTCGCGGCGGTCTACCAGGACTGCGGCTCGCACACCAACACGCTGCTGCCGAACCCGGACGGCGACTCGATGTACGTGCTGAACTCGAGCTACCCGCTCGCCGACGGCCCGACGTGCGGCCCGCCCGGCGTGTCGAAGGGCCGCGCCGTCAACCACGGCGTCGTCCAGGTGGTCGAGGTGCCGTTCGCCGACCCGGCCGCGGCGGCCGAGCTGACCGAGCTGCGGGTCGTCTACCCCGGTGACGCCGACGGCGTCTACCGGCCGGTCACCGACCACGGGCTGACCGGCGTGCTCGACAACTTCCTCGCGTGCCACGACCTGAGCGCGTTCCCGGAGAAGGGGGTCGTCGGCGCGGCCTGCGGCGAGCAGGCGCAGGTCTGGGAGATCGACCCCGAGACCGGCCTGCCGAACACGACCAACCCGCTCTGGGTGTACGACCAGCCGAACGTCGACTTCTGGCACTCGGCGACGTTCAGCTGGGACGGCAAGGTGGCGAACTTCATCGACGAGTCGTTCGGCGACGGCTGCCCGACGAAGACGACGAAGACCGGCGGCCTGCCCGGCGGCCCGCGCGTCTTCGAGACGGGCAACATGTTCTTCTTCGAGACGGACACCGGGAAGCTGTACTCGGAGTACCGCACGGAGCGGACCACGAACGGCGACCCGCTCGACCCGAACGACCCGAACCGCCTGACGTACTGCTCGTCGCATCTCGGCATCCCGGTGCCGGCGACCGACCGGTACCTGCTGGTCAACGCGTACTACCGGGGCGGCTCGTCGGTGATCGACTTCAGCAACCCGACGAAGCCGAAGGAGATCGCCTACGCCGACCTGCGCGGCACGAACACGTGGAGCGCGTACACGTACCCGCGCACGTCGGGCAAGCGGCACACGATCCCCGTGTACTCGAACGACGGCCTGAGCCGCAACTACGGCGGCGGCCGCTTCCCGGAGGCCGCCTACGGCTTCATGCGGTTCCAGTCGGACATCGGCAGCGCCGACCTGGTCGGACTGGACCGCCTGAACCCGCAGCTCCAGGAGAGGCTCATCGCCACGAGCCCCGGCCTGCCGCGCGGCGAGGCGAACGGGAAGTCGCGACCCGGCATGTTCGGCCGTCCCGCCAAGAGCGGCGCGGTCAACCGCTCCGGTCGCCCGTACATGAAGTAGGACGGCGCGCAGGGGGGCTCGCCTCGGCGGCGGGCCCCCCGGCCGCGGCGGCGCCCGCCGTCAGAGGCGGCGGTGCATCACGTGCAGCCCGACGTAGCCGTGCCGCGGATGGTGGAAGCCCTCGGGGATCGTCGCGAGCACCTCGAAGCCGAGCGACCGCCACAGCGCCACCGCGCGCTCGTTCGTCTCGACCACGGCGTTGAACTGCATCGCGCGGTAGCCGTCGGCCCGCGCCTGGCGCAGCACGTGCTCGCCGAGGGCGCGGCCCGTGCCGCGCCCCGCGCGCTCGGGGTCGACCATGAAGCTCGCGGTCGCGACGTGCGCTCCCGGGCCGCCGTGGTTCGGCCCCATGAGCGCTGTGCCCACGACGCGGTCGCCGGCGTCCACGGCGACGAAGGTGCGCCCCGGCGGGTCCGGCATCCAGATCGCGCGGGCCTCGCGCTCGCCGATGTCGCGGTCCCACGAGAACGTCTCGCCGGCCGCGACGATCTGGCGCATGAAGCCCCAGATCGCGTCCCAGTCGCCGGCGGTCGCCTCCCGGACCCGGACGCCCGGCGACGCCCCGGCCGCCTCAGGCGTACCCGAAGACACGGGCGCCGACGAGGTGGTGGGCGACGACCTGATGCGGCGGGCCGTCCGCGCCGACGGTCGAGAGCACGGCGCACCTGGGCTCGCTCAGGTCGTCGCGGACGGGGTCGAGAAGCTCGGACGGGCTCGGCATCGGGGGGCGCGCGAGCCTGCGGGGGGCCCGCGGCGCGTCACCGTATCAGCGCGGTCCGCCCGCGGCCGGGCGGCCGAGTCGAGCGCGGAGCGCGCGCCCGACTCGGCGTTCGAGCCGC
>DASZEJ010000177.1:0-45656 GCA_035940955.1 Solirubrobacteraceae bacterium
ACCGATGACGACGACGGTCCCGGCGGCGAGCGCCGGCTCGACGGCGCGGGCGGCGGCGCGGGTGCGGAACGCGGCGTACGCGGCGCCGAGCGCCCCGAGGTACAGCAGCGCCCGTTCGAGCGCGTCGGCGGCGGGCGCGCCGAGCGGCGCCCAGAGGGAGGACAGCGCCGTCCAGCCGGTGAGGAGGGCGAGGCCGCCGAGCGCGGCGGCGGCGGGCCCGCGGAGCCCGCCCGCGGGCCGCTCCGCCGCCACCACGGCCACCGCCAGCAGCCCCCACGCGACCACCCCCGCGACCAGCCGCGGCCCGGTGAAGAACCCGCCGCTGAAGAACGCCAGGACGGTCGGGCCGGCGAGCAGGCCGGCGCGGGCGGTGAGGAGGGCGGCCGGGCGCATCGGCGCGCCGAGGGTAGTGACGGCGGCGGCCCGCACTAGTCTGGCGGCGCTCATGGGCCGCAGGCTGATCCCGCTCGGCCTGGCCGCGGCGTCGTACGTGCTCGCGCTCGTGCAGCGGCCGGGCACCGTCGTCGCCGACACGAAGGTCGACCTCTACGTCGACCCCGGGTCGTTCCTGGCCGACGTCGCCTCCGCGTGGACGGCGACCGGTCAGCTCGGGCACGTCTTCGGCGGCCAGTACGGCGGCTACCTGTTCCCGATGGCGCCGTGGTTCGCGCTCGGCGACGCGCTCGGCGCGCCGACGTGGATCGTCCACCGCCTCTGGCTCGGCACGCTGTTCGCGCTGGCCGCCTGGGGCGTGGTCCGGCTGCTCGACGCGCTGCTCGACCGCCCGCGCGGCGCTCCGCACGTCGCCGCCGCCGTCCTGTTCGTCCTCAACCCGTACGTCGCGGTCTACGCGAACCGCATCAGCGTCTCGCTGCTCGCGTACGCCGCGCTGCCGTGGCTGCTGCTCGCCGTCCACCGCGGGCTGCGCGACCCCCGCTCGTGGCGCTGGCCGGCGCTGTTCGCCCTCGTCCTCACCTGCACCGGCGGCGGCGTCAACGCCGCGGTCACCGGCTGGCTGCTGCTCGCCCCCGCCCTCTTCGTCGCGTACGAGCGCGCGCTCGGCGGCGTCGCGCGCGGCGCCGTCAAGCCGTTCCTGCTGCGCCTCGCGCCCGCCACCGCGCTCGCCAACGCCTGGTGGGTGCTGCCGGTCCTCGTCCACGCCCGCTACGGCCTCGACTTCCTGCCGTTCACCGAGCAGCCCGGGACGATCTGGCAGACCACGAGCGTCACCGAGGCGCTGCGGCTGATGAGCTTCTGGACGAGCTACATCGGCCTCGGCTTCGGCGGGGTGCTGCGGCCCTACGCGTCCCACGGCCCGGACCTGCTCTTCTCGGCGCCGGTCGTCGTCGCGTCGCTGCTGATCCCGGCGCTCGCGCTCGGCGGCTTCGCCTGGACCCGCCAGTGGCGCTACGGCCCGTGGTTCCTGCTGCTGACGCTCGTCGGGCTGCTCGTGATGTTCGCCGGCTTCCCCGAGGGGACGCCGCTGCGGCGGGCGCTCACGTTCACCTACAACCACGTCGGCGTCGTGCAGTTCCTGCGCACGACGTACAAGGCCGGGCCGCTCGTCGCGCTTGGGCTGTCGTGCCTGTGCGGCGCGGCGTTCGGGCTGCTGTGGACGCGGCTGCGGCGCGCGCCGGCGCGGGCGGTCGCGGCGGCCGGGGCGCTCGCCCTCGCGGCCGTCGCCGCGTGGCCGCTGACGGCGGGAAAGGCGCCCGAACGGCAGCTCGCCTTCGAGGTCCCGTCGTGGTGGGAGCGAGCGGCGCGCGACGCCGACCGCCTGCCCGCCGACGAGCGCGCGATGGTCCTCCCCGGCCAGCTCTTCGCGTTCTACGACTGGGGCGGGACGTGGGACCCGATCCTGCCCACGCTCGCCGACCGGCCGGTGGCCGAGCGCTGGATCGTCCCGTTCTCGGACCTGCGCGCCGTCGACCTGATGTGGGCGACCGACGCGCTCGTGAGCCAGGAGCGGCTCGTCCCCGGCCAGCTCCCGCCGCTGCTCGACCTGATGGGCGTCGGGATGGTGGTCACGCCCGCCGACCGCGACCGCTCGCGCAGCGGGGCGGTCGGGGCGGTGGAGGCGGCGGACGTCCTCGGCCGCGAGGGGCGGGCGGTCGGCCCGCTGCGGCGCGAGCTCGCCGCCGCCGGCCGGGTCCGCTCCGGCACGCGCGAGCCGCGGCTGCGCGTGCGGCGGGTGGCGACCGGCGGCATGGTGCGGCTCGTGCCCCGCGCGCCGAGCACCGTTCTCGACGGCGGCGGCGAGGGGGTCGCCGCGCTGGCGGCGTTCGGCGCGCTCGACCCGCGCGGCGCGCTCGCCTACGCCGCCGACCTGGAGCCGGGCGAGGTCCGCGCGGCGGCCGCCGCGGGCGCGGAGGTCGTCGTCACCGACACGAACCGCCGCCGCGTCTTCACCTCCGCCCGGCTGCGCGCGAACACGGGGCCGACGCTGCCGCCCGGCCAGGACGTCTCCGAGGACGGCGCGATGCTCGACCCGTTCGCCGACCGCGGGCCGGACGCCCAGACCGTCGCCCGGATCGAGGGCGTCCGCTCGGTCACCGCGCCGGCCTCGCCGCAGGGGACGCAGTTCCCCGAGCACCGGCCGTTCGCGGCGGTCGACGGCGACGAGTCGACCGCCTGGCTCGCCGACCGCGGGCTCGAGCGCCCGCGCCACGCGGTGACGGTGCGGCTCGAGGCGCCCCGCGTGGTGCCGTACGTGGACGTGCTGGCGTACGACGATCGGCACGGGATCACCCGCCGCATCGCGGTCAACGACGAGGAGGTCGACATCCGGCGCGGGTGGAACCGGATCCCGATCGGGGAGCGGGTCGACGAGGTGACCGTCGGGATCGTGGACGTGTCGCAGCCGGAGGGGTCGAGCGGCGGCGCGGGCGGGCTGCGGGAGGTCCGGATCCCCGGCGTGCGGGCGAGGGAGACGCTGCGCCCGCCGGTGCTGGCCGAGCGGGCGCTGCGCGGCGCGGGCCGGGCGCGGCTGACGTACCTGCTGTCGCGCACGACGGTCGACGCGCCGCTGCGGTCCGGGCCGCCGTCGGGGCCGTTCCAGTCCTACCGCGTCCGCGACCGCGTCGACCCGGAGCGGCTGCTGGCGCGGACGATCGCGCCGCCGCTGGGCGGGGACGTGCTGGTCGACGCGTGGGCCGCGCCGGGCGAGCGCGCGCCCGACGAGCAGCTCGACCGCCTGGCGGGCGCGGACGGCGACGTCGTCGCCGGCTCCTCCGGCCGCTACGCGGGGCTGGCGTCGTTCCGCGCCTCGGGCGCCTTCGACCGCGGCCCGCGCGCGTGGGTGGCGCCGTGGCTCGACCGGCCGGCGATCGTGACGCTGCGCGCGCGCCGGCCGTTCACCGTGCGGAGCCTGCGGCTCGATCCGCCCCGCGAGCGGGTCCGGCTCCCGACGCGCGTGCGGGTCCGGGTGGGCGCCGTCGCGACGGCGCCGCTCCCGGTCGACGGCGGTCGCCTCGTGCTGCCGCGCCCCCTGCGCGGCCGGTCGCTGACGCTCGAGGTCCTCGCCGCCGCGTTCCCGCCGGGGACCAGCGGCCGCGACCGCCAGCGCCGCGCGGTGGGGATCGGCGAGGTGGTCGGAGCGCCGCGCGTCGCCGTCCCGCGGCGGGGCGCGCTGCGCGGGCGCTGCGGCGACGCGGCGGTCACGGTCGGAGGCGCGCGCGTGCCGCTGCGGCCGGCCGGCGATGTCGCCGACCTCGACGCCGGCCGGCCGCTGCGCGCGGTCGGGTGCGGGCCGGCGCGGCTGGCGGCGGGCGAGCAGGAGGTGCGGGGGGAGGAGGGGCTGCTGTCGGTCGACCACCTGCGGCTGAGGCTCGGGGCGCGCGGGGCCGGAGGAGCGGCGGCCCCCGCTTCCCCCGGCCGCGTCCTCGACCCCGGCTCGCCCGGCCGCGGCGAGCGCGACGGCATCCGGCTCGACGTGGACGAGCCGGCGTGGCTGGTGGTGGGGGAGGGCTACAACGAGGCGTGGCGCGCGGCGTGCGACGGCCGGGACCTCGGCCCGCCGGAGCCGCTCCAGGGCTACGCGAACGCGTGGCGCGTCGAGCCGGGCTGCACCGACGTGGACGTCGCCTGGGCGCCGAACCGGTGGCTGCCGCCCGCGTACGTCCTGTCGCTGCTCGCCTACCTGGCCTTGCTGGCGGTCGCCGCGCGGGGACGGCGCGCGGCGGCGCGCGGCGCCCGCGCGGCACGGCCCGCCGCCGCCGGCCCGCTCGACCCGCCGCTCGTGCCGCTTCCGTACCGCGCCAGCGGCGCGCCCGCGGCGGGGAGCGGCGCGCTCGCGGCGACCGGCGCGCCCGCGGCGGGGAGCGGCGCGCTCCCGAGCGGCGACGCCGCCCCCTGGCCCCTCAGGCCCGCACTGCTCGCCGGCCTCGCCGCCGGCGTCGTCCTCGGCTTCGTGTTCGCCATCCGCGCCGGCGTCGTCATCGCGCCCGCCGTCGCGCTGATCCTCTGGCGCGGCGTCGGCGCCCGGACCCTCGCGCTCGCCGCCGGCGGGCTGCTCGGCGTCGTGGTCCCGGTCCTCTATCTCGCCATCTCCCCCCGCAACCCGGGCGGCTACAACACGAACTACGCCGTCGAGCTGATCGCCGCGCACTGGGTCGGCGTCGCCGCCGTCGTGCTCGCCGGCCTCGCCCTGTGGCGTACCGTCCGCGCGCGATGAGACTCGCCGTCGCCGCCGCCTGCGTCGTCGTCGCCGCCTTCCTCGGCGCGCGGCTGCACGACGACGACCGCTGCGAGGACGCGCGGCGCGCGGTCTACGTCGCGGTGACCGGCGGGGGCGAGGCGCCGGCCGGCGCGATCGAGCGCATCCGCGAGAGCTGCCGCGGCACCGCGGGCCTGATCTCCGTCGCGGGCGTCCTGCACAGCGCCCGACGCGACGCCCAGGCCGCCCCGTTCGCCCGCGAGGCGACCGAGGAGGAGCCGGACAGCGCGGCGGCCTGGCGCGCGCTGGCCGCGACATCCCGGGACCGTGGCGAGGCGAGCGCCGCCGAGCGCCGCGCGAACGAGCTCGACCCGCTGGGCGCGCCGCGCCGGTGAGCGCCGCGCCGACGTCCCCGCGGGCATCCGCCGGCCGCTCCGCCGCGACGAGCCGCGCCGTCGCGCGCCTGCGCTTCGCGCCCCTCCTCGCGCTCACCGGCCTCGCCGCGCTCGCCGTCCGCGTCGCCGCGGCCCTCACCCTCGACCACCCGGAGGTCAAGGGCGACGCGCTCACCTTCCACATCGTCGCCCGCAAGCTCGCCGACGGCCAGGGCTTCCGCGCACCGTTCGCGGACGTCCCGACCGCCGAGCACCCGCCCGGCTGGGAGCTCGTCCTCGCCGCCGCCGACCTGCTCGGCGCGACGAGCTTCACGAGCCACCGCATCGTCGGCGCCGCGATCGGGACGCTCACGGTCGTCGGCATCGGCCTGCTCGGCCGCCGGATCGCCGGCGACGCCGTGGGGCTGCTCGCGGCCGCGAACGCCGCCGTCCACCCGATGCTGTGGGGCGCCGACGTGTCGCTGATGAGCGAGCCGCTCTACGGGCTGCTGCTCGTCGCCGCGCTGCTGCTCGCCACGCGCGTGCGCGACCGCCCGACCGCCGCGCGCGCCGCTGCCCTCGGCGCCGCGATCGGGCTCGCCACGCTCGCCCGCGGCGAGGCGATCGCGCTGCTCGTCCTGCTCGCCGTCCCGCTCCTGTGGCGGCGCCGGCGGCCGCTCGCCGCCGCCTTCGCCGCGTGCGCGCTTACGATCGCGCCCTGGACGGTCCGCAACCTGACGACGTTCGACGCCCCGGTCCTCATCTCGGTCAACGCGAACACCGTCTGGATCGGCGCGAACTGCCGCGAGACCTACGCCGGCCCGCTCGAGGGCCACTGGAGCTTCGGCTGCTTCACGCCCATGCGCCCCGGCGAGGACGAGGCGGAGTGGTCGGTCCGCCAGCGGTCCGAGGGGCTCGAGTACGCGCGCGACCACGCGGGCGACCTGCCGGGCGTCGCGGTCGCCCGCGTCGCCCGGACGCTCGAGCTGTGGGACTTCCGCCAATCGCAGTTCCTCGGCGCCCAGGAGGGCCGCGCGCTCCGGCCGCTCACCTGGGGGATCCGGATGACGTGGGTGCTCCTCGCGCTCGCGCCGTTCGGCGTCCTCGTCCTCGCCCGCCGCGGCAGGCCGCTGACCGAGCTGCTCGCGCCGGTCGCGCTCGTCCTCGCCCTCAGCGTCGCCGTCTACGGCATGACCCGGTTCCGCTTCGCGGCCGAGCCGTCCCTGTGCGTCCTGGCCGCGGCTAGCCTTGCCGCCCTCCTGCGATGGCCGACGAGATCTGGGACCTCGAGAACCTGAAGCGCGCCCGCGGCCTCGGCGACTGGGTCTTCGAGCAGTTCCGCCCGTACGTCCGGGGGCGGGTCGCCGAGGTGGGCGCGGGGATCGGGACGTACAGCGAGCGGATCGCGGCCCAGGGCGTCGACGACCTCCTGCTGATCGAGCCTGAGCCCGCCTGCGCCCAGCGGCTGCGCGCGACGTTCCCGAACGTCGCGCAGGAGACCTTGCCCGAGGCGCCGTCCCTACGCGCGAACGACCGCGACCTCGTCGTCGCGCTCAACGTCGTCGAGCACATCGAGGACGACCGCGCCGCCGTCAAGGCGATGGCGGACGCGCTGCGGCCCGGCGGCGTCCTGACGCTCCTCGTCCCCGCGCACCCGCGCCTCTACGGCCCGCTCGACCGCCACTACGGCCACGCCCGCCGCTACACGCCCGAGCGGCTGCGGGCGGTCGTCGAGGGCGCCGGCCTGACCGTCCTCGACCTGTACCGCTTCAACGCGCTGGGCATCCTCGGCTGGGTCGTCAAGAACCGCACCCGCGACCCGTCGCTCGACCCGCGCTCGCTCCGCGCCTACGAGCGGATGCTCCCGCTCTACCGCCGGCTGGTCGAGGACCGGTTCCGCCCGCCGGTCGGGCTCAGCCTGATCGTGCACGCGCGCCGCGCCGCCTGACGCGGATCACGCAGTTCCACGTCGCGACCTCGCGCAGGCCGGGCACCTTCGTGATGAACGCCAGCCGCGGCCAGTAGCGCGGCTCGACCCGCTCGATCTCCAGCCCCGGCCGCTCGCGCACGAGGCGGATCGTCGGCCCGACGTGCACCGCCCACAGCCCCGCGCCGTACGGGTTCTTGCGCGGCGGGCCGTGGCGCTTCTCGTACAGCCGCGGCCCGAGCGACGGCCCGAGGTAGTGGTACGGCGACATGTCGTGCCCGCCCCACGGCGAGTACCAGTTGGTCCACGAGACGTAGCCCCAGCCGCCGGGCCTGAGCACCCGCTCGATCTCGCGGATGACCTCCGGGGTGTTCGGCGTGTGCTCGAGCAGGTTGGAGGCGAAGACGCCGTCGATCGAGCCGTCCTCGAACGGCAGCGCGCCGGCGTCGGCGACGATCGCCCCCTCCGGCGGGTCGCCGGCCAGCGCCAGCTCCTCCTCCGAGTTGTCGACCGGGAGGACGGTCGCGCCGGCCGCGCGCAGCGCCCGCGTGTAGAAGCCCGGCCCGCACCCGAGGTCGGCGACGACCTGCCCGGCGAGCGGGCCGTAGCGGCGGTCGAGGTCGGCGACGGCCTCGCGGGCGAGGACGGTGTAGAACGGCGCGGGGTCGGTCTGCTCGTTGCGGAAGAGCGTCCACAGCTGGCGCACGCGCGCGAGCCCGTGCAGGACCGGCGGGTCGGACGCGCTCACGTCGCGGCGACCGACGGGGCGCGGCGGCGGCGCAGGGCGAGCGTGACCGCACCGGTCGCCGCCGCGCACTGCAGCGCGAAGACGACCGCGGCGAACGCGACGAGCCCGAAGTCGCCCGCGGTGAGCAGGAACGGCTCGGCCACCGCGACGACGCCGAGGATCCAGAGGAACCCGGTCTGGCGCAGGGCGAGCATGTACTGCACGGCCAGGTACGCGACGGCGAGCAGCGTCATCGCGGCGCCGAGCACGATCAGCGCGTCGGCCGCGGTCGTGTACTCCTCCCCGAACGCGACGCGCAGCAGCAGCGCGGGGACGCCCGCGAAGATCGCGAGCGCCGGGACGCACACCGCGGCGAGCAGCGCGAGCGTCCGCATGAACACCGGCCGCGGGTCGAGCCCGGCCGCGGCCCGCCGCGTCGCCTCGGGCAGCAGGTACAGGCCGATCCCGATCGCCGTCCACACGACGAGCTTGGCCGCGACGACCGCCGCGGCGTACGCGCCCGCCGCGTCGTCGGTCATCTGGTGCTTGGCGACGATCACGTCGACGTTCTGCAGCGCGGCGAGGAAGATCAGCCCGACGATCGGCGCCCAGCCGCCGGAGACGACGCTGTGCAGCGTGCGCGTCCGGGCGCCCGCGGGGGCGCCGCCGGCCCGCCGCTCGACGAGCAGGCCGAGAACGACCGCGGCGGCGGCCATCGAGAGCGGGGTCCCGAGGAACGCGCCGGTCACGCCGAGCCCGCCGAGCACCAGCACGAGCCCGAACGCCAGGCGCCCGATCGCCTCGACGATCGCGCTGCCGCCGACGAACGCGTACGCGTGGAGCCCCTGCAGCGCCCCGCGCTGGACCGACAGCAGCAGCCACAGCACGCCCGTCGGGAGGATCGCGGAGGCGGCCCACGCGTGCTCGGGCACGGCGACGGCCTGCGCGATCGGCTCGCGCAGGATGAGCGACGCGCCCGCCACGGCGGCGAACGCGGCGAGCAGCTGCCTCGTCCACCTGCGGACGGTCGCGCCGACCTCGCCCGGCCCGCCGAGGCGGCCGAGCGCCGTCTCGCGCGCGACCGCGACCTGCAGGGCCGAGCCGGCCACGGCGAGGATCGTGAAGGTGGAGAGCAACGCGCCGAGCGCGCCGTAGTCGCCGACGCCGAGCAGCCGCGTGAAGACGATCGTGAAGACGACCGCGATCGCGTTGGCGGCGAGCGTCGCGACCGCCATCCCCGCGGCCTTGGCGGTGTCCGAGCGGCGCAGCCCGCCGGCCAGGCTCGGGGCGGGCTCCTCGGCCGCGCGCTCCAGGATGGCGAGGTTCTCGCGCGCCGTGCGGTCCCACGTGAACCCGCGCGCGCGGGCCTCGGCGGCGGCGCCGAGCCGCTCGCGCCGCTCGGAATCGCGGACCAGGTCGCGCACCTTGGCCGCCAGCTCCTCCGGCGTGTCGGCGAGCACGCCGGTCTGCCCGTCGACGATCGACTCGGCCAGCCCGCCGACCCGGAGCGCCGCGCTCGGCGTGCCGCAGGCCGCGGCCTCCATCACGGTCAGGCACCAGCCCTCGGCCGACGAGGCGGTCAGCGACACCCACGCGCTGCCGTACAGCTCAGCCTTCTCGTCCTCGTCGACGAAGCCGTGCAGCGTCACGCGGTCGTGCAGGCCGCGGGCGTCGATCTCGGCCTCGAGCGCCGGGCGGTGGTCGCCCTCGCCGGCGACGTGCAGGTGCGCCTCCGGGACCTCCTCCAGCACGTCGAGCAGGACCTCGAGGCGCTTGTACTGCTTGAGGCGGCCGAGGTAGAGCAGCGTCGGCTCGGGCGAGCGCTCCGTCCGGTGGAACTGCGCCTGCTCGACGCCCATGTAGACGACGTGGATGCGGTCGCGCTCGACGCCCAGCTCGATCAGGTCGTCGCGCGCGGCGTTGGAGATCGTCAGGACGCGCGTCCCGCGGTAGAGGAAGCGCAGCGGCAGGTGCTCGAGCAGGAACGCCGCGACGCGGCCGCGCGTCCCCAGCTCGTGGACGTAGTGGTCCTGGTGGACGTGGTGGACGAGCGCGACGCGCGGCTGGCGCAGCCACCACCACAGCGGGGTGAAGAACGCGATCCCGTTGACGACCTCGAGCACGACGTCGGCGTCCTCGCCGAGGCCGCGCAGCGTCGCCCACGCCGCACGCGGGAAGACGGTCAGCCGCGTCCCCATCCGGTGGACGACGAGGTTCGGGGCCAGCTCCTCGACCTTCTTCGCCCCCGGGTAGTCGCCGGCGACGACCGTGACGCGGTGGCCCCAGGCCACCCAGCGGGCGATCTGGCCGTACAGGTTGGTGCCGGTGCCGCCGCCCTGCGGGTGGGTCCAGTCGCGGTCGGTGAGGACGAGGATGTGCCGCGGCTTCGGCATCCGGCGCGACCTTATCGCCGCGGCCCGCCGTCCGGACGCGTCCGGCACTAGGCTGCACGGAATGTCGCGCCGTCGCGCCATCGTCGCCCTGCTCGCGCTCGTGCTCGCGCTGCCGTCGGCAGCGTTCGCGCAGGGGGCCGGGGACGAGCAGTACCAGGACCCGTTCGGGGGCGAGCAGACGCAGGGCGGGGGCGGAGGCGGCGGCGGTCAGGACGACGGCCTGAGCGACGAGCCGCCGGTCCCGGGCGGGGGCGGCGGCGACCAGCCCGCTCCGCCGCCGCAGGAGCCGGGCGGCGGCGACGAGCCGGCAGGCGCGCCGAAGGCGCTCCCCAACACGGGGTCGGACCCGCGCGTCCTGGCGTTCGTCGGGCTCGTGTTCGTGATGGCCGGGGTGGGGCTGCGCCTGCGCACCATCGACCCCGACGCGTACTAGCCGCGGCCGGCGGCGCCGCGCCGCGCCCGCATGCGCCGCACGCTGACGACCGCCTCGGCCGACGAGACCGCGGCCCTGGGCGCCGAGGCCGCGCGCTCGCTGCGCGCCGGCGACGTCGTCGTCCTCCACGGCGAGGTCGGGGCGGGGAAGACGACGTTCGTGCGCGGGGCCGCGCGGGCGCTGGGGGTCGACCGCCCGGTGACGAGCCCGACCTTCACGATCGGCCGCCGCTACGAGGAGGCCCGCCCGCCGGTCGCCCACGTCGACCTGCACCGCGTCGCGTCGCTCGACGAGGAGGAGCCCGAGCTGCTCGCCGACTACCTCAACGCCGACCACGTCGCGTTCGTCGAGTGGCCGGAGGCGGCGGGCGGCGAGCTGCGCCCACGGCTGCGCGTGCGGCTCGAGCACGCGGGCGGGGACCGGCGGCGCGTCGAGCTGGAGTGGACGGAGCGCCCGCCGTCGTGAACCTCCTCGCCTTCGACACCGCGACCCCGGCGACCGCCGTCGCCCTCGTCACCGGCACGGCCCGAGCCGAGCTCCGCCACGACCCGGCCCCGGGCGAGCGCCCGGGCCACGCCGCCCAGCTCCTCCCGCTCGCGAGCCGCCTCCTCGACGCCGCCGGCCTGCGCTTCACCGACCTCGACCGCATCGCGGT
The DNA here is from genome assembly GCA_035940955.1 of Solirubrobacteraceae bacterium. GTDB lineage: Bacteria > Actinomycetota > Thermoleophilia > Solirubrobacterales > Solirubrobacteraceae > CADCVT01. The sequence goes on from DASZEJ010000177.1 coordinate 11,164, forward strand.
CGGCCGCGGCCCCGGAACCTTCACCGGCCTGCGCATCGGCGTCGCCACCGCCCGCGCACTCGCCCAGTCCACCGGCGCCGACCTCGTCGGAGTCTCGACCCTCCAAGCCCTCGCCACCACCGCGAAGTGGTCCGCGAAGGGGTCAGACCCCTTGAGTCGGGGCGACGCAGATTCCCTGCGCGCCGCCGGCCGGGAGGGGTCTGACCCCTTCACGGTGCTGGCGGTGCTCGACGCGCGGCGGGGGGAGGCGTTCGTCGGCGGCTGGCGCGGGGACGAGCAGGTCGTCGCTCCCGCCGCCGTCACGCCCGCGCTCCTGGCCCGCGTCGCGGAGGCGGCCGCGCCACCCCTGCTGGCCGTCGGCGACGGGGCGGTACGCTTCAGGGCAGTGCTGGAACCCTGCGGGGCGACGGTTCCCGCGGACGGCTCGCCGCTGCACCGCCTCAGCGCCCTGGCCGTCGCCGACCTGGCGGCGGGCGCCCCGCCCGCCGGGCGGGAGGGCGTGACCCCGGAGTACCTGCGGCTGCCCGACGCGGAGATCGCCCTCCGCGAGCGCCGCGCCGAGTGACCACCCCGCCTCCCGATCTCCGCATCCGCCGCCTGACCTACGCGGACCTCCCGCAGGTCATCGCCATCGAGCGCCGCGCGTTCCCGGCGCCGTGGTCGCTCGCCATGTTCGTCCTCGAGCTGTCCAAGCCCGGCGGCATCTGCCTGGCCGCCAGCGCGAACGGCCGCCTCGCCGCCTACCTCGACTGCTCGCGCTACGACACCGTCTGGCACGTCATGAACGTCGCCGTCGACCCCGAGCAGCGCAACCACGGGATCGGCACCGCGCTGCTCGAGCGGCTGATCGAGGAGGTCGGCGACCCGGCCGCCCGCTACACACTGGAGGTCCGCACCTCCAACGCCGGCGCGATCCGCCTCTACGAGCGCCTCGGGTTCCGCGCCGCCGGCCTGCGCCGCCGCTACTACCAGGACAACGGGGAGGACGCCCTGATCATGTGGCGCACCCCGGCCACGCTCGCCGGGCGGCTCGACGACATCCCCGCCGCCGGCCCCGTCCCGACGTCGCCGTGACGAACGTCCTCGCCCTCGAGACGAGCTGCGACGACACCTGCGCCGCCGTCGTCACCGGCGACGGCGAGATCCGGTCGAACGTCATCTCCAGCCAGGGGATCCACGACCGCTACGGCGGCGTCGTCCCCGAAATAGCGAGCCGGCACCACCTGGAGCTGGCCAACGCCGCGGTCGACGACGCGCTCGCCCGCGCGCAGACGACCCTCGACGAGATCGACCTCGTGGGCGTCACCCAGGGCCCCGGCCTCGTCGGCGCGCTGCTCGTCGGCGTGGCGACCGCCAAGGCGCTCGCGGCCGCCCGCGGCCTGCCGCTCGCCCCCGTCGACCACCTGCAGGGCCACGTCGCGGCGAACTTCCTGCGGGCGGACGGGGAGCCGGCCTTCGAGCCCCCGTTCCTGTGCCTCGTCGCGAGCGGCGGCCACACCTTCCTCGCCCGCGTCACCGGGCACGACGGCTTCGAGGTCCTCGGCCAGACGCTCGACGACGCGGCCGGGGAGGCGTTCGACAAGGGAGCGCGGCTGCTCGGCCTGCCGTACCCCGGCGGCCCCGCGCTCGAGCGCCTCGCCCGCGACGGCGACCCGCAGGCGTTCGACTTCCCGCTCGGCCACGGCGTCGCGGACCTCGACTTCAGCTTCGCCGGCCTGAAGACGGCGCTGCTGTACAAGCTGCGCGACCTGGGGGAGCAGGCCCCGCGCGCCGACCTCGCCGCCGCCTACCAGCGCGCGATCGTCGAGCAGCTCGCCCGCCGCGTCGAGCGCGCGCTCGACCGGACGGGGATGGACCGCCTGGCGATCGGCGGAGGCGTCGCCGCGAACGGCCCGCTCCGCGAGCGGATGGCGGGCCTCGGCGTCGCCCTCAACGTCCCGCCCCGCGCGCTCTGCACAGACAACGCCGCGATGATCGCCAGCGCCGCGCGGTTCACCGAGCCGCTCGCCTTCCCCGACTACCTGGGCCTCGACGCCTACGCCACCGGCGAGCGCGGGCTGTGAGCCCGCTTCCTCGCAACTCCCGGCGCGCCCGCACGTCGGGGTGTTCACATGCTCAGGAGGACCATCCTGGCCGCGGTCGCCCTCTCGCTCGCCTCACCGGCCGTCGCTGCCGCCGGGACGGTGGTGAGCAGCGCCCCGACGTGCAAGTACTCCTGGTCGTGCTTCCTCGAGACCTACTTCACCGCCGCCCCCGGCGAGGCGAACGACCTGCGCCTCAACGTCGGCTCGTCGCTGCGCTTCAGCGACGCCGGCGCGCCCATACGGCCAGGGGGATGCACCCGAGAGGACGAGCACACCGTGGTCTGCCCGGCCAGCCGCTTCCAGGTCCGCCTCGGCGACGGCGACGACCGCCTCGCCCACGACCCGCCGTACCCGCCGCCCGCCGGCGGGGCGTACCAGCCCACGATCGCGTTCGGCGAGGAGGGAGACGACGTCCTCGCCGGCTACGAGACCGCCGACCTGCTCGACGGCGGACCGGGCGGGGACGCGATCCGCGCACACGGCGGCGCCGACCTGCTCGTCGGAGGCCCGGGCGCGGATGTCCTCGACGGGATGGGCGGCGACGACACGATCGCGGCCGCCGACGCCGGGGCGCCGCTCGCGGCCGACCGCGCCGACGGCGGCTCCGGCGCCGACGTCCTCGACTACGGGGCCGAGCACCGCGGCGTGGTCGTCGACCTCGCGACCCGCGCGACCGGCGGCGCCGCGACCGGCGACGCGATCGCCGGCTTCGAGGGCCTGCGCGGCGGCGCTCGCCCCGACCTGCTCGCCGGCGACAGCCGCCCGAACGTGATCGACGGCGGCTCCGGCGCCGACGGCATCGCCGGTCGCGGCGGCGGCGACGTGCTGGGCGGCGGCGCGGGGCGCGACACGATCGACGGGGGCGCCGGCGACGACGCGATCGCGGGCGGCGGAGCGGCGGGCGACGTCCTCCGCGGCGGCCCCGGCGACGATCAGCTCGACGCGAGCGGCGGCGGCCTCGCCGACGGCGGCCCCGGCGACGATCGCGTCCGCGTCGACCGGCCCCCGGCGGCGCCGCTGCGCGTCCGCTGCGGCCCCGGCGACGACGCGGCCAGCGTGCAGCGGCGCGTCCGGCTGGCGCGCGACTGCGAGTGGCGCACGCTGGGACAGGAGATCGAGGCGCACCGCAGGGTGCGGCTCTCCGGCCGGTTCGCGCGGGTGCGCATCCGGGGCTTCGACCCGCCCGGCCCGCCGGTGGCCCAGGGCGGCCTCGTCCTGCGCGACGCGCGCACCCGCCGCGTGCTCGCCTCGGCCCGGTGGCGCCGCCCCACCGCGAGGCCGAGCTGGCTGCGCCTGCGGCCGAGGCTCAGCCGCGCGCTCGTCAGCCGCCTGCACGCCGGCCGCTCGCTCGCCGTGACGCTCGACGACGACACGGGCGGGCCGCGCACCCGAGCCGTCCTGGCGCCCTGACGTAGGGTGCCGGGCGTGGCCGCCCGGATCGTGCTCTACGGCCGCCCCGGCTGCCACCTCTGCGACGACGCCCGCGACGTGCTGCTCGCGGTCGGCGAGCCGTTCGAGGAGGTCGACGTCGAGAGCGACGACGAGCTGCTCAAGCGCTACCTGGAGCGCATCCCCGTCGTCGCCGTCGACGGGGTCGAGGCGTTCGACTTCTTCGTCGACGAGGAGGCGCTGCGAGCCCGGCTACAGTGATCCGAAGCCATGACGAGCCTCGGATCACCCGTCGACACGAACGGGCAGGGACTCACGGCCGAGCGCCTCTCGCTCGGCGTCGCCGCTCGCCTCTCGCGCTACCTGCAGGTGCTCACGCAGGCGAAGAAGATGGGCAAGGAGACGATCTCCTCGCAGGAGCTGTCGGACTACACGCACGTCAACTCGACGCAGATCCGGCGCGACCTGTCGGGCTTCGGGAAGTTCGGCAAGCGCGGGGTGGGCTACAACGTCGACTCGCTCGTCAGCCAGATCCGCAAGATCCTGCGGACCGCCGGTCAGCACAACATCGCGCTGATCGGCGCCGGCAATCTCGGCACCGCGATCGCCTCGTCGGACATCTTCGCCGACCACGGCTTCCAGATCGTGTCGATCTTCGACTCGGACCCGCGCAAGATCGGCATCGAGGTGGGCGGCCTCGCCGTCCGCGACATCTCCGAGATCAAGCAGGCGGTCGAGGACGAGGAGATCGTCGTGGCGGTCCTCGCCGTCCCCGGCCACGCGGCCCAGGCGCTCGCCGACCGGCTCGTCGACGCGGGCGTGAAGATCATCTTCAACTACTCCGAGGCGCTCCTGCAGGTGCCGCCGGAGGTCACGGTCCACACCTCGAGCCCCGCCGTGGACCTCCTGTACGCGCTGTACTTCTACCTCACGTAGCGTTCGCGCCGATGCCCATCGACCTCGCCGCCGCGCGCGAGGCGTTCGCGCACTCCCAGGACGGCACCGTCGGGCTGGAGGAGGAGTTCGCGATCGTCGACCCGGAGACCCTCGAGCTGCTCCCGCGGTTCGAGGAGCTGCGCGACGAGGCCCCGAGCGAGCTGGCGCGGCAGATCACCGGGGAGCTGATCCGGGCGGAGATCGAGATCGTGTCCGGCCGCGGCGAGGACTTCAGGGACGCGCTCGCGCGCCAGCGGGCGATGCGCCGGCTGCTGTTCGCCCACGCCGCCGAGAGCGGCGTCGCGCTCGGCGCCACCGCGACGCACCCGTTCGCCGACTACCGCGAGCAGGAGTTCATCGACACCGAGCACTACCGCCGGGTCGCGCAGGGACTCCAGTGGGTGGCCCGGCGCAACAACACGTTCTCGCTGCACGTCCACGTCGGCGTCAGCGGCCCGGACCGCGCGGTGCGCACCTGCGACCGCCTGCGGCCGGTGCTGCCGACCCTGCTGGCGATCTCCGCGTCGTCCCCGTTCATGGACGGCGTCGACACCGGCCTGCACTCGGCGCGCACGCAGATGTTCACGCGGACGTTCCCGCGCTGCGGCGTCCCCGACGCGTTCGGGAGCTGGGACGCCTACGCCGACTACGTCGACCTGCTGGTCCGCACCCGCTCGATCGTCGAGTACACGCAGGTCTGGTGGTCGGTGCGCCCGCACTTCAGCTTCGGGACCGTCGAGGTGCGGATCTGCGACGTCCAGACGACCGCCGCGGAGAGCGAGGCGGTCGCCGCGCTGGCCGTCGGCTGCGCGCTGCAGGCGGCCCGCGACGAGGCCGAGGGCGTGCCGCACGCCGACCTGCCGCCCCGGCTGATCGAGGAGAACCTCTGGCGCGCGATCCGGTTCGGGATGGACGGGCGGCTGCTCGACCTCGAGCGCGGGGAGGAGGTCGACGCCCGCGCGGCGCTGGAGCGCCTGCTCGCGTGGTCGGCCCCGGCGCGCGCCGACCACGGCATCCCCGATCCCGCCTTCCCCGAGCGCAACTCGGCCCAGCGCCAGCGGGCGCTCGTCGCCGAGGGCCTCTCGCCCCGGGAGGTCTACGCTGCCACCGTCCGCGAGACGCGCGCCACCTACGGCGCGCAGGAGGTCCCCACCGCATGAGCAGCACCCCGCCCCCCGGCCAGCCCTCCGAGGAGGAGCTGCGCGCCGCCTACGAGGCGGAGATCAAGAAGCTCCGGGTCGAAGACGTCGTGATCCAGACCGTCGTGTCGCTGGTGAACCTCGGCGGGCGCAAGGCCGGCCTGGCGCCGGGGACCGAGGACGAGCGCGACCTGGGGCAGCTGCGGACGGCGATCGAGGCGACGCGGGCCCTGCTGCCGCTGGTCGAGGGCGAGCTGGGGCCGGACGCCGCGCAGGTGCGCAACGCGCTGAGCCAGCTGCAGATGGCGTACGCGCAGGGGGCGCAGGGGACGCAGGGGACGCCGGCCGGCGGCGAGGGCGGCGAGGCCGCTCAGGAGGCTCCGACCGAGGGCCGGCAGGAGCCCGGCGGCCCGGGCCCCGCCCAGTCCAGCGGCCGCCTCTGGGTGCCCGGGCAGTAGTGATGTAACTCCGCTCCGCCGCTGGTTTTCGTATCCTCCGACGGCTCTCGGGCGGGCCTCCGCGCTCTGCCCGCCCTCTCCATGCCTGCGCCGACCCCGGCCGCGGGCGCGATGAAGACCTCGGAGGATTGTTCCCTTGACCGACTTCCTTGACGACTGGGGTGTCGTCGTCGCGCTGGTCGCCGCCGGACTGGCGGTGGCCTACGGCGTCGTGACCTCGCGCCAGCTCCTGCGCCTCTCGCCGGGCAACGCCCGGATGCAGGAGATCTCCGGCGCCGTGCAGGAGGGCGCCCGCGCCTACCTCAACCGGCAGTACGCGGTGATCGCCGCCATCGCGGCGGTGCTCTTCGTCCTGCTGCTCATCCTGCAGGACATCGAGGTCGCCGCCGGCTTCCTCATCGGCGGCGCCGCGTCGGCGGCCGCCGGCTACATCGGCATGAACGTGTCGGTGCGCGCGAACGCCCGGGTCGCGGAGGCCGCCCGCGGCGGCATCCGCCCGGCGCTCGAGGCCGCGTTCCGCGGCGGCGCCGTGACCGGCCTGCTCGTCGTCGGCCTCGCGCTGCTCGGCGTCGCGGGCTACTACGGCCTGCTGGTCTACGTGTTCGACGAGAGCCAGCGCGACGCGACCGAGGCGCTGATCGGCCTCGGCTTCGGCGGCTCGCTGATCTCCGTCTTCGCCCGTCTGGGCGGCGGCATCTTCACCAAGGCCGCCGACGTCGGCGCCGACCTCGTCGGCAAGGTCGAGGCCGGCATCCCGGAGGACGACCCGCGCAACCCGGCGGTCATCGCCGACAACGTGGGCGACAACGTCGGCGACTGCGCCGGCATGGCCGCCGACCTGTTCGAGACGTACGCGGTCACCGCGGTCGCCGTCATGTTCCTCGGCGTCCTGACGTTCTCGGACGACGTCGCCAAGCAGGTCGCGGTCTACCCGCTCGTGCTCGGCGCCGTCTCGATCGTCGCCTCGATCATCGGCACGTACGCCGTGCGCGGCCGCAACGTCGAGCGCGCCCTGTACCAGGGCCTCATCGTGTCCGGGATCATCGCCGCGCTCGCGTTCATCCCGGTCACCGCGTGGCTCATGGACGACGTGACGCTGTCGGGCGGCGAGAGCGCCGCCGACTGGCTGGACTACTGGATCTGCTCGCTGATCGGCGTCGGCGTCACCGCGTTCCTGTTCGTCATCACCGACTACTACACGTCGACGCGCTTCCCGCCCGTCAGGTCGACGGCGCGCGCCTCCCAGACCGGCCACGCGACGAACATCATCCAGGGCCTGGCCCAGGGGATGCAGGCGACCGCCGCGCCGGCGGTCGTGATCTGCCTCGGCATCCTCTCCGCCTGGCAGGTCGCCGGCGGGGGGACGCAGGGGATCTACGGCATCGGCGTCGCCGTCATGGCGCAGCTGTCGCTGACCGGCCTGATCGTCGCGCTCGACGCCTTCGGGCCGATCACCGACAACGCCGGCGGCATCGCCGAGATGGCCGACCTGCCGGAGGAGGTCCGCAACGTGACCGACCCGCTCGACGCGGTCGGCAACACGACGAAGGCGGTCACCAAGGGCTACGCGATCGGCTCCGCCGCGCTCGCCGCGCTCGTGCTGTTCGCGGCGTTCAAGCTCGACCTCAACGAGCGCCTGGCCGACGACCAGCAGGACCCGGTGGCGTTCTTCCTCGACGACCCGGAGGTGCTGATCGGCCTGCTGATCGGCGGCCTGATGGTCAACCTCTTCGCCTCGCTCTCGATGGAGGCCGTGGGCCGCGCCGGCGGCGCGGTCGTCGAGGAGGTCCGCCGCCAGTTCCGCGAGATCCCGGGGATCATGGAGGGCACGACGCGCCCCGACTACGCCAAGTCGGTCGCGCTCGTGACCGCCGCGGCCCAGCGCGAGATGATCCTCCCGTCGCTGATCCCGATCGCGATCCCGTTCGTCGTCGGCCTGCTGTCGACCGAGGCGCTCGGCGGCCTGCTGATCGGCGTGATCGTCGTCGGCTTCTTCTACGCCGTCCAGATGACGTCGGGCGGCGGCGCGTGGGACAACGCGAAGAAGCTGATCGAGGACGGCGCGTACGGCGGCAAGGGCTCGGAGGCCCACGCCGCGTCGGTCACCGGCGACACCGTCGGCGACCCGTACAAGGACACCGCCGGCCCGGCGATCAACCCGATGATCAAGGTCGCGAACGTCGTCGCGATCCTCATGATCCCGGTCCTGGTCTAGGCGCCAGCTCGCGGCGCCGCGCGATCCGCGCGCCGCACCCGTCCGTATGTCGCGAGGGGGCCCCGGGAGGGGCCCCTTTGCTTTCCGCGGGCTCGCGGGGCAAGATCCCCCGCGATGCGCGCCGATGACCGCCGGCGGGAGCGCACGGTCGCCGCCCTCGGCGACGGCTACGCCGCGGGCGCGCTCGGCACCGAGACGCTGACGCTGCGCGTCGACGCCGCCTACCGCGCGCGCTCGGTGGAGGAGCTGCGGGCGCTCACCGCCGACCTGCCGCGCCGGTGGACGGACGCCGCGCGCGACCGGCTGGCGCGGCTGCGCCCACCGCGCGTGCCCGCGGTGACGGTCGCCGCGCCGCCCCACGGCACCGGGCCGTGGACGATCGGCCGCTCTGACGCGTGCCGGCTGGTCATCGCCCACGGCACCGTCAGCCGCCGCCACGCGATGCTCAGTCGCACGCCGGAGGGGCTCGAGGTGCGCGACCTCGGCTCGCTGAACGGCACGTACGTCAACGGCTGGCGCGTCGACCGGGCGCTGCTGCGCCCGGGCGACACGCTCAGCCTCGGCGACGTCCGCCTCCTCGTGCGCCCTACCTGAGCGCGGCCGCGCCCGTGGCGCCGGCGGGCCGCGGCGCGAGCGGCCGGTAGGCGATCCGCCGGCCGTCGAGCACGCCGCGCAGCCGCCCGCCGGCGACGCGCAGCGTGCCCGTCGCGCCGCTGCCCGTGACCCGCAGCGTGTCGGGGCCGCGGCGGAGCACGCCGCTCACGCGCACGCCCGGGACGACCTCGTAGCGCACCAGCCGCAGGCGGTTGACGTCCGCCGTGCCCTCGATCCGCCCGCCGCGAAGCCCCGCCGCCGGCAGCCCGCCCTGCAGGGCCCAGCGCTCGGCGTCGCGCAGCGTGAGGTCGACCGCGACCGCCGTCCGGCCGATCCGCGCCGGGACGTCGCCCTCCGGCCGCGGCACGGCGCGCAGCGAACGGAAGGCCGGCAGCGCGACGTCGTACGGCGTTCCCCGCCCCGGGCAGGCCGGCAGGGCCCGGCCGTCGAGGAACCGCATCAGGGCCCTGATCGAGCAGGCGGTCCAATCCTCGAAGAAGACCGCGTGGCCGACGCCCCGGCGGGCGAGCACCTGGGCGCCCGGGAACCGCGCGGCGGTGCGCTGCTGGTCCTCGAGCGGGGTCCGCAGGTCCTCGCGGCCGGCCAGCACGAGCACCGGCACGTCCGGCCCGGTCTCGGGCGCGGGCGGGATCGGCGGACGCGCGGTCGCCGGCCAGGCGAGGCACAGCGTCGCCGGGAGGCTCGGCGCGACCGCCTCGACCGGGAACGGCGCGTACCGCGCCGCGTCGGCCTGCAGCGCCCGCGCGAGGAGCGCCGGGCGGCCCGCCGGGTCCGAGTCCGGGGCCCACGGCAGCTGGCCCTCCGTGCACGTCGTCGCCAGGTAGCGGGCCATGTCGACGTCCGTCCCGAAGGCGTTCGCGTAGCGGACGAGGCGCACGAGCGGGGCGGCGTCGCGCCGCGTCGCGGCCTGCAGCACCGCCGGCAGCTCGGCGCGGATCAGCGCGTCGCCGTCCGACGCGCGCACCAGCTCGTACAGCTCCTGCGGGCCGATCCCGCGCAGGGGCCGCCGGTCGAGCAGCTCGACCGCGCGCGCGAGCGTCACGCGCGGGTCGCCGAGGATCCGGACGCAGCCGGGGAACGCGCACAGCTCCCGCAGCACGCGCGGGAGCGCGACCTGCGGCAGCCGGGCGAGCGCGTCGATCCCCTCGCTCGGCGAGGCCGAGTCGAGCACGACCGCCTGCGTCCGCTCCGGGAAGCGCCGCGCGTACTCGGCGGCGAGCTGACCGCCGTAGGAGACGCCGAACGGGATGATCCGGGGAACGCCCAGCGCGCGCCGCAGGTCCTCGAGGTCGAGCACGGTCTCGTAGGTCGAGAAGAACGCCCGGCGCTCGCCGAGCGACGCGCCGCAGGCCGCGATGGCGGCGCGCGCCTCGCGCGCGGACGCCGAGTCGAGGTCGCGCAGCGACGGGCAGCGCAGCCGCGACGACCGCCCCGCGCCGCGCTGGTCGACGACCACGACGTCGTGCGTCGGCCGCACGCCGCGCAGCCCCTCGTCCGCCAGCAGGTCGGCGGACTCGACCGCGGGCTCGCCGGGCCCGCCGGCGAGGAAGACGATCGTGCCGCGCGCCGGCCCGCGGGCGGGGAACCGCGCGTAGCGCAGCTCGATCGACGGCCCGTCCGGCCGCGCGTGCTCGAGCGGCACGGTGAGGGAGCGGACCGTGAACCGCGCCCCCGCGGCCGCCGGCGCGGCCGCCGCGATCGTCGCGCAGATCGCGCTGACCAGCAGAAATACGTGTTTGCGCCCCATTGGGCGCAAGCTCGCACACGCGGCGGGTAGACGCGCCACATGCCCGACCGCGACCTTATGGACGAGGAGGCGGTCATCGCCGCCCTCAACGAGGCCCTGATCCTCCAGAACCGCTCGGCGATCGCCTACGCCGTCGCCGCGGGAAGCCTGACCGGCTTCCCGTTCCAGCCGCTCGCCCTCGAGCTCGGCCGCTTCGCGCGGGAGGAGACCGACGACGCGCGGCACCTCGTCGAGAAGATCGTCACCCTCGGCGGCGAGCCGACGACCGACGTCGCTCCGCTCGCGTTCCACGCCGACCCCGAGCAGGCGATCGACGCCCTGATCGAGCACGAGACGCGGACGATCGAGGCGCTCCAGGCGGTCATCCCGCCGAGCGGCCAGGAGGGGCGCTCGGAGGCGCTCGAGCACCGCATGGAGCACATCATCATGCGCAAGCAGGAGCAGGTCGACGCGCTGATCCGGGCCGCCCGCGTGACGTAGCGCAGCGACCTACACTGCTGCGACCGGATGGCCCAACGCCGACTTCACGGCCTGCAGCGCGTGCTGGGCGTCAACGCCCTGTTCGCGACCGCATACGGCAACGTCGGCTCCTCGATCTACTACGCGCTGGGCCTCGTCGCCGCGCTCGCGCTCGGCCTCACGCCCGTCGTCTTCATCATCGCCGGCGCGCTCTTCTACTGCACCGCGACGACCTACGCCGAGGCCACCTCGATGTACCCGGAGGCGGGCGGGGCGTCGCTGTTCGCCCGGCGGGCGTTCAACGAGTTCTGGTCCTTCTTCACCGCGTGGGCCCAGATGCTCAACTACGTCATCACGATCGCCATCTCGGCGTTCTTCGCCGCCCACTACGCCGGCGGCGTCGCGCTCGAGTCGCTCAAGCACGCGCCCTACGACATCATGTTCGCCGCCGGCCTGGTGGCGCTGCTGGCGCTGGTCAACGTGCGCGGCGTCAGCGAGGCCGTCGGCGTCAACCTCGTCCTGGCGATCGTCGACTTCCTCAGCCAGCTCGCGATCGTCGCCGTCGGCGTCGTGCTCGTCTTCAGCCCGGACGTGCTGGTCCGGAACCTGGAGTTCTTCGGGACGGCGCCGACGCTGTCCGAGTTCCTGCTCGCGATCCCCATCGGCACGATCGCCTACACCGGCATCGAGACGATCTCGAACATGGCGGGCGAGGCGCGCGACGAGGAGCGGACGATCCCCGCGTCGATCCGCCGCGTGATGCTCGCAGTCTTCGCGATCTACTTCACGCTGCCGATGATCGCGCTCTCGGCGCTGCCGGTGCGCTGCGACGGGGCGGGGGAGAACTGCACGACGCTGCTCGGCGTCGCCTCCGAGGACGGCGGCTACGCGACCGACCCGATCGTCGGCATCGTCAGCGCGATGGACCTCGGGTCGCTCCAGGCGGGCGCGGAGGTCTACGTCGGCGTGCTGGCCGTGACGATCCTCGTCGCCGCCACGAACGCGGGCGTCCTCGGGGTGTCGCGGCTGACCTACTCGATGGGCCTGCACCGCCAGCTCCCCGACCGCCTGCGTCAGCTGCACCCGCGCTACGGCACGCCGGCGTTCGGGATCGTCCTGTTCTCCGCGCTGGCGATCATCGCGATCCTGCCGGGCCAGGCGGAGTTCCTCGGCTCGATCTACGCGTTCGGCGCGATGCTCTCGTTCTCGATGGCGCATCTGGCGGTCATCCGCCTGCGCGCCAGCGACCCGGGCCACCGCCGCCCGTACCGCAGCCCCGGCGCCGTGCCGTTCCGCGGCCACGTCCTGCCGCCGTTCGCCCTGCTCGGGCTGCTCGGCACGGGACTGTCGTTCGTCGTCGTCTCGGCGCTCGACGTCACCGTGGCCGCCGCCGGCTTCCTCTGGCTGTCGATCGGGATGGCGGTCTACGTGGTCTACCGGCGGCGCCAGGGCCTGGACCTGACGAGCACGGTGAAGGTCGCGACGCCCCAGCCGGTCGTCGAGCGCGAGGCGGAGTACGAGTCGATCCTCGTCGCGTTCGACGTCAACCACTTCGTCCCGGACGCCATCGCCACCGCGCAGAAGCTGGCCGCGCGCCGCCGGCGCGGGATCCACGTCGTGGCCTGGATCACGGTCCCGAACTCGGCCCCGGTCGACGCCTCCATGCCCGAGCAGGAGCTCGCGGCGCAGGCCCTGATCGAGCAGGCGAAGCTGCTGGGCGGTCGGCGCGTCTCCGGGCACCTGGAGAAGATCCGCGCCGGGCAGGCCGGGCGGCTGGTCATCCAGCAGGCGCGGGAGATGCGCGCGGCGGCGATCGTCATGCCCCTGCCGCCGCGGGTCCGCGGCAGCAGCCTCTTCGGCTCGACGCTCGAGACCGTCCTCACCGAGCGCCCGTGCCGCGTCATCATCGAGTCGGTCCCCGGCGCGGAGCGGGGCGGGGCCGAGCAGCGCCGGGCCGCCGCCGTCAGCGCCGGATGACGGCGTGTGCCGCGCCGGCTCGATGCTCCTCTCGGTGGCGATCGTCGCGCTCGGCGTCGCGATGGTCGCGGCGGCGCTCGCGCGCGGCGGCGGCCCGGCGTCGGTCGGCGTGGTGGTCGGGGTGCTCTTCTGCGCGGTCGGCGCGGGCCGGCTGTACCTCTGGCGGGGCCGCGGCTAGGTGACCGAGTACGTCCCCGTCCCGACGCGGCCGGTCTACCGGCGCTGGCTCGGCTCGCCGACGCTGTTCGCGATCGTCTACACGTCGGTCGCGAGCGCGATCTACTTCGCCCTGGGCGTCGTCGGCGAGAACGCGCTGGGCCTCACGCCGGTCGTCTTCCTGCTCGCCGCCGGGTTCTTCGTCATCACGACGATGACCTACGTCGAGGGCGCGTCGCTGCACCAGGAGCGCGCCGGGTCGACGGTGTTCGCGCGCTACGCGTTCAACGAGCTCGTCTCGTTCGTCGCCGCGTGGGCGATCCTGCTCGACTTCCTGATCCTCGTCGCCGTGGCGGCGTACATGACGAGCGACTACGTCGGCGTGTTCTGGAACGGCTTCGAGCACGGCTCCGCCGAGACCGTGCTGGTGCTGGGCGTCGTCGCGTACGTCGCGGTCCGCAACGTCCTCGGCTTCTCCACCCGGCGCGCGCGGCGGATCCTGGCGCTGGTGGTGGCCGACCTCGCCGTGCAGCTCGTGGTGATCGTGCTCGGCCTGTTCCTGGTCCTCGACGTGTCGCAGCTCACGAGCCAGGTCGACCTGGGGACGACGCCGCGGTGGGGCGACCTGCTGTTCGCCCTCACGCTCGGCACGGTGGCGTTCACGAGCCTCGAGTCGGCGTCCGGCCTGGCGGGCGAGGTCGCCGTGGGGCGGCGGGGGCTGAAGCGCATGGTCACGAGCGTCGCGCTCACCGTGCTCGTGATCTACGTCGGGATGTCGGTCGTCGCGCTGAGCGCGATGCCGGTCGTCGACGGCCGGACCGAGCTGGCGACGACTTACCTGGAGCGCCCGGTGCTCGGGATCGTCCACGCCTACGAGCCGGCGTGGCTGTCCGACGTCCTGCGCTACGTCGTCGGCGTGCTGGCCAGCGTGACGCTGGTCGCCGCCGCGAACTCGGGCATGCTCGGGCTCTCGCGGCTGGCGTACTCGCTCGGGACCAACCGCCAGATCCCGTCGGCGGTCGGCCGCCTGCATCCGACGCGCGCCACGCCGTTCGTCGTCATCGCGATCGCCGCGGCGCTCGCCGGCGCGCTGACGCTCACCAAGGACATCGAGTTCCTCGTCGGGATCTACGCGTTCGGCGCGCTGCTGGCGTTCACGCTCGCCCACCTGTCGATCGTCGTCCTGCGCGTGCGCGAGCCGGACCGGCCGACGCCGTACCGGGTGCCGTTCAACGTGCGCGTGCGCGGCGTCGACGTGCCCGTCCCCGCCGTCGTGGGCGCCGTGGTCTCGCTGCTGGCGTTCGTCAGCGTGCTGGTGCTGCACGAGGGCGCGCGCTACGTCGGCCTGGGGTGGATGACGGCCGGCCTGCTGCTGTACCTCGTCTACCGGGTGAGCGAGGAGAAGCCGGTCCTGCGCCGGGTGCGCGTCCCGCAGGAGGCGCTCCAGATGCCGCGCGAGCGCCGCGAGGCCGAGTACGGCTCGATCCTCGTGCCGCTCATGGGCGGCCCGCTCGACGACGACATCGTCCAGACGGCCGGGCGGCTGGCGAGCGAGGAGCAGAGCGACCTGACGCTGGACGGCGAGGGCGCCACGATCGAGGCGCTGTGGGTGTTCGAGGTGCCGATGGCGCTGCCGATCGACGCGCGGCTGCCCGACGCGCAGCTCGAGCGGGCGCGCGCCGCGCTGCGGCGGGCCAAGGCGGGGGGGGAGGAGTACGCGGGCGTCGCGGTGGCGACCGCGACGGTCCGGGCGCGGCGGGCCGGGCAGGCGATCGTCGAGGAGGCGCGCCGGCGCGGCGTGGAGGCGATCGTGCTCGCCGCCGAGGAGCCGACGCGGGTGCGCGGCGGCGCGCTGCTGGGCGGGCGCGGCGGGCCGCGGGACCAGTTCGTGGGGGACGTCACGCGCTACGTCGTGACCAAGGCGCCGTGCCGCGTGATCCTGACGGCACCGCCCGCGCGCGACGGCGGCTAGCATCGACAGGGTGTTCGTCATGATCGTCGGGGCCGGGCGCGTCGGCTCGTCGGTGGCCAAGAAGGCGCTCGCCGAGGGCCACGAGGTGTCGGTCCTCGACGAGGACCCGCTGAGCCACGAGCGGCTGGACGCGAACCAGCCGACGTCGTGGGAGGACGCCGGCGGGCGCTTCACCGTCGGCACGGCGCTGGAGATCGACGCGCTGCTGGAGGCGGGGATCGACCGGGCCGACACGTTCATCGCCTCCACCAACGGGGACAACACGAACCTGGTGATCGCCCAGATCGCGCAGCGCCGGTTCGGGGTCCCGCGGGTCATCGCGCGCGTGCTCGACCCGGCCCGCGCCGCCTGGTACCGCCAGCAGGGCCTGGAGACGATCTGCCCGACGCAATACGCCATCTCCGAGTTCGAGCAGGCGCTCGCGGGAGGCGGTCGCTAGGTGTACGTCGTCATCTGCGGCGGCGGCAAGGTCGGCTGGAACCTCGCGCGCGAGCTGATCGAGAAGGGCCACGAGGTGACGCTCGTCGAGCAGGACCGGCGGCGCTACCTGATCATCGAGGAGGAGCTCGAGCACGCCGTCCAGTACGGCGACGGCACCGAGCTGTGGGTGCTCGAGCGCGCCGGCATCCAGCGCGCCGACCTGGTGATCGCGGTCACCGGCGACGACGAGGACAACATCCTCATCTGCCAGATGGCCAAGGAGAAGTACCTCTGCGACCGGACGATCGCCCGCGTCAACAACCCGCGCAACCTGCAGCACTTCGAGCTGCTGGGGATCCAGCCGGCGGTCTCGGCGACCGACCTGATCCTGCGGCTGATCGAGCACGAGGTGCCGCAGTACGGGCTCGTCCACCTGCTCGACCTGCCGGCCGAGCGGCTGGAGATCATCGAGATCGAGGTGACCGAGGGCGCCCCGGCGGCCTCCAAGCGCGTCGTCGACATCGACATCCCCGACGGGTCGCTCATCATCTCGGTGCTCCGCAACGGCGAGGGGTTCGTCCCGAAGGCCGAGACGGTGATCGAGGCGGGCGACGAGGTGCTGCTCGTGCTCGACCCGGGCCTCGAGCCGGACATCACGAGGCAGTTCGCCCCCAACGGCGCGCGCGCCGGCTGAGCCGGTGGCCGAGCGCGCGGTCGACGTCCTGATCGTGGGGGCGGGCGCCGCCGGGGCGTCGTGCGCCTCCGAGCTGCGGGCCCGCGGGTTCGACGGGTCGGTGCTCCTGGTGGGGCGCGAGCTGGACCCGCCGTACGAGCGGCCGCCGATCTCGAAGGGGTACCTGACGTCGCGCGAGGCGTCGTTCCTGCCGGTGCCGGACGACGTCGAGCTGCTGACGCGGACGTCGGTCATGAAGCTCGACACGGCGGCGCGCGCGGCGTCGCTGTCAACGAAGGACACGGTCTCGTTCGGCAGCGCCGTCCTGTGCACGGGCGCCAACGTGCGCCGGCTGCCGCTCGACGGCTCGAACCTGGAGGGCATCCACTACCTGCGCGCGCTGCGCAACGCCGACGCGCTGCGGGCCGACGTGGAGGGCGCGTCGCGCGTCGCGCTGGTGGGCGGGTCGTTCATCGCGTGCGAGGTCGCCGCGTCGCTCACCACGATGGGCGTCGGCGCGACGCTCGTGTTCCCGGAGGAGGCGCCGATGGCGCTGCAGTTCGGCGGGCGGGTCGGCGGCTGGGTGCGGGGGCTGCTCGAGTCGCGCGGCGTCGAGGTCCTGGCCGGGGAGGAGGTCGCGCGGTTCGAGGGCGACGGGGAGGACGTGCAGCGGGTCGTGTGCGCGTCGGGCCGCGTGGTGGAGTGCTCGGCGGTCGTCGTCGGGGTCGGGGCGGTTCCAGACGTGACGCTCGCGCGGTCGTCGGGGCTCGAGCTGGGGTCGACGGGCGGGATCCGGTGCTCGTCCTCGCTGGAGACCTCGGCCGCCGGCGTGTTCGCGGCCGGCGACGCGTGCGAGTACGACTCGGTGCTGCACGGGCGGCCGGTACGGATCGAGCACCACGAGGTCGCGGCGGGGCAGGGGCGCTGCGCCGCGCGCAACGTGCTCGGCGAGGGCGCCGCCTACGACGACGTGCCGTACTTCTGGTCGGACCTGGCGGACTGGGCGACGATCGAGGCGGTCGGGCCGGCCGTCGAGGGGTGGGACCGCGAGGAGGTCCGCGGGTCGTTCGAGTCCGGGTCGTTCAGCGTCTTCTACTCGCTGGGCGAGCGGCTGGTCGCGGCGCTCACGTGCGGGCGGGCCGGCGACCTCGACGAGGCGCGCGCGCGCCTGCGGGCCGCCGCCGCGGCCTGACGGGTCCTGCCGGCGGGCTGGGGCCGGACGCCCCCGCCCGCCGGGCAAGCGGTGTCCCGGGCTCAGCGCGCCACGGGCGCGGCGCCGCGGTCGCCGCGGTTGCGGACGAACATCCGGTACAGCCCGAGCAGGAGCATCGCCCCGATGATCGCGCCGATCAGGCCGCCGAGGTCGAACATGTCGTTGTCGCCGATGCCCAGCAGCTCGGTGAAGACGAAGAAGCCGACGAGGGAGCCGGCGAGGCCGAGCAGGATCGTCGCGAAGAAGCCCATCGGGTCGCGGCCCGGCATGAGGGCGCGAGCGATGAAGCCCGCGAGGATGCCGAGGATGATGGCACCGATCATTGAGTGAGTCCTTTCCTTGGGGGCGAAGTGCTGGACTGCGAATACCCGCGGCTTGCGGCGCCGACGCGCTCATGGCGGCACAGGTTGCTCAGCTGCCTCACCGGCCGACCTTCGCCGACCTGCCGCGTTTCCAGGACCAGATGAGCAGGACCGTCCTCGGAGCAGGCGCGACCGCGGTCGCGCTCGGAGCGCTCGTGACGCTCGCGCTGGTGATCGGGACGGGCCTGCAGCACGCGCCGTGGCCGCTGCTCGCACCGGACCACGACGGCGCGCCGGAGGTCGACCTGGGCGCGGCCGGCGGCGCGGCCTCCGGTGCCGCTGCGGACGCCCGCGACCAGCGCGCCGCAGCGTCCCTGCCGGCCGGAGATGCGCCGGCCGTCGCGATCGACGGCCTGCGCGGCGCGGGACGCGACGCCGGCGCGCTCCGCCGAGCGAGCGCCCTGCCCGGCGAAGACCTGACCCCCGGCGGCGCCGACGAGCGCCGCCCCCGACCGGAGGCCGGCCCAGAGCCGGCCCCAGGCGCCGGTCGGGCTCCATCGCCAGCCCCGGAAGGCGGAGCCGGGGCGTCGACACCAGGAGCCCGGCCGGTCGCCACCCCCGGCGCCGGAGGCGAGACGGCACGCCCCGGCACCGGCCGAGGCGACGGAGCCCGGAATCGCGGAACCCGCGACCCGAGCGCCGAGCCCGGCACCCACGGGATTTCGCCCGGCCCGGCACGCGGAGGGCCGGTGCCGGGCGGAGCCCCCGTGCGTCTGACGGCCACGAGGATCGCGAGCGGCCCGCCGCGGCTGGCGGCGACCACGACGACGTCCGCGCCGAGCCGGCACCGCCACGCCCCGCAGCGCCGGTCCATGCGCACGCCGAAGGCGCGTCCGCGCGGGCACCGGCCTCACGTCGGCAACGCCGCCCGCGCCACGCCGCCCTCGGAGGTCGTTGCCGCCGCGCCGCGGCACGCGAAGGCCGTCGCCGAGCGCGGGCACGAGCGGCGCCCGAAGGCCCTCGCCAACCGCGAGCACGACCCGCCCGCGAAGGCCGTCCCCAACGGCCGGCCCCGGGGGGCGATGTAGCAGATTGCTACAGTAGCCGCATGGCGACGATGCCGACCCGGATCGACCAGGCGCTGTTCGACGCCGCCAAGGCGGTCGGGGAACTGCACAGCCGCAGCGCCGCGCAGCAGATCGACCACTGGGCACGGATCGGCCGCGAGCTCGAGTCGTCTCCCGCGGTCTCCCACGAGGCGATCTCGCGCGTGCTCGCAGGACAGGCGTCCTACGACGAGCTCGGCGACCGCGCGCAGGCGGCCGTGCGCGCGTCGTGGGGCGAGCAGATCGCCGCGCGGATCGACGGGCTGGACCTCACCGATCGCCTGCAGGACGCCGGCCGGCCATGGCCTGAAGCCGACGCTGACGGTCACGTCGTCGTGCGCGACGCCGGGCCGTCCGGCTCCGGTGCGTGAGCGCCCCCGTCCTGCACGTCCTGGCCGGCCCCAACGGGTCGGGCAAGTCGACGTTCGCGCACGAGGTGCTGCAGCCGATCACGCACCTGCCGTTCGTCAACGCCGACGAGATCGCCGCGCAGCGCTGGCCGGGGGAGGAGGAGCAGCACGCCTACGACGCGGCTGCGGCCGCCGCCGAAGCACGCGCGCGCGCCCTCCGCAGCGGCGCGTCGTTCATCGCCGAGACGGTGTTCAGCCATCCGAGCAAGGTCGAGCTCGTCCAGCAGGCGGTCGCGCTCGGCTACCTCGTCGAGCTGCACGTCATGCTCGTCCCCGAGGACCTCGCGGTCGCGCGCGTCGCCTACCGGGTCGAAGGCGGCGGTCACACCGTCCCTGAGGAGAAGGTGCGCGAGCGCTACCGGCGCCTGTGGCGGCTCATCGCCGAGGCGACCCGCGTCGCCCACCGTGCGCACTTCTACGACAACTCGCGCGCTGACGCGTTCCGGCGGGTCGCCGGCTTCGAGCTCGGCCGCCCGGCCGGGACCCCCACATGGCCCGCGTGGACGCCTCGCCCCCTCATCGCCCGCCTTTGACCCCCGGCGCAGCTCGCGCGTTCGGCGGCGAGCCGGCGCTCGGAGGGGCGCCGCCAATCACCTGAGGCTGCCGGGCAGGGACTCGAACCCCAAATTCGACGTCCAGAGCGTCGCGTGTTGCCGATTACACCACCCGGCAGTGCATCGGCGCCGTCGAACGGCGCCTGCGAAAGAATAGCGGCGGATCGCCCCCGATCTTGAGCCGCGTCAGGCCGCTGCCTGCTCCGCCCAGTCGCGGTACAGCCGCCAGTAGGCGCCCTCGGCGGCGAGCAGCTCGTCGTGCGTGCCCTGCTCGACGATGCGCCCGTCCTCGAGCACGACGATGCGGCCCGCCTGCCGGATCGTCGACAGGCGGTGGGCGATGACGATCGCCGTGCGGCCGGCGAGCAGCCGCCGCAGGCCGGTCTCGATGCGGCCCTCCGTGTGGAGGTCGACGTTCGACGTCGCCTCGTCGAGGATCACGATCCGCGGGTCGGCGAGCAGCGCTCGCGCGAACGCGACCAGCTGGCGCTGGCCGGCCGAGAGCTGGACGCCGCGCTCGCCGATCTCGGTGTCGAGGCCGAGCGGCAGCGCGCGCACGAAGTCGTCGGCGCCGACGCCCCGCAGCGCGGCCCACACGTCCTCCGAGGAGGCCTCGGGCCGCCCGAACAGCACGTTCTCGCCGATCGTGCCGCTGAACAGGAACGCCTCCTGCGGCACGATCCCCATCTGCGACCGCAGCGACGCCGTCACGCACCGCGCCAGGTCGACTCCGTCGACGAGCACCCGCCCGGACGTCGGGTCGTAGAACCGCGCGACGAGCTTCGCGAACGTGGACTTGCCCGCGCCCGTGGCGCCCACCAGCGCGACCGTCTGCCCCGGCGGGACGTCGATCGACACGTCGCTCAGCGCGCGCACGCACGACCCGTCCGCCGACCGGTACTCGAAGGTCACGTCGTCGAACACGACCCGCCCCCGCAGCGGCCGCGGCAGCGGGACGGCGTCCGGGGCGTCCACGACGTCCGGCTCCTCGTCGAGCAGCTCGAAGATCTTGTCGAGGGCGGCCATCCCCGCCTGGTACTGCGTGTACAGCTGCGACAGCGACTGGATCGGCTCGAAGAACCCGTTCAGCGCCGCCACGAACGCCACCAGCACGCCGATCGTCACCGACCCCTCGATCGCCTGGTAGCCGCCGTACAGCAGGATCCCCATCGTCGCCACCGCGCTCAGCAGCTCGACGCCGGGGAAGTACGCGGCGTTCAGGTAGACGGTCTTCATGTTCGCGTCGAGGTTGTCCTCGTTCAGCGCCGCGAACCGCCGCCGGTGGCGCGGCTCCTGCCCGAAGGACCGCACGACGCGGATGCCCGACAGCGTCTCCTGCAGGTACGCGCTGATCGCGCCGATCGTCTCGCGCGTGCGCGCATAGGCGTCCGCCGAGACGATCCGGAACACGAGCGACGCCGCGAGCAGCACCGGGAACATGAGGAACGTCAGCAGCGCCAGCTCGAGGTCGAGCAGCGCGAGGATCGCGATCGTCCCGACCAGCGTCAGCGTCGACTGGAAGAGGGTGACGACGCTGTCGGTCACCAGCGAGTCGAGCGCCTGGATGTCGTTCGTCAGCCGCGAGATCAGCACGCCCGCCTGCCGGCGCTCGTAGAACCCGACCGGCATCTCCTGCAGGTGGGCGAACACCTGCTTGCGCAGGTCCTGCAGCGCCCGCTGGCCGACCCACCCGACGAGGTACGTCTGCACGTACGACGCCGCCCAGTAGACGAGCGCGGCCACCACGAACCCGACGACGACGAGGTTCAGCGTCGAGACGTCGCCGGGCACGATGCCGTCGTCGATCGCCGCCTTCGCCAGCGGCGGCGGCGCGAGCGACGCCGCGGTCGCGAACAGCAGCGCCACCAGCATGAGCGCGACCCGGCCGCGGTACGGGCGCAGCAGCACCAGCAGCCCGCGCAGCTTGCGCCCCCGCCCCGAGGTCGCGCGCAGCCGCCGGCGGATCTCCGCGGTGGAGGCCAGGCGCGTCACAGCCCGGCCACCTTGCGCTCCGGCGACACGCGGTTGAGGAACACCCGGTCGGGCAGCCCCTTCTCGACGATCTCCCGGTACAGGTCGCTCAGCTCGAGCAGCTCGTCGTGCGTGCCGCGCGCGATCAGCTCGCCGCCCTCCAGCACGGCGATCTCGTCGGCCAGCGCGATCGTGGACAGCCGGTGCGCGATGACGAACGTCGTCCGCCCCGCCATCGCCTCGCGCAGCGCGACCTTGATCTGCTGCTCGGTCGAGGCGTCGACCGACGACGTCGCGTCGTCCAGGACGAGGATGCGCGGGTCGGCCAGCAGCGCGCGGGCGATCGCGATCCGCTGGCGCTGCCCGCCGCTCAGCGTCAGCCCGCGCTCGCCGACGCGCGTGTCGTAGCCGTCGGGCAGCCGCACGACGAACTCGTGCGCCTGCGCCCGCCGCGCCGCCTCGATCACCTCCTCGCGCGAGGCGTCCTCGCGCGCGTACGCGATGTTCTCGTGGACCGACGCGCTGAACAGGAACGGGTCGTCGGTCACCACCGCGATCGCCGAGCGCAGCGCGACGAGGTCGAGCGTGCGCACGTCGGCGCCGTCGATCAGCACCGCGCCCGAGGCCGGGTCGTAGAGCCGGGGGAGGAGCTGGACGAGCGTCGTCTTGCCCGAGCCGGTCGCGCCGACGAGCGCGATCGTCGTCCCCGGCTCGACGTGGAGCGACACCCCGCGCAGCGCCGGGACCGCCGCCCCCTCGTAGGTCAGCGTCACGTCGCGCAGCTCGACCCTCCCGCTGCCCGGCGGCAGCGGCGCGGGCTCCGCCGGCGGGACCAGCTTCGGCGCGCGGTCGAGCAGCTCGAACATGCGGGCGCCCGACGCGGTCGCGCGCTGCGCCATCCCCAGCGACATGCCGAGCCCCCGCATCGGGCCGAGCAGCATCAGCACGTAGACGTAGAAGGCGCTGAACTCGCCGATCGTGAGGTGGCCGTCGATCACGCGCCGGCCGCCGACGAGCAGCAGCGCCGCCAGCCCGAGCTGGGGCAGGAACCCGATGAACGGGTTGTAGAACGCGCGCAGCCTCGTGGCGATCATCGACTGGTCGAACACGCGCGCGACCGCCCGCTCGAACCGCGCGTACTGGCGCTCCTCGCGGGCGAACGCCTTGACCACGCGCACGCCGGAGATGTTCTCCTCGGCCTCGGCGGTCAGCTCCGCGATCCGCTGCTGGACCTCCTGCAGCGCCGGGCGCGACCGCCGGCCGTAGCGCTGGGCGATCAGCACCACGAACGGCACCGGGATCAGCGTGATCAGCGCCAGGAGCGGGTCGATGACGATCATCGCCACCGCGGCGAGCACGATCGACAGGAACGACTGCGTGATCCAGACGAGCCCGTAGCCGAGGAAGAACCGGACGGCCTGCAGGTCCACCGTCGCGCGCGACATCAGCTGGCCGGTCTGCTGGCGGTCGAAGAACGCGAGCTCCAGCGCCTGCAGGTGCCCGTACATCCGCTCGCGCAGGTCGCGCTCGACGCCGAGCGACACCCGGCCGGAGACGAGCCGCCGGCCGACGGTCACGCCGAGCCGCAGGATCCCCGCGACCAGGATGCCCAGCGCGAGCGTCTTCAGCTCTGCCCGGTCGCCGGCCCGGACGCTGTCGATCGCGCGGCCGGTCAGCCACGGGACGGCGACGGTGAACACCATCGCCGCGCAGCCGAGGACCAGCGACCACACCACCCCGGCGCGGTAGGGCCGCAGGAAACCCAGGAGCCGGCCGAAGGTCCGCACTTCAAAAAAGATAGTGCGAGCGGCACCATCGGCCGCGCCGACTAGGGTGAACCGGCATGCGAGCGGGCCTCTGCGACCGGTGCGCGCACCAGCGGCTCATCCGCAACACGCGCGGGTCGACGTTCTCGCTGTGCGAGCGGTCCAAGACCGACCCGCGGTTCCCGAAGTACCCGCGCGTGCCGGTCGTGCGGTGCGCCGGGTTCGAGCAGCGGCGCGGGGAGTAGGGGCGCGGCGGCGCGGGCGACGCCCGGCCGCTCAGGCCGCCCGGTGCAGCGCCACGAGCCCGTTGCGCGGCCGCGGCGCGAGCGGCACCACGTTGTCCGCGGGCTGCGGCGGCGCCTCGACCCGCGGCGGCGCCGCGGCCGCGCTCAGCCGGCCGAGCAGCCGCGCCAGGCCGAGCACGGCCGGCACGGTGATCGCCCAGGCGGCGACGACGAGCACGACGGTCGAGGTCATCCGCGCGACCGTACGGGCCGCGCCGGACGGAACGCCGGAGGGTGCTAGCGGCGGGGGATGCCGAGCACGAGGTGCGGGGCCTTGTCGCTGTCGAAGCGCGCCGCCCGCGGGGGCTCCGGCGCCCGCGACCCGAACTCCAGCACGCCGCCGCACTTCGGGCACGAGCCCAGCAGGCGGAGGCCCTCGGCCATGGTCGCGCTGTTCCACGCGAACCCGCAGCCCGAACAGCTCACGGCGGGGGTGCGATCCATATGCACACCTTCGTCGTTCGGGCGCATTTCCTCACTCCAACGTTCGTCCATGCACTGGGTTGGAGGGTGAAGCTATGCGGGTCGCAGGGCGGGCTCGGCCTCGTGCTCGCGGAAGAACCGGACGATCGCCGGCGCGTACGTCTCGAACCGCGGGCACCGCAGCCCGTGCCGCGCGAGCAGCGCCTCGGCCCGCCTCGTGTCGAACCGCACAGGGTGGTTGAGGTAGACGATCGACTCGCGCGGGGCGCCCTCGAACAGCTCTCGCACGGTCCGCACGCGGAGCGACTCGGCCACCGCCTTCGCCGGCAGCCGCAGCGACGGGTCGCGCCCCGCGTACTCGCGCGACAGCACCCGCGTGAGCTCCGCGGCGCTCAGCGGCTCGGGGTCGACGAGGTGGACGGTCGCGCCGCGCGCCTCGGCGTCGCCCGCCAGCGCGGCCATCGCCTCGACCACGAAGTCGACCGGCACGACGTTGAACGGCGCCTCCGCCCGGCCGAACTGCGCGATCGGCCCGCGCATCCGCAGGGCCCGCGAGATCGCCCGCAGGATGTAGTACGGGCCGTCGAACTTCTGCGTCTCGCCGGTGCGCGAGTCGCCGACGACGATCGCCGGGCGGTAGACCGTGGACGGCACGACGTCCGCCATCTCACGCACCCACAGCTCGGCCTGGAACTTGGTCGACTCGTAGTGGTTCTTGAACGACTGGCCGAGCGACAGCTCGTGCTCGTACACCACGCCCGTCCGCTCGCCGGCGACGTAGGCGGTGCTGACGTACTCGAGCTTGTCGAAGTCGCGGCACGCGCGGCAGAAGTCGAGGACGTTGCCGGTCCCCTCGACGTTCACCCGCTGGGCCAGCTCGAGCGGCACGTCGAGGCTGTAGATCGCCGCGAGGTGGAAGACGACGCCGACCTCGCGGGCCAGCCGCGCGTACGTCTCGTCGTCGAGGCCGAGGCGGCGGTCGCCGATGTCGCCCTCGACCAGCTCGACCCGGCCGTCGCCGATCTCCGCCGCGGCGGCCCGCGCGGCGCCGGCCATTCGACGCTCGACCAGCGCGGTGACGGCCAGCGAGCCGTCGGCCTCGACCAGCCGGCGGACGAGGCGGCGGGCGATGAACCCGGGGAATCCCGTGACGAGGATGCGCACGCGGCGCGCGAGTCTAGACCGTCGTCCACGGGCGGCGTGGCGCGCTCACGGTCGCCCGCCGGCCGGCCGATCGCCCGACCATGCAGCGACTCCTGATCGTCGTCGCCGCCGCGGCCCTGGCGCTCACGCCGTCCGCGGCCGCCGCGAAGAAGCCCGAGAAGGCCACGGACCGCGGCGCGAAGGTCGAGCGCAAGGGCCGGTCCGGCGCCTCGGCGCAGCAGCGCTGCCGCGACGAGCGCCGCCAGCTGGGGGCCGACGCGTTCGCCGCGAAGTACGGGAGGGCGCGGACCAGGGGGAGCGCGAAGGCGAAGGCGAAGGCCGCGCAGGCGGCGTTCGGCCGCTGCGTCTCGCAGACCGCGAAGCGCGGGCGCGTCGAGCGGCGCAGGGCCGCCGAGGAAGAGGACGACGAGGACGTCGAGGAGGACGCCCTCGACGGCCAGGCCGACGACGACGACGCCGACGACACCGGGAGCGCCGAGCCCGACGACGGCGGCGCGCACGTCGACCACGACGGCGACGACGACCAGGGCGACGCCGAGCCGGACGCCGGCCTGGCCGGCCAGCCGGACCTCGACGACTAGCCCGGCGGCGCGCGCGCCGCGGGCCCTAGTGCACGCCGCTGTACGTGTGCCAGTACAGCGCCGGCCCGCCGTCGCCGCGCGCGACGTGGTCGAGGACCGCGGCCATGGTCTTGCCGGTGTAGACCGGGTCGAGCCGGAGCCCCTCGGCCTCGCGGGCCAGCTCGATCGCCCGCGCCGCGGCGGGCGTCCCGTGCCCGTAGCCGCCGCCGAGGTAGCCGTGCACGACCTCGACGTCGTTGACCGCGTCCCCGCCGACCGGCGTGCGCCGCGCGAGGCGGACGACGGTCCGCTCGGTCAGCCGCAGGCCGTCGTTGACGTGGACCGCGCACACCTTCGTCCTCAGCCCGGCCATCCGCAGCCCCAGCGCGAGCCCGGCCGCCGTGCCGCCCGAGCCGAGCGCGCACCAGACGGTCGCCGGCTCGGGCAGCTCGCCGCGCCGGACCTGTTCGCCCAGCTCCAGCGCGGCCTCGACGAACCCGAGCGAGCCGACCGGCGACGAGCCGCCCGGCGGCACGAAGTACGCGCGCCCGTGGCGCAGCATCAGCCACGGCAGCATCGCCACCGTCCGCGCCTTCGTGCGCGTCAGGTGGACGTGCGCGCCCGACGCCCTGATCCGCTCGAGCTGGCGCTCGACGTGGTCGTCGACCGGCTGGTCGACCAGCGCGAGCACGCACCGCAGCCCGTGCTCGCGGGCGTACAGCGCCGTCGCGAGCCCGTGGTTCGTGGCCAGGCCGCCGAACGTCAGGAGCGTCCCGCGCCCGCGCCGCTGCGCGTCGGCGATCAGCCACTCGAGCTTGCGCGGCTTGTTGCCGCCCCACAGCCGCGCCGTGCGGCTGTCGTCCTTCATCCACAGGTCCGGAGCGAGCCGTTCCAGCGAGCGGACGGGCGTCGGCAGCTCGCACAGCTCGACGTGCGGCAGGGCCGGAGAGCGCTCGAGGAGCAGTCGGGTCACGGGGAGGGAGTGGACGGCCGCGCCGCCTGCGCCGCCGCCCGGGGAGACGTGCGGTCTCGGCGACGCGGCCCTGCGGGAACCTAAGCCACCCGGACCGCCAACGGCAAGTCGGCCGGGCCGGTACGGTCGGCAGGTGGCCGAGTACGACGCGATCGTCATCGGCGCCGGGCCGGCGGGCGAGGTCTGCGCGGGCGCGCTCGCCGACGGCGGGCTGCGGGTCGCCGTCGCCGAGCGCGAGCTGGTCGCGGGCGAGTGCTCGTACTGGGCGTGCATCCCCTCAAAGACGCTGCTGCGCGTGGGCGAGGCGGTGGCGCAGGCGCGCGAGGTGCCCGGGGCGCGCGAGGCGGTGGACGGCGGGATCGACGCCGCGCAGGCGCTCGCGTGGCGCGACTTCATGGTCAGCGACTACCGCGACGAGGGCCAGGTCGAGTGGCTGGAGGGGAAGGGGATCGCGCTGCTGCGCGGCGACGCCCGCCTCGCCGGTCCGGGTGCCGTCGAGGTCGACGGCGAGCGCCACCGCGCCCGGCACGTCGTCGTCGCCACCGGCTCGGACCCGATCCTGCCGCCGATCGACGGGCTCGACGGCCTCGACGGCGTGTGGACGAACCGCGAGGCGACCGGGCTGAAGGAGGTCCCGCGGCGGCTGCTCGTGCTCGGCGACGGCCCGGTGGGCGTCGAGATGGCGCAGGCGATCCACCGGCTGGGCGCCGAGGTCTGCCTCGTCGTCGCGGGCGACCGCGTGCTGCCGCGCGAGCCCGAGCCGCTGGGCCGCGCGCTCACCGAGGCGCTGCGCGCCGACGGGATCGAGCTGCACTGCGGCCGGCACGCGGCGTCCGCCCGGCGCGACGGCGAGGGCTACGTCCTCGGGATGGAGGACGGCGGCGAGCTGCGCGGCGACCGGCTGCTGATCGCGACCGGCCGCCGGCCGCGGCTCGACGGCCTGGGCCTCGACAGCGTCGGCGTCGAGCCCGAGCGGCACGGGATCCCG
The DNA here is from genome assembly GCA_035940955.1 of Solirubrobacteraceae bacterium. Lineage (GTDB taxonomy): Bacteria > Actinomycetota > Thermoleophilia > Solirubrobacterales > Solirubrobacteraceae > CADCVT01. Next base: position 39,118 of record DASZEJ010000177.1, read on the forward strand.
GTCGACGCGCGGCTGTGCGCCGGCGACGGGCTGTGGGCGATCGGCGACGCGGCCGCGGTGCCCTGGCAGCTGACCTACGTCGGCAAGTACCAGGCGCGCGTCGCCGCCGCGAACATCCTCGGCCGCCCGCGCGCGGCCCGCTACGACGCCGTGCCGCGCGTCGTCTTCACCGACCCGCAGGCGGCCGCGGTGGGCGCCGCGGACGGCGAGCGCACGTCGACCGTCCAGCTCGAGACGGTGGCGCGGACGTCGACGTACACCCGCGCGTACGAGGGCAAGGGGTTCCTGACCGTCGTCGCGGACGGCCGCTGCCTGACCGGCGCCTACGCGCTCGGCCCGGAGGCGGGGGAGTGGCTGCAGCAGGCCACGCTGGCGATCCGCGGCCGCGTACCGCTGGACGTCCTGCGCGACACGATCCAGCCGTTCCCCACGTTCTCCGAGGCGTACGTCGACGCGCTGGCCGGGCTGTGACTCAGCGCGTGCCGCGCGACCACGACTCGATGTCGCGGTCCGGGCAGCCGCCCAGCCGGCCGGCGCGCGCCGCGCCGGGGGCGCCGCCGTAGACGCGGTGGTAGGGCCGCTGCGCGATGCCGCTCCCCGTGCGCGTGTAGAGGCCGTACACCGTGGCCATGAGGTAGAGGACGATGAAGGCCCCGAAGATGAGGGCGCCGCCTGCGAGCTCGATGCCGAACATGGGCGGGAAGCTACGCCGGCTTCGAGCGGTCGTTTGTGAGCTGCCGCACCTTTATCGGCGCCTGACAGCGGCGGTGCAACCTTGGGGCCATGCCGAGCAGCGGCTCCCTCTGGTCCGGGCGAGACCCGCACGACGACTCCGACCACCACTGGATCGAGGTCGCCGAGCCGGTGCGGCGCCCGCCCGCGCCGCCGCCCCCGCCGCCCCCGCGCGACCGGACCAGGGCGATGCGCCGGGCGCTGGCCGTCGCGGCCGGCACCGCGCTGCTCGCGATGGGCGCGCTGCTGGGCGTGACGCTGCTCGACGACGAGCCGGCGCCGCCGCAGCAGTCCTCGCTGCCGGTCTCCTCCGGGCGCCTGCCGGCCAACCGCGTCAACGAGATCTACGACCAGGTGGGCGAGGGCGTCGTGTCGGTGCAGGTGGCGCGCGGCGGCTCGGCCGCGTCCGGCACCGGCTTCGTGGTCGACGCCGACGGCACGGTCGTCACCAACGCGCACGTCGTCGGCGACGCCGAGCAGGCGCAGGTCCGCTTCGACGACACCGGCCGCGCGGTGCCCGCGCGCGTGCTGGGCACCGACCCGTCGTCCGACCTCGCCGTGCTGAACGTCGACCGCAGCTCGGCGCCGGGGCTGCGCGTGCTGCCGCTCGCCGACTCCGACAAGGTGCGCGTCGGCGACACGGCGATCGCGATCGGCTACCCGCTGGGGCTCGACCGCACGGCGACCGCCGGCATCGTGTCAGGGCTCGGGCGCGAGATCCGCGCGCCGAACGGCTTCACGATCGACGAGGTCATCCAGACCGACGCCCCGATCAACCCCGGCAACTCCGGCGGCCCGCTGATCGACGCGAGCGGCCGGGTCATCGGCGTGAACTCGCAGATCGCGACCGCCGGCAGCCAGGGGAACGTGGGGATCGGGTTCGCGGTGCCGTCGAACACGGTCCGCGAGGTCGTGCCGAAGCTCAAGGGCGGCCTGTCGATCGAGCGCCCGTACCTCGGCGTGTCGACCGCGCCCGCGCTGAACGGCCGCGGCGCGGCCGTGCGCCAGGTCACGCCGGGCGGCCCGGCCGACGAGGCGGGGATCCGCGCCAGCTCCTCGCTGCTGAGCGAGGACGGCGACGTCATCGTGTCGATCGAGGGCCGCGGCGTCACCGAGCCCGACGACGTCGCGCAGGCGATCGAGGGCAAGCACCCGGGCGACCGGGTGAGGGTGCGCGTGCTGCGCGACGGCGTCGAGAAGGAGATCACCGTGACGCTGGGCCGCCGCCCGGCGCGGGTGCCGTGAGCTTCGAGCGCCCGCTGCTGCTGCTCGGGCTGCTCGCGCTCCCGCTCGCTGCCTGGTGGTACGTGCGCAGCCAGCGCGGGCGCGACGCGTTCGCCCCGCCGGCGCTGGTGCCCGCGGTCGCGCCGCGGCGCCCGGGCTGGCGGCGGCACTGGCCGATGGCGCTCTACGCGCTCGGCCTCGCCGCGCTCATCCTCGCCGTCGCCAAGCCGCAGCGCGCGGTCAGCGTGCCGGTCGACCGCGCGTCGGTGCTGCTCGTCACCGACCGGTCGGGCTCGATGCAGGCCGAGGACGTGCACCCGACCCGGCTCGTCGCGGCCCGGCGCGCCGCCGAGCGCTTCCTGGCCGAGGTGCCGGCGCGCGTGCGGGTGGGGCTCGTCGCGTTCAACCACGGCGCCGAGGTCGCGCAGCTGCCGACGGCCGAGCACGCGCTGGTGGGCGACGCGCTCGCCGCGATCACGCCGGCGGGCGGGACGGCGACCGGCGACGCGCTGACGTCCGCCCTGCGCGTCCTGCGCCCCGACCCGAACGACCGCCGGCCGCCGCCCGCCGCGATCGTCCTGCTCTCGGACGGCAAGTCGGTGAAGGGGCGCGACCCGGTCGAGGCGGCGCGCGAGGCGCGCGGCCTGAGGGTGCCGATCTACACGGTCGCGCTCGGCACCGATAGCGGCGAGATCCGCGTGCGCCAGCCGGACGGCACCGAGCGCGTCGAGCGCGTCCCGCCCGACCGCGAGACCCTGGAGCGCATCGCCGCCGCGTCGGGCGGCCGGGCGTTCGCGGTCGAGGACGCGGGCAGGCTGGAGGAGGTCTACCGGCGCCTCGGCAGCCAGGTCGCGACGCGGCGCGAGAAGCGCGAGGTCACGACCGCGTTCGCGGGCGGCGCGCTGGCGCTCGTGCTCGTCGGCGGCGCGCTGTCGCTGGCCTGGTTCGGGCGGCTGCCCTAGAACGCGCGCGCCGCGGTGCGGTGCGGGCAGTCGAGCAGGTGCACGATCCGCACCTGCTCGGCGCCGGGCCGCTGGCGCTGCTCGGCGGCGGCCTGCAGGTCGGCGTCGACCGACGCGATCCCGCCGATCGACAGGGCGAGCAGCGAGAGGCCGGTCGCGAGACCCGCGCCGACCCCCACGCGACGAACCCCCTTCGTCATGCTCAGCAGTGAAGCACGCCGGCTGAAGAAGTCATTAAGGGTGCGCGAACGTGACGCGCACGCGCAGGCCGCCGTCGTGGCGCGCCGCGATCCCCAGGCGGGCGCCGTGGGCCTCGGCGACCGCGCGGACGATCGACAGGCCCAGGCCGGTGCCCCGCGACTCGCGGGCGCGGTCCAGGCGTTCGAACGGCTGGGTCAGGCGGTCGACCGCCTCGGCGGGGACGTGCGGGCCCGAGTTCTCGACCTCGACCGCCGCGTCGCCGTGCTGGCCGCCGGCGCGCACGACGACCCACCCGCCCGGCTCGTTGTAGCGGACGGCGTTGTCGACGAGGTTGGCGACCAGGCGCTCGAGCAGCGGCTCGTCGGCGTCGACCGTCGCGCTGCCGTCGGCCTCGACCTCGATCCGCACCCCGGCCGCGCGGGCCGCGGCCATCCCGCCCGCCGCCGCCCGGCGCGAGACGGTGCAGAGGTCGACCGGGGCGGTGCGCAGCAGGCCGCGCTGCGAGCGGGCGAGGACCATGAGCCCGTCGAGGAGCGCCTCCGTGCGGTCGGTCGCCTCCAGCACGACGCGCGCCATCGCCCGGAAGTCGTCGGGGGAGGCGTCGGGGTCGGCGAGCGTCACCTCGGTCTCGGTCCGGATGACCGTGAGCGGGCTGCGCAGCTCGTGGCTGGCGTTGGCGACGAACCGGCGCTGGGCCTCCAGGGAGGAGCGCAGGCGCGCCAGCATCGCGTCGAGCGTCTCGCCCAGCTCGCGCAGCTCGTCCCGCGGCCCCTCCTGCGCGACCCGCTCGTCCAGGCGCTCGTCGGTGACCGAGTGCGCCACCTCGGTCATGCGCTTGATCGGCGCGAGCACGCGGCCGGCGATCAGCCAGCCGAGGGCGACGGCGATCGCGGTCGTGCCCGCGAACGCGAGCAGGTACTGCACGGCGAGCGTCTCGGCGGAGTCGTCGGCCAGGCGCTCGGGGAGGGTGCGGTGCAGGTGGCGGTCCATCAGCCACCAGCTCAGCCCGAGCAGGATCGCGGTCGACCCGGCGAGCAGGGCGGCGTAGAGCGCGGTCAGCCGCGCGCGGATGGTCAGGCGGGTCACACGCGGTAGCCGGCGCCCGGGACCGTCTCGACGAACGGCGGGTCGCCGAGCTTGCGGCGCAGCGTCATCACCGTCATCCGGACGGTGTTGGTGAATGGGTCGGCGTTCTCGTCCCACACGCGCTCCAGCAGCTCCTCGGCGCTGACCGCCGCGCCGTCGGCCTCCAGCAGCGCCTCCAGCACGCCCAGCTCCTTCGGGGAGAGCCGCAGGTCGCGGCCGGCGCGCGTGGCGGTGCGGCGCGCCGGGTCGAGCTCGACGTCGCCGCGGTGGAGCACCGGCGGCCGGGCGCCGCCGTTGCGCCGCGCGAGCGCGCGGATCCGCGCGACGAGCTCGGGGAAGTGGAACGGCTTGGGCAGGTAGTCGTCGGCGCCGAGCGACAGGCCGCCGACGACGTCCTCCGGCGTGCGGGCGGCGGTCAGCATCAGGACCTTGGTGTCCGGCTGCTCGGCGTTGAGCGCGCGGCAGACGTCGTCGCCGTGGACCTCCGGCAGGTCGCGGTCGAGCACGACGACGTCGTACGGGGTCACGCGCGCCTTGTAGAGCGCCTGGTTGCCGTCGGGCGCGACGTCCACCGCCAGGCCCTCGCGGCGCAGCCCGCGCGCGACGGCGTCGGCGACGCGGGGCTCGTCCTCGGCAAGCAGCACGCGCATGTCTTCCGGACAAGGTAGTCGCGCGCCGTTTCCGCCCGGCCCGGTCTGGGGAGCGCACCTCGCATGAGAGTCAAGGCAGCCATCACGGTCCGTCGCCCGGCGGAGGAGCTGCAGCGGCTCTGGCAGGAGCTGAAGGGCCGGGAGGACGTCATCGGGTACCTCGACGACGACTCCGCCCTGCGCTTCGTGCCGGCGCCCGGCGACCGCGGGACCGAGATCCACGTCGACCTCGAGACGTCCCCGCCCGGCGGCGTCGTCGGCGCGCGCGTCGCCAAGGTCTTCGGCGAGGACCCCGAGCAGAACGTCAAGCACGACCTGCGGCGCTTCAAGCAGGTGGTCGAGACCGGCGAGGTCGTGCGCTCGGACGGCAGCCCGGGCGGTCACAGCGCGAAGGCGCACCTCAAGCAGCGGCCGGCGCAGCCGCTCGAGGAGCCGGCGGGGACGGCGTCATGAGGGCGAACACGTGGCAGGGGCGCAACAGCGTCGAGGTCCAGGACGTCCCGGACCCGAAGATCCTCAACCAGCGCGACGCGATCGTGAAGGTGACGTCGAGCGCGATCTGCGGCTCGGACCTGCACCTGTACGACGGCTACATCCCGACGATGAAGCGCGGCGACGTCATTGGGCACGAGTTCATGGGCGAGGTCGTCGACGTGGGCCGCGAGGTGACCAACCTGCGCCCGGGCGACCGGGTCGTCGTCCCGTTCCCGATCGCGTGCGGCAACTGCAACGCGTGCGCGGCCGGGCTGTGGGCGGCGTGCGAGAACTCGAACCCGAACGCCGGCATCGCCGAGAAGGCGATGGGCCACTCGCCGTGCGGGATCTTCGGCTACTCGCACATGATGGGCGGCTTCGCGGGCGGCCAGGCCGAGGCGGTGCGGGTGCCGTTCGCGGACGTCGGCCCGCTGAAGGTCCCCGACGGCGTGACCGACGAGCAGGCGCTGTTCCTCTCCGACGTCTTCCCGACCGGGTTCATGGGCGCGGAGATGTGCGACGTCGAGCCGCACGACGTCGTCGCGGTGTGGGGAGCGGGGCCGGTCGGCCTGTTCGCGGCGGTGAGCGCGTTCCTCCTGGGCGCGCACCGGGTGATCGTCATCGACCGCTTCGACTACCGGCTGCAGCTCGCGCGCGAGAAGGTCGGGGCGGAGACGATCAACTACGTCGAGGCGGGCGACGTCCCCGAGACGCTCAAGGAGATGACCGGCGGGCGCGGCCCGGACAAGGTCATCGAGGCGGTCGGGATGGAGGCCCACCACCAGCACGGCATCGTCCACGCCTACGACCGCGTCAAGCAGGCGACCCGGCAGGAGACCGAGCGCCCGCACGCGGTGCGCGAGGCGATCCTCAGCGTGCGCAACGGCGGGATCGTGTCGATCGTCGGCGTCTTCGGCGGCGTGGCGGACAAGTTCCCGCTGGGAGCCGTGGTCAACAGGGGCCTGACCATCCGAGCGGGCCAGTGCCACGTCCACCGCTACCTGCGCCCGCTCATGGACCGCATCGTCAGCGGCGAGGTCGACCCGACGTTCATCATCACCCACACGGTGCCGCTCGAGGAGGCGCCGACGGCGTTCGAGACGTTCAAGCACAAGCAGGACGAGTGCGTGAAGGTGGTGCTGAAGCCGTAGGCGGTGCGGGGCCCGGCGGGCCTACGGCGGGCGGTGAGGGAGGGGGTCCTCGCTTCGCC
>DASZEJ010000178.1:0-23752 GCA_035940955.1 Solirubrobacteraceae bacterium
CGTGCACGGCGCGCGCACGCGCCCCGGCGCCCGCGCGTTCCTGCGCGGGACGGCCGGCAACGCGGTGGCCATCGGCGCCGCGGCGGCGGTCCTCGCCGCGCTCACGCCGGTGCCGCGCGCCGGCGCCCCGTTCGTCGCGGCCGACGTGCCGGCGATCTTCCTGGCCGCCGCTGCGCTGCTCGCGGTGCGGGCGTTCGGCGCGAGGCGCGACGACGTCCCCTTCACCGTCCTGGCCGGCACCGGCACGCTCGGCCTGGCGCCGATCGCCGTCCTCGTCGCCGACTTTTCCGCGGCGCTGCTGCCCGGGCTGCTGCTGCCGCTCGTCGGGCTGCACGTGGCCGGCCGCCACGCGCTGCTCAGCGAGAGCCGCGCCCTGCACGACGTGCTGACCGGCCTGCCGAACCGCGCGCTGTTCCAGGACCGCGTGGACCGGGCGCTGTCGGTGGCCCAGCGCGACGGGTCGCGGCCGGTGGTCATGCTGCTCGACCTCGACCGCTTCAAGGAGGTCAACGACACGCTCGGGCACCACCGCGGCGACGAGCTGCTGCGGCTCGTCGGCCCGCGGATCGCCGGGGTCCTGCGGTCGAGCGACACGGTCGCCCGGCTCGGCGGCGACGAGTTCGCCGTGCTGCTGCCGACGGCCCCCGACGCGGCCGCGGGCGCCGAGGTCGGCCAGAAGATCCTGCAGGCGCTCGAGCGCCCGTTCCGCGTCGACGGCGCCGAGCTGGAGGTCGGCGCGTCGCTCGGCATCGCGTGCTTCCCCGAGCACGGCGAGGACGTCGACACGCTCATGCAGCGCGCCGACCGGGCGATGTACGCCGCGAAGGGGACGCGCTCGGGGCACGAGCTGTTCGACGTGTCCGTCAGCGGCCCCGACCCGCTCGCCGTCGTCGGCGACCTGCGGCGCGGGATGTCGGACGGCGAGCTGGGGGTGCTCTACCAGCCGAAGGTCGACCTGGCGACCGGCGAGGTGCGCGGCGCCGAGGCGCTCGTGCGGTGGGAGCACCCGCTGCGCGGGCTCGTCCTCCCGGCCAGCTTCGTGGGCCACGCCGAGCACACCGGGCTGATCCGCCCGCTGACGCTGCACGTCCTCGACACCGCGCTCGCGCAGGTGCGCGACTGGCGCGACGCCGGGCTTCGCGAGATGACCGTCGCGGTCAACGTCTCGATGCGCAGCCTGCTCGACCGGTCGCTGATCGCCGACGTCGAGCAGCTGCTCGCCAAGTGGGACGTGCCCGCCGAGGCGCTGCAGCTCGAGCTCACCGAGTCGACGATCATGGCCGACCCGCAGCGGGCGCGGGAGATCCTCGACGCGCTGCACGCGGTCGGCGTCGGCCTGTCGATCGACGACTTCGGCACCGGCTACTCGTCGCTCGGCAAGCTGCGCCAGCTGCCGGTCGACGAGATCAAGATCGACCGCTCGTTCGTCGTCGGCATGGCCCACGACCGAAGCGACGCGACGATCGTGCGCTCCACGATCGACCTGGCGCGCAACCTCGGCCTGCGGGTCGTCGCCGAGGGCGTCGAGCACGCGCACGTCCGCGACGAGCTGGCCGCGCTCGGCTGCGACCTCGGCCAGGGCTACGTCTTCAGCCGCCCGCTCGAGGGCGCCGCCCTCCTGGCCTGGGCCGGCGCGCGCGGGCTGGCCGCCGCGGCGTAGGGCCCGCGCCCGCCCGGCACCGCGCCGCCCGTCGCCGCGCCGCGCCGCCGACCACCCGCGGCCCCACCCCGCGGCACCGCCCGCACGCGTTCGTAGTCTCGTCCCATGGGCGAGATCGAGTTCCTGTTCGCGCTCCTCGTCGCGGTCGCCCTGCTCGTCTCGCTCGCCCGGCGGCTGGGCCTGCCCTATCCGATCTTCCTCGTCCTCGGCGGCCTCGGGCTCGGCGCGCTGCCCGGGCTGCCGGAGATCGACCTCGAGCCGGAGGTCGTGCTGCTCGTCTTCGTCCCGCCGCTCGTGCACGCCGCGGGGTACCAGGCCTCGCCGCGCCGTCTCGTGCGCGACGTGCGGCCGATCGCGCTGGCCGCCGTCGTGCTCGTCGCAGCGACGATCGTCGCCGTCGCGGTGGCCGCGCACGCGCTGGTCGACGAGCTGAGCTGGCCGGCGGCGTTCGTGCTCGCGACCGTCCTCGCGCCGACCGACCTCGTCGCGGCGACCGCGGTGTTCCGGCGGCTCGGGGCGCCGGAGCGGGTCGTCAATCTGGTCGAGGGCGAGAACCTCGTCAACGACGCCACCGCGCTGACCGCGTGGCGCGTGGCGGTCGCCGCCGCCGGCGCGGGCACGTTCTCGCTCGGCGACGCCGCGGTCGAGCTGGTGGTCGTCGCGGCGGGCGGCACGCTCGTCGGGCTGGCCGGCGGGTGGGCGGTCGCCTGGCTGCGCCGGCGGCTCGACGACTCGCTCGTCGAGATCACGGTGACGCTGCTGACGCCGTACGTGCTCTACATCGGCGCCGAGCAGCTCGAGATGTCGGGCATCCTCGCGGCGGTCGTCAGCGGCGTGTACCTCGGCCGGCGCGACCCCGAGCTGTCCGACCCGGGGACCCGCCTGCAGGCGTACGCGTTCTGGGAGGTGTTCGTCTTCCTGCTCGAGTCGCTGCTGTTCGTGCTCGTCGGGCTGCAGTTCCCGGCGCTCGTCGAGGACCTGGGCGGCGGCTCGGTCGGCACGCTGCTCGCCTCCGGCGCCGTGCTGGCGCTCGTCGTGATGGCGGTGCGGATGCTGCACCAGTTCACGACGGTCGAGCTCGACGAGCGCATCGGCGGGCGGCAGCCGATCCCGTGGCGCGAGCGGGCGGTCGTCGGCTGGGCGGGGATGCGCGGCGCGGTGTCGCTCGCCATCGCCCTCTCCGTGCCGCTCGACGTCGCGGGCCGCGACGAGATGATCTTCCTGACGATCGTCGTCATCGTCGTGACGCTCACGGCGCAGGGGCTGACGCTGCCGGCGCTGATCCGGGCGATGCGCTTCCCGGCCGAGCAGCCCGACGAGCGGCGCAGCGCGATGGTGCGCTTCCGGACGATCGAGGCCGCGCTCGACCACATCGGGCGGCTGTCGCTCGCCGACGACGGCTTCGACCCGTCGACCGTCGAGCGCGCGCGGTCGCTCTACGCCCAGCGCGCCAACCAGCTCGCGGGCGAGTGCTCGGACGGCGTGCCGCTGCCCGACTCGGACACCGGCGCGTGGCTGCGGCTGCGCGTCCAGCTGCTGCAGATCGAGCGCGGGCGGCTGGCGCAGATGCGTGACGAGGGCGAGATCACGACGCCGCAGATGAACGCCGTCCAGCACGACATCGACCTCGAGCTCGAGCGGCTCGGGCGCAGGATGGCGGCGGCGTGACGCTCACGCCGCCGGTCGACCCCGCGCGCGACCACGTCCGCGGGACGGGCGCCGTCGACCTTGTCGAGTACGGCGACTTCCAGTGCCCGTACTGCCGCGACGCGGTGCCTGCGCTCGAGCGCGTCCTGGCGCGGCTCGACGGCCGCGTGCGGCTGGTCTTCCGCCACTTCCCGGTCGCGTCCAAGCACCCGCGGGCCGAGGAGCTGGCGCGGGCCGCCGAGGCGGCGGCCGCGCAGGGCCGCTTCTGGGAGATGCACGACCTGCTGTACGCCGCGGGCGGCGACCCCGACCCGGCGGAGCTGGCGGCGCAGCTCGGCCTCGACGCCGAGCGCTTCGAGCGAGACCGCGCCGCCGCCGCCGCCCGCGTGGCCGAGGACCGCGCGAGCGGCGAGGCGAGCGGCGTCACCGGCACGCCGGCGTTCTTCGTCGCCGGCGAGCGCCACCGCGGCTTCTACGACGTCGAGTCGCTCGTCGACGCGCTCGAGGACGCGGGGGCGTAGCCCGGCGCTACACGGCGTGCGCGGGCGCCGGCTCGAGCGCGATCTCGAGCACCTCGGCGACCGTCATCACCGGGTGGAACGTCATCTGGTCGCGCACGTCGGCCGGCACGTCGTCGAGGTCGCCGCGGTTGCGCTCGGGCAGGACGATCTCCGTCAGCCCGGCGGCGTGCGCGGCGAGCACCTTCTGCTTGAGGCCGCCGATCGGCAGGACGCGGCCCTGGAGGGTGACCTCGCCGGTCATGCCGACCGTGTGGCGGACCGGGCGGCCGGTGAGCAGCGACGCGAGCGCGGTCGTCATCGTCACGCCGGCGCTCGGGCCGTCCTTCGGCACGGCGCCCGCCGGGACGTGGACGTGGAACTCGCGGTCGTCCATGTCGTCGGGGTCGATCCCGAGCTCGGCGGCGTGGGCGCGGACGTAGGTCAGCGCTATCCGCGCCGACTCCTTCATCACGTCGCCGAGCTGCCCGGTCAGCGTGAGGCCGGCCCCGCGCGAGCCGTTCGCCGTCGCGTTGGCCTCGATGAACAGCACGTCGCCGCCCACCGGCGTGAACGCCAGGCCGGTCGCGACGCCCGGCACCGCCGTGCGGATCGCGGCCTCCTGGAAGAACCGCTGGCGGCCGAGCGCGTCGCGGAGGATCTCCGCGTCGACGGTCACCGGCGCCGTGCGCTTCGCGGACGCGATCTGGGTCGCGACCTTGCGCAGGACCGTCCCCAGCTCGCGCTCGAGGTTGCGGACGCCGGCCTCGCGCGTGTACTCGCGCACGACGGTGCGCAGCGTGTCGTCGCCGATGCTCACCTCGTCCTCGCGCAGGCCGTTGCGCTCGCGCTGGCGGGGGACGAGGTAGTCGCGGGCGATCGCGATCTTCTCCTCGACCGTGTAGCCGTCGAAGCGGATGACCTCCATCCGGTCGAGCAGCGGCCCGGGGATCGTCTCGGCGATGTTGGCGGTGGCGATGAACATGACCTCGGAGAGGTCGAGCTCGACGTCGAGGTAGTGGTCGCGGAACGAGTGGTTCTGCGCGGGGTCGAGGACCTCGAGCAGCGCCGAGCTGGGATCGCCGCGCCAGTCGCTGCCGACCTTGTCGACCTCGTCGAGCATGATCACCGGGTTCATCGTCCCGGCGTCGCGCAGCGCGCGGACCAGGCGGCCCGGCAGCGCGCCGATGTACGTGCGGCGGTGGCCGCGGATCTCGGCCTCGTCGCGCACCCCGCCGAGCGACATGCGGACGAACTCGCGGCCGGTGGCGCGGGCGATCGACTCGCCGATCGAGGTCTTGCCGGTGCCGGGCGGGCCGATCAGGGTGAGGATCGCGCCGGCCTTGCGGTCGGCCTCGATGCCGCGCTCGGTGCGCAGCTTGCGGACGGCGATGTACTCGACGATGCGGTCCTTGACGTCCTCCAGCCCGGCGTGGTCGGCGTCGAGCACCTCGCGCGCCTTCACCGGGTCGAGCACCTCGTCGGAGCGCTTGCTCCACGGCAGGCTGACGAGCCACTCGAGGTAGGTGCGCAGCATCTGGCCCTCGCCGCCGCCGCCCTCGCCCATGCGCTCCAGCCGGCCCAGCTCGCGCTCGGCCTGCTCGCGGACGGCGTCGGGCATCCCGGCGTCCTCGATCTGCCTGCGCAGGTCGTCGACGACCGAGCCGTCGTCCTCGCCCAGCTCGCGGCGGATCGACTCCATCTGCTTGCGCAGGAAGTACTCGCGCTGCTGCTTCTGGGCGCCGGACTCGACGTCGTCGCGGATCTTCCGCCGCACCTGCAGGGCGGTCAGCCGCTCGCGCTGCATCTCGACCGCCTTGGCGAGCCGCTCGGTGACGTCGACGGTCTCGAGCAGCTCGACCTTCTGCTGGAAGGTCAGGTCGGGGGCGTAGCCGCTCGTGTCGGCGAGCGGGCCGGGCTCGACGACGCTGCGCAGGAAGGCGACGATCCGCTCGTCGGCGCCGCGCTCGGCGAGGATCTCCTCGACGACGGCGCGGTACTCGCGCTCGAGCTCGCGCGTGCGCCCGTCGGACGGGTCGGTGTCGGGGCGCTCCTCGACCTCGACCCGCAGCCCGCCGCCGGCGTCGGGCGTCGCCGCGCCGACGATGACGCCGCGCGCCTGGCCCTCCAGCGCGGCCCCGCGCGCGCCGCCGGGCAGGCGGACGGTCTCGACGACCTTGGCGATCGTGCCCACCGACGCGAACTGGCCGTCGTGCCGGGGCACCAGGAGCACGCGCGTCTCGCCCGCGACGTCCACGGGGAGCGTGACGTCCATGGTGGGGAAGACGACGGTGTCGTCGAGGGGAACGAGGAGGAGCGTCTCGGGCATGCGGAACCTTTGGCGGTGTCTAAAGTTGCACGCGCAATCTTAGCGTACCCGGCTCAGGTTTGGAGCGGCCTCGCGCCGGGGTCTCAGAGCCGCGACGCGACGAGCGTCGCGCGCGCCGTCCGGCCGCCGCGGCGGGCGACGAGCACGAAGCGGTGGGCGCCGCGCCGGCGCGGGCGCACCCGGACGCGGCCGCCGGCCGACGTGCCGCGCGCCAGCACGCGGGCCCCGTCGCGCAGCTCCCACCCGGCCGGCCCGTCGAGCCTGAAGCGGATCGCGAGCGAGCGCCCGAACACCGGCGAGCCGAGCCGGAACTCGCGCAGCAGGCCGCAGCCGGCGACGCGCTCGAAGCGCGGCAGCGCGCGCAGCCGGCCGCCGCGCAGCCGGCGGAACGCGAGCCGCCGCGTGTCGGTCCCGCCCAGCACGCCGCGGGCCCGCAGGCGCACGACGTACACGCCCGGCGCGCGCAGCCGGCGACCGCGGACGGTCGCGCCGCCCCGCGCCGCCGCGGCGCTCAGGCTCGCCACCCGCCGCGGGCGGACCATCCGCCCCCGGCGCGCGACGCGGAAGACGTCCACCCGCACGCGCCCGCCGGCGCGCGCGGCCCACCGCAGCCGCAGCGCGCGCCCGCGCCGCCGCGCCGACAGCCGCCGGAAGCCCGCCCGCGAGGTGCACGCCCGCGGCGCGCCCGCGCGCCCCGACGACAGCTTGGTGACCGCGATCGTCTCGCGCCGCACGTCCGGCTCGCAGAACGGCGTGTCCACCCACTGCTTGCGCGAGTACATCCGCGTCTGGTCGGAGTGCCACGGCGAGGCGGGGTTCGTCGACTGCGAGTACGTGAGGATGGTCCGCGGCTCCACGGGGCACGCGCCGTCCACGAACTGCACCGCCTGCACGAAGCTCGAGCCGTGCGGGACGTCGACGATCCCGCCCTGCCGCGGCGCCGCGACGTTGATCGCGTTGAACACCCCGGCGGTGCCCGGCCCGCCGTGGATCGGGATCCGCTCGTCCCCGCGGACCTCCGCCTGGACCTCGCCGAGGCGGGCGTCGAGCGCGATCCCCAGCCCCTTCAGCTCGGCGGCGGCGTCGCGCAGCGCCTGCTTGACCCGCGGGTCGTCCGCGTTCAGCCCGCGCGGCGTGTTCGCGGGGTCGTCGTTCGAGTACGGGACGCGCCACGGCGGGGGAGCCGACCCCGTCCCGCCGCCGAGCAGCCGCTGCGCCAAGCGCCGGAAGAGCAGCGCGCCCTGCGAGTCGAGGTCGTCGCGGACGTCCCACTTGCGCAGCGCGGCGCACGGCTCGGCGAGCGACGGGTCCCGGTCGCACATGGCGAGCACCTCCGGCATCCACAGCTCGCCGGCGTACTGGCGGTTGTTGAACACGGTGTCCTGCAGCCCGCGCAGCGTGAACCGCTGCCCGTCGGCCATCAGCAGCCCGATCCGCGTGCGCAGCGACCGCGCGTTGCGCTCGCTGCCGACGATGAGCGGGAAGCCCTCGAGCCGCTGCCGGAGGTTGCCCAGCCAGTACGAGTCGTTCGAGTTCATGACGTAGTCGCGCCGGAACATGAACGGCAGGTGCTCGTCGGGGCCGAACGTCCCCGCCTGCACCGCGCTCGGGTCGGTGCCCCAGCGGCACTCCGAGCGCGAGCCGTCGAGGGTCGGCAGCCGCAGCGCCTGCCACGTCGCGCGCCCGACCGCGGTGTTGCACCGCTCGGCGTGCTCGTCGGTGACGTGGGGGACGACCGAGATGTCGGCGTAGTACGCCTCGCCGCGGGCGTCGGCGGCGATCGAGTTCACCCACGGGATCCCCTGGTTGCGCCGGAGGACCTCGTGGTACTCGCGCACGCTCTGCGCGTGGTTGGTCTCGAAGAAGTGGTTGAGGTAGCGGAAGTTGCCGGCGTTGGCGTCGCCCATCGCGAACGCGACCGCCGGGGTCCACGGGAACGCCGGCAGCCCGACGAGCTCGGTGAAGATCGGCCCGTACTCGGTGTCGTACAGCGTCCGCCGGCGCTCGGAGACGGTGCCGTCGGCGTTGCGCACCTCGACCGCCAGCTCGGTGCGGGTCATCTCGCGCGGCTGCCCGTCGACGAGGTACGTCGTCGGCGAGCCCGGCACGAGCTTCAGCTCGATCGGCGTGAACCGGTACGCGGTGGAGACCGTGTGGCTCCAGGCCAGCCCGCGCGTGTGCCCGATCAGCACGACGGGGACGCCGAGCAGGCTCCCGCCCGAGACGTCCATCTTCCCCGGGATCGTCGCGTGGGCCTGGTAGAAGCGCTCGCCGCCGTCCCACGGGAAGTGCGGGTTGCCGAGGAGCATCCCCCTGCCGTTGTCGGTCTGCTCGGACCCGATGCCGTACGCGTTCGACGCGATCGGCAGCGAGAGCCGGCCGGCGAGCTGCTCGACCTGCTCTGAGGACGGGCCGGCCGCCCCGAGGCCGGTGACCGGCGTCGGGGGCTGGGCGCTCCCGATCCCGTTGATCGCGACGCCGCTCGAGGCCAGCAGGGCGAGCTGGTAGAAGCGCCGGTAGGCGTCGATCTCCTCGATCGGCCCGACCCACTCCGCGCCCCGGCACGCCGCGTCCGGCAGGTTGCCCACGCCGACGTCGGCGAGGTAGCGGTTGTAGCCGGCGACGTAGCCGCGCACCGCCTCGCGCACCTCCGGCAGCGGCCCGTTCGGCGGCGGCTGGTCGAGCAGCTTCTCGATCGTCCGCTGGGCGATGATGCGCTTGAAGAAGAAGTCGGAGCTGAGGTTCCCGTTGGTCGTGCCGTTCGAGCGCATCGTCCACGACCCGTCGGGCCCGAAGTACTTCGAGCGCTCGCCCCGGACGGTGACGTACTGCTCGGCCACGACGCACAGGTTGTCCTCGGCCAGCGCGTAGCCGTAGCCGTAGCCGAGGCCGCCGTAGTCGCGCGCCGTGATGTGCGGGATCCCGTGGTCGGTGCGCCGGATCGTCGCGTCGTAGGAGCCCTGCGCGGGGGCGGCGGCGGGCAGCGCGAGCAGCGCGGTCAGGGCGGCGGCGATCGCGAGGCGCACGCTCTGGAAGCTAGAGGCACGGGGCGAGGCGTGCGCCGCTGCCCCGGCGTGTACGTTTCGCCGCCGGAGGAGATGGTCGACGCCGCCAACCAAGTCGCGCCGGTGACGGCTACCCCGATCCTGTCGGTGCGCAACGTCGAGGTCGTCTACGACGACGTCGCGCTCGTCCTGCGCGGCGTGAGCCTCGACGTGCCGCAGGGCGCGATCGTCGCCCTGCTCGGCGCCAACGGCGCCGGGAAGACGACGCTGCTGCGCGCGATCACGGGGCTGCTCGGCGTGCACCGCGGCAAGGTGACCAAGGGCGCGATCGAGTTCGAGGGCGGGCGCGTGAGCGGCCTGGACCCGGCGGCGGTGGTGCGGCGCGGGATCGCGCAGGTCATGGAGGGCCGCCGGGTCTTCCAGGAGCTGACGGTCGACGAGAACCTGCGCGCCGGCGCCTTCACGCGCCGGCGCAGCGCCGAGGCGCGCGAGAGCTACGAGCGCGTCATGCAGCTCTTCCCCGTCCTGGCCGAGCGGCGCCGCGAGACGGCCGGCTACCTGTCGGGCGGCGAGCAGCAGATGCTCGCGATCGGCCGCGCGCTGATGGCGTCGCCGCGGCTGCTGCTGCTCGACGAGCCGTCGCTCGGCCTCGCGCCGAAGCTGGTCGAGCAGGTGAGCGAGATCGTCGTCGACATCAACGGCCAGGGCACGAGCGTGCTGCTGGTCGAGCAGAACGCGACGATGGCGCTGTCGATCGCGCGGTCCGGCTACGTGATGGAGACGGGGCGGATCGTCAAGGACGGCGCCGCCGACGCGCTGCTCGCCGACCAGGACATCCAGGAGTTCTATCTCGGGGTCGGCGAGGCCGGGCGCCGCTCGTTCCGCGACGTCAAGTCCTACCGCCGCAGGAAGCGGTGGAGCGCGTGACGCTCGAGTTCGAAGGCGTGACCCTGCGCTTCGGCGGCGTCCGCGCGCTGCACGGCGTGTCGTTCGCGGTGCGCCCGGGCGAGCTGTTCGCCGTCATCGGGCCGAACGGGGCGGGCAAGACCTCGATCTTCAACTGCGTCAACGGCGTGTACCGGCCGCAGGAGGGCGCGATCCGCTTCGAGGGCGCCGACGTCCGCCGGCGCTCGCCCGCCGACATCGCGCGGATGGGCGTCGCGCGCACGTTCCAGAACCTCGGCCTGTTCGCGAGCCTGAGCGTGATCGACAACCTCATGCTCGGGCGCCACCACCTCATGCGGACGGGCTTCGTGACCGGCGCGCTGTGGTGGGGGCGGGCCAAGCGCGAGGAGGTCGAGCACCGCGAGGCCGTCGAGCGCGTCATCGAGCTGCTCGAGCTGGAGGCGCACCGCCACACCCACGCGGGCCTGCTGCCGTACGGCATCCAGAAGCGGCTGGAGCTCGGGCGCGCGCTCGCGATGGAGCCCAAGCTGCTGCTGCTCGACGAGCCCGTCGCGGGCATGAACCTCGAGGAGACCGAGGACATGGCCCGCTACATCCTCGAGATCCGCGAGGCGCTCGACGTCTCGATCGTGCTCGTCGAGCACGACATGCGGATGGTCATGGACCTCGCCGACCGCGTGATGGCGCTCGACTTCGGCCGCGAGATCGCCACCGGCACGCCGGGCGAGATCCAGTCCGACCCGCGCGTCGTCGAGGCCTACCTGGGAGGGACCCCCGCATGACCGCCACCGCCGAGGCGCCGCGCGCCGCCGCGCCGCGGCCCGAGCCGGCGTCGCTGCCCGCCCTGCTGCTGCGCCACGCGGCCGAGCGGCCCGAGCGCGTCGCGCTGCGCGAGAAGCGCCTCGGCCGCTGGCGGGAGACGACGTGGGCGAGCTACGCCGAGCGCGCCGCGCGGGTCGGGCTGGGCCTGCGCGAGCTGGGCGTCGCGCCCGGCGACCGCGTCGCCATCCACTCCGAGAACCGGCCGGAGTGGGTGCTGGCCGACCTGGGCGCGCAGGGGATCGGCGCGATCGTCACCGGCGTCTACCCGACGAGCCCGGCCGCCGAGGTCGAGTACCTGCTCGGCCACTCCGAGGCGGCCGTCGTCGTCGTGGAGGACGAGGAGCAGCTCGACAAGGCGCTGGCCGTGCGCGAGCGGCTGCCGGCGCTCAGGGCGATCGTGCTCGTCGACCCGCGCAACGTGCGCGGCCTCGACGACCCGACGGTGCTCACGTTCGCCGAGCTGGAGGCGCGCGGCGCGCGCCGCGAGCGCGCGGAGTGGGACGCGTCGGCGGCGTCGCTCGACCCGCACGAGACGGCGATCATCGTCTACACGTCCGGCACCACGGGGCCGCCGAAGGGCGCGATGCTGACGCACGCGAACCTGATCGCCGCCGCCGAGGCGTTCCGCACCGTCTACGAGCTGGACGAGCGCGACGAGGTCCTCTCGTACCTGCCGCTCGCGCACGTGGCCGAGCGCCTGTTCAGCGTCGGCATCGCCCTCGGCGCCGGCTACGCCGTCAACTTCGGCGAGGGCGGCGAGTCGTTCGCGCAGGACCTGCGCGACGTGCAGCCCACGTTCTTCCTCGGCGTCCCGCGCGTGTGGGAGAAGATGATGGCGTCGGTCGAGATCCGGATGGCCGACGCGTCGCGCCTCAAGCGCGCGGCCCACCGCGCGGCGCTGCGCAGCCGCGGCCCGCTCGCGCGGGTCGTCCACCGGCCGCTGCTCGAGAAGCTCGGGCTCAGCCGGTGCACGAAGGCGCTGTCGGGCGCGGCGCCGATCGCGCCGCGCGTGCTCGAGTACTTCCGCTCGCTCGGCGTCCCGGTGCGCGAGGGCTACGGCCAGACCGAGAACACCGCCGTCTGCACGTTCACGCCGGCCGGCGACGTGCGGCTCGGCACCGTCGGCCGGGCGCTGCCGGGCGTCGAGATCAGGGTCGCGGACGACGGCGAGGTCCTCACCCGCTCACCCGCGGTGTTCAAGGGCTACTTCAGGGACCCCGAGGCGACGGCGGCGACGATCGACCGCGACGGCTGGCTGCGCACCGGCGACGTCGGCGCGCTCGACGAGGACGGCTTCCTCACGATCACCGACCGCAAGAAGGACGTCATCATCACCGCGGGCGGCAAGAACGTCTCGCCGTCGGAGATCGAGAACCGGCTCAAGGTCTCGCCGTACGTGCGCGAGGCGGTCGTGATCGGCGACCGGCGGAGGTTCCTGACCGCGCTGGTCGGGATCGAGGGCGACACCGTCGGCGACTGGGCGACCCGCCGCGGGCTGCCGTTCACCACCTACGCCGACCTCGCGGGCAAGCCCGAGGTGCGCGAGCTGGTCCAGGGCGTCGTCGACGAGGTCAACCGCGACCTCGCGCAGGTCGAGACGATCAAGCGCTTCGCGCTGCTCGACAAGGAGCTCGACCACGAGGACGGCGAGCTGACCGCCACGCAGAAGGTCAAGCGGCGCGCGATCGAGGAGCGCTTCGCCGGCGAGATCGAGGCGCTGTACGCGTGAGCGACTTCCTCCAGATCGCGTTCGGCGGCCTGGCGCTGGGCGCGCGCTACGCGCTGGTCGCGCTCGGGTTCGTGATCATCTACAAGGCCACCGGGGTCATCAACTTCGCCCAGGGCGCGCTCGTCGCGCTCGGCGCCTACCTGACGTACGCGCTGACCGACTCCGCGGCGCTGCCGTTCGCGGTCGCGGTCGTCGGGGCGGCGCTCGCGACGGCGCTCGTCGGGGCGTCGACCGAGCGCCTGGTGCTGCGCCGGATGGTCGGCCAGCCGGCGTTCGCGGTGATCATGATCACGATCGGCCTGCTGTTCATCCTCGAGCAGCTCATCACCGCGATCTGGGGGTTCGGCGCGCTGAACCTCGCGGACCCGTGGGGCGTCGACACCGTCGACGTCGGCGAGGTGGCGCTGGCCGTGCGCGACCTGTGGACGCTCGGGATCGCGGCCGCCGTGCTGGCGGCGTTCTTCGCGTTCTTCCGCTACAGCGACTGGGGCGTGGCGATGCGCGCGACCGCGTTCGACCCGGAGGCGGCGCTCGCGCAGGGGATCAGCGCGCGGTCGGTGTTCGCGCTGTCGTGGGCGATCTCGGGCGCGCTGGCGGCGCTGGCGGGCGTGACGCTCGCGTCGGGCGCGGCCGGGCTGTCGCCGGGCATCGGGGCGATCGCGCTGCTCGCCTTCCCGGCGATGATCGTCGGCGGGCTGGACTCGCCGGCGGGCGCGGTGATCGGCGGGCTGATCATCGGCGTGACGCAGGCGCTCGTGGCCGGCTACCAGGACGACGTCGCGCCGTGGCTCGGCGGCGGGTTCGCGAGCGTCGCGCCGTACGTCGTCATGATCCTCATCCTCATGGTGCGGCCCTACGGGCTGTTCGGCACGCCGGAGGTCAGGCGCGTCTGATGGCGAGCCCGCACGCCAACCTGACGCGGCGCTACGAGGACGAGCTGCGCCTGTTCCGCAGCCGCGCGGCGAAGGTCGCCCTCGCCGGGATGGTCGCGCTGTGGCTGCTCGTGCCGCAGGTGGTCGACGACGACTTCTGGCTGTCGATCCTCAACTACGCGGGCATCGCCGCCATCGGCGCGATCGGCCTGAACCTCCTCACCGGCTACACCGGCCAGGTCTCGCTCGGGCACGCGTTCTTCCTCGGCTGCGGCGCATACGCCGCGGCGCAGGTCGGCGCCGAGCTGGACCTGCCGTTCCCGGTGTGGCTCGTCGCGGCCGGGGCGCTCGGCGCCGCCCTCGGCGCGGCGATCGGCCCCTTCGCGCTGCGCCTGCGCGGCAACTACCTCGCGATCGTGACGCTCGGCCTCGTGTTCCTCGGCGAGCACCTGTTCCGCAACATGCGCGAGGTCACCGGCGGCAACTCCGGCACGTCCGTCGCGGCGCCGACCCACGTCGGCGTGTTCGACGTCCAGGACGCCGAGGTCCTCGGCACGTCGTGGTCGCCCAACCAGGCGTGGTTCTGGGTCATCTGGGCGCTCGTCGCGCTCGTCGCGCTGCTGGCGCGCAACATCGTCCGCACGCGCCCCGGCCGCGCGATGCAGGCCGTGCGCGACCGCGACGTGGCGGCCGAGGTCGTGGGCGTGCAGCTCGGCCGCTACAAGGTGGCGGCGTTCGCGCTGTCGAGCGCGCTCGCGGCGATGGCCGGCGCGCTGTACGGCGCCTACCAGCAGTTCGTGAGCCCGGACCAGTGGAGCCTGTTCGTCTCCATCCAGTACATCGCCATCATCATCGTCGGCGGCGTCGGGACGATCTTCGGGTCGGTGCTGGGGGCGCTCTTCCTGGGCGGGCTGCCCGCGCTGATCGAGCGCTACAGCGAGTCGATCCCGCTGGTGAAGTCGACGGCGACCGACAGCGGGATCATCAGCGTGTTCTCGTTCAACCAGGCGGTCTTCGGGGTGCTGATCGTGCTGTTCCTGGTCTTCGAGCCGCGCGGGCTCGCGGCGATGTGGCTGCGCGTCAAGGCGTACTTCAAAGGGTGGCCGTTCTCGTACTGACACACGACCGAAAGAGGAGGGTCATGAGAAGCATGAAGGGACTCGCCGCGCTCGTCGCGGCAGGGGTGATCGCGCTCGGCGCCATCGGGTGCGGGCAGGACGACGACGACGGCGGGGGCGGCGGTGGCGGCGGCGACGTCGAGCGGACCGCGGGCTTCGACGGCAAGACGATCAAGGTGGGCGTGCTGACGCCGCTGACCGGCCCGGTCGCGGTGATCGGCGAGCCGCTGACCGCGGGCAACGAGGTCTTCTTCGAGGCCGTCAACCGGCGCGGCGGCATCGCCGGCAAGTACAAGGTCGAGATCGAGCAGGCCGACACGCAGTACGAGCCCGACTCGACGGTCCAGCAGTACAACCGCCTCAAGAGCGACGTCGTGGCGTTCACGCAGGTGCTCGGGACGGCGCCGACGCTCGCGGTGCTGCCGCAGCTGCGGCGCGACAAGGTGCTCGCGGCGCCGGCGTCGCTCGACGCGCTCTGGGTCCGCGAGGAGAACCTGCTGCCGACCGGCGGCCCGTACCAGATCCAGGCCATCAACGCGATCGACTACTACGTCAAGAAGGAGGACGGCGAGGGCAAGCGGATCTGCTCGATGATCCAGGACGACGCCTACGGCGAGGCCGGTCAGGCGGGCGTCGACTTCGCCGCCGAGCAGCTCGGCTTCGAGGTGGCCGAGACGCAGCGCTTCCGCGTCGGGGCCAAGGACGTCTCGGGCCAGGTCGCGCGGCTGCGCTCGGCCAAGTGCGACGCGGTCTTCCTGGTCGCGACACCGAGTGACGCGGGCACGATCTGGGGCACCTCGGCGCAGGTGAAGTTCGCCCCGCGGTGGATCGCGCAGTCCCCCGCGTGGATCGACGAGCTGGGCGCCTCCCCGCTGGCGAAGTACCTGCAGCAGACGACGCTGCTCGTCTACGAGGGCACCGAGTGGGGCGACGACGGGGTGCCGGGCATGGCCGAGATGATCAAGAACATCCAGGAGCTGCGCCCGAAGCAGGAGCCGGACTACTACTTCTCGTTCGGCTACAACCAGGCGCGGGCGATGACCGCCGTGCTGGAGAAGGCGGTCGAGCTCGGCGACCTCTCGCGGGAGGGGATCCTCGAGGCGTCGCGCCAGCTCGGGACGGTGAGCTTCGAGGGCCTGGCCGGCGACTACCGGTACGGCCCGGCCGAGGAGCGCAACCCGCCGCGCACGTCGACCATCTTCGAGGTCGACCCGAAGAAGCCGTTCGGGCTCGCGCGCAAGGAGTACCAGTACGAGTCGGAGGCCGCGAAGGCCTACGAGTTCAAGAAGGCCGACATCTAGGGCCTGGCGGCGGCGGCGGGCCTCGGCCCGCCGCCCGCCCTGCCGACCCGCGCGACGCTCCACCGGCCCGCGCGCCCGTCGGCGGCACGGGGCCGCACGCGCACCGCGGCGACCCGGCGGCCGGCGCGCAGCGACGTCGCCGCCGTGGCCGCGAGGCGGGTCCTCCAGCGCCGCCCGACGCGCACCTGCACGTCGTAGCGCAGCCCGCGCGGCGACCAGCGGACGGCGCGGCCGCGGACGATCAGGCGCAGCCGGGGGAGCGCGGGACGGCCCTGCGGCGGCACGGGCGGCAGCGGCGCCCCGTGCAGCGACTGCGCCGCCGGCGGCAGCGGCGGGTCGTCGTCGGGCTCGTCGCCGCTCGGGGCCGGGGCGCCCGAGCCGGACGGCGCGGCCGGCGGAGAGGGCGCCGGGTCCGGCTCCGGCGCCGCCGCCTCGGCGTACACCGGCGACGTCATCGCCGTGATCGCGAGGTCGGCCGTGCAGAGGTCGACCGGCGACTCGGCGCTCGCGGGCGGACGGCAGAACGGGTCGACCATCGCGGTCCACTGCGGCTGGTAGGCGACCGCGCGGACCCAGGACGCGCCCTCGGGGGCGGCGAGCTCGACCGTCCCGCCGGGCGTCAGCGGCGCGTCGGACACGATCGTCCGCCCGCCCGCGCGCACCCGGACGAGCGCCGGTGCGAACAGCCCCTCGGCGCGCACCCGCAGCGCCGCGCCGGGCGCGACCGTGTCGCCCATCGTCGCCTCGTACGCCCCGTCGCCGTCCGCGTCGGCCTCGAGCACGAGCCGCGCGCCGCCCAGCGCCGGCGGCAGGCGCGACAGCGTCGTGCGGCCGAGCCGGATCCCCTCCAGGATCGCCGCCTGCGAGCGGCCCTCGGCGAGCACCCACGTCGTCGGCAGCCCGAGGTTCGGCTGCGTGGCGCCGTGCGAGTCCGAGCCCGCGGTGACCGGGACGCGCACTCCGCGCTGCAGCCAGCACTCCCAGAACAGCTCCGCGGGCGGGATGAGCGCGGTGGCGTTCCACACCTCGATCGCGTCGGGCCGCACGTCGAACCCGAGCTTCCAGTGCAGCGGGGTGTCGGGGCCGGCGGCCTCGTCGCAGGTCGTCACCATCTCGCCCGCGCGGTAGGAGGGATGGTTGGCCTGGAAGAGCCCGCCGTCCGCGTTCAGCGCCTCCGCGGCCAGCGCGGGGTCGCCGTCGCCGTAGTCGCGCGCCGCGCCCAGCATCTGCGCGTGCCCGCCGCTCAGCGACCACTCGTACGCCTTCACCCCGACGACGCCCTGCGAGCCGAACGCCGGGTCGTCCCAGGCGCGGCGGTCGTCGTGGTCGGAGATCACGAGGTAGTCGAGCCCCTTCGCGGCCGCCTCGGCGAACCGCTGCTCGACGGTGCCGAACGACGAGTAGAACGTCTCGGCGTCCTGCGGCGGGTCGGTCTGCGGGCAGTACGCGTCGTGGGAGTAGCACGTGTGCACGTGGCCGTCGCCGGCGAGCCACTCGCGCCCGTCCGCA
This sequence comes from Solirubrobacteraceae bacterium, assembly GCA_035940955.1. Lineage (GTDB taxonomy): Bacteria > Actinomycetota > Thermoleophilia > Solirubrobacterales > Solirubrobacteraceae > CADCVT01. The sequence goes on from DASZEJ010000178.1 coordinate 17,396, forward strand.
GGCGGCGCCGCGGCGAGCGCAGCGGCCACGGCGAGGAGGACCGGGATCCGGACCGGCATCGCGCGGCCGAGTGTAGGCTGCCCCGCTGCATGCCGCGCCGCGTCTCCGCAGCCCTCCTCGCCGCCGCGCTGCTCGCCGCGGGCTGCGGAGGGGAGAACCCGGAGCCGTCGTCCGGCGGCGCGCCCGCGGTCACGAGCGGCCGGGCGTACGAGCTGGGCGGCGCGGACGGCTCGGGCGCCGACGGGTACGAGAAGCGGGCGCCGCGCGGCGGCATCGCGGCCGGGCAGGACACCGAGGAGCCCGGCGACCAGCCGTTCGGCGACGCCGAGCAGAAGCCGCCGCGCAGCCTCGACGACGACCGCTGAGCGCTAGCCCCGCGCGAACACGTTCACCGGCCCGTCGAGCCGCACCCGGACGCGGTCGCCCGGGTGCCAGACCGGATAGGACAGCGAGCGCGACCGCAGCCGCCGCCCGCTCGGCAGCTCGACGTGCACGAGCTGGTCGTGGCCGAAGAACTCGCGGTCGACGACGACGCCCTCGACCTGCGTCCGCCCGCCGGCCGCCGGGCCGATCGACAGCGCGACCGACTCGGGCCGCACGAGCACCTCGGCGTCGCCGCTTCCCACGCCCTCCGCCGGGACGCGCGCCAGCTCGCACTCCACCCAGCCGCCGTCGACGGTGCCCGGCAGCACGTCCGCCTCGCCGAGGAACTCGGCCACCCACCGCGACGCCGGCCGCCCGTAGACCTCCTCCGGCGTGCCGACCTGCTCGATCCGGCCATCGCGCATGACCGCGACGTGGTCGGCGAGCGACAGCGCCTCCTCCTGGTCGTGCGTCACGAACAGCGCGGTGACCCCGGCCGCGAGCAGGATCGACCGCACCTCCTGGCGGACGCGGGCGCGCAGGCCGGCGTCCAGGCCGCTGAACGGCTCGTCGAGCAGCACCACCTTCGGCGTCCCGGCGAGCGCGCGGGCCAGGGCGACGCGCTGCTGCTGGCCGCCGGACAGCTCGTGCGGCTGGCGCCCGCCGAGGTCGGCGAGGCCGACCAGCTCGAGCACCTCGCGGACGCGCCCGTCCGCGCCGGAGGCCCGCCGGCCCAGCGCGTAGGCGACGTTCTGCTCCACGGTCATGTGCGGGAACAGCGCGTAGTCCTGGAACACCATGCCGATCCGCCGCCGCTCGGGCGCGACGAACGACGACCCGCCGGCGACGATCTCGCCGCCGACCATCAGGCATCCCGCGTCCGGCCGCTCGAACCCCGCGAGCAGTCGCAGCATCGTCGTCTTGCCGCAGCCGCTCGGCCCGAGCAGCGCGCAGACGTCGCCCTCGCCCACGTCGAGGTTCACCCCGTCGACCGCGCGGCAGCCGCCGAAGTGCTTGTGGACGGCGATGGCCCGGATGGCGCTCATTGATCTGAGTGTGACCGAATGGTAAGGAGCGCGAGCGGGACGGCCGACACGGCGAGGAGGACGAGGCTCGGCACCGCGCCCCGCTCGAAGAAGCTGGCGCTCGTGAGCCGCCAGATCTCCGTGGCGAGCGTGTCGAATCCTATCGGCGCGAGCAGGAGCGTCGCCGGCAGTTCCTTCACGGCGGTGAGGAAGACGAGCGCCGCCCCGGCGAGGACCCCCGACCGGGCCAGCGGCGCCGTGATCGTGCGCAGCACCGCGAGCGGCGAGCGCCCGAGCGAGCGCGCCGCCTCCTCGACGTGCGGGTCGATCTGCAGCAGCGCGGCGCGGATCGACCCGACCGCCTGGGGGAGGAAGAGGACGACGTAGGCGAGCACGAGCATGGCGAGCGTCTGGTAGAGCGCGGGCCACGCGCGCGTCCCCAGGAAGACCAGCGCGAGCGCCACGACGATCCCCGGCAGCGCGTGGCCGGCGAACGACAGGCGCTCGACCAGCGTCGACGCGCGGCTCGGATGGCGCGCGGCGAGCAGCGCGACCGGCAGCGCCGCGGCCGACGCGACCGCCGCCGCCAGCGCCGCGGCGAGCAGCGAGCTGCCGGCCGCCGACGCGACCGCGTCCCAGTCCACGTCGGCGGCGACGCTCTTGGTCGCCCAGTAGCCGAGGACCGCGACCGGCAGCACGAGCGCGACGAGCACCACGCCGCCGACGAACGCCAGCGCGGGCGCCCGCCAGCGCCCGAGCGGCACCGGCGCGGGCGGCCGGCGCGCCCCCGGGGCGATCCGGTGGTAGGCGCGCGCCCGGCGCGTGCGGCCCTCCAGCCACAGCACGAGCAGCGTCACCGCCACGAGCAGGCACGCCAGCGCGGCGGCGCCCTCGCGCTCGAACGACGAGCGGTACGTCGTGTAGATGACGCGGGTGAACGAGTCGAAGCGCAGGATCGACACCGCGCCGAAGTCGCTCAGCACGTACAGCGCGACGAGCAGCGCGCCCGCGCCGATCGCCGGCACGAGCTGCGGCAGCACGACCGACGCGAACACCTGCCGCGGCGAGCGGCCCAGGCCGCGGGCGGCGTCCTCGAGCTGCGGGTCGAGCCCGCGCAGCACCGACTGCACCGGAAGCAGCACGTACGGGAACGTGAACGCGCTCAGCACGAGCCACGCGCCGGCGAACCCGTAGATCGACGGCAGGCGGTCGGCGCCGAGCGCGTCCTGCACGAGCCCGCTCGGCCCGAGCGCCGACACCATCAGGTAGGCCCCGATGTAGCTGGGGATCACGAGCGGCAGCGCGCACAGCACCGCCCACACGCGCCGCCCGGGAAGGTCGGTCCGCACGGTCAGCCACGCGAGCGGCACGGCGACCGCCACCGCGGTCGCCGTCACCGCCGCCGCGAGGCCGACCGACCGCAGCATGAGCGCGACCGCGTCGCCGGACCAGACGGCGGCGCGCGCGTCGCCGGGCTCCCCCGCGACGACGACCACCAGGTAGACGAGCGGCAGGACGGCGACGGCGGCGACCACCGTCCCCGCCGCGAGCAGCGCGGCGGGGACGCGCCCGCCGCGGGGCCGCGCCCCCGGGTCGACCCCCTCGGCGGGGAGGGGATCGGCGATCGCCGGCCCGGCCGCTACAGGGCCCCCGTTTCCTGGATCAGCTTCACGGTCTCCTGCAGTCCCGCGAGGTCGGACAGGTCGATCCGCGGCGCCTGGATCCGGTCGAGCGGCGTGAGCGCGGGGTCGGGGCGGACGCCCGAGGCCAGCGGGTACTCCTTGGTGACGTTCGCGAAGTACTCCTGGCCCCTGCGCGAGAGCAGGTAGTCGATGAACTCGCGCGCCTTCCCGGCCTTCTCCGAGCCGGCCAGGATCGCGATCCCCGACACGTTGATGAGCGCGCCCACGTCGCGGTTGGGCGGCGAGAAGACGCCCACCGGGTAGTCCTCGCCCTCCTCCGCGACCGCCTCGGCCACGTAGTAGTGGTTGATGAGCCCGATGTCGATCTCGCCGTTGGCGATCGCGTCGCGGACGGCGATGTTGTTCGGGTAGGCCCTGGTGTCGTTGCCGACCATGTCCTCGAGCCAGCGCCGGGCGACGTCCTCGCCCTTGAGCTTGCGCATCGCGGTCACGAACGTCTCGAACGACGGGTTGGTCGGCGCCCAGCCGACGCGGCCCTTCCACTCCGGCTTCGGCACGTCGAAGACCGACTTCGGCAGGTCGGCCGGCTCGAGCTCGCGCTTGTCGTAGGCGATCACGCGGGCGCGCCCGGTCAGGCCGACCCAGCGCCCGTGGTCGGAGCGGAAGCGGGCGTCGACCTTGCGCAGCACGGGCTGGGGGAGCGGGGCGAGGCGGTCCTCGGCCTGCAGCGCGCCGAGGGCGCCGGCGTCCTGGGAGAGGAAGACGTCGGCGGGCGTCCGGTCGCCCTCCTCCAGCAGCGTCGCGGCCAGGTCGGCGGAGTCGCCGTACCGGATCTCGAGCTTGTTGCCCGTGTCGTCCTGGTACTGCTGCAGGAGCTTGCCGACCAGGTCCTGGTTGCGGCCGGAGTACACGACGAGCGCGTCGTCGTCGCCGCCCCCGCAGGCGGCGAGGCTGACGGCGGCCACGACGGCGGCGAGCAGGAAGAGGACGGTCTTCGGCACGATCTCCAATCTCCCGGGTCGGAATTAGGGTGCCCTAAGTACAGCAGACCGGCGGCGGCCGTGGGGCGGTGGCGCTCGGCGCGCCGCCGCCCCCCGGCTCGCCTCTGTCGGGCTAGCGCTTGTAGCGCCGGATGTTCCGGGCCACGACGCGGTAGCCGGGGCGGCGGCTGCCGTCCGGGTTGACGAGGCCGGCGTCGAAGCGGGCGCCGCGCGGGGCGCCGGTCCAGTTGTAGACGTAGAGGCGCGAGATGTGGTGCCGGTAGCGGCGGACGACCCTGAACATGTAGCTCAGCCGCGACGCCGCGCGGCGCTGGCTGTAGGGCCACGAGCTGCTGAGCCGCACGATGCCGCCCGTCTCGGTCAGCCAGAACTTCGCCCGCGGGACGTGACGGCGGACGGCGCGGATGATCGTCCGCGTGCCGGTGGTGCGCCGGCGGTTGACGTCGGAGTAGTTGTGGATCCCGACCGTGCGGACGTAGCGGCGGTAGCTGCCGAGCGCGCGGAAGTAGCGCGCGATGTAGCGGTCGACGCCGCGCTGGTCGAGGACGTCGAGGCCGACGACCGTGCAGCGCTTGCACGCGCGGCGGACGACCTTGAACTCCCACGCGGCGCGGCTCGGCGAGCGCCAGGTCGCCTGCGAGTCGTGGTTGGCCTCGTTGCGCGAGCCCCACTCGCGGACGCCCAGCGCGCGGAAGTGGCGGACGAGCCGGGTCACGTCGCGCCGGTAGCGGCGCTTGGACGGCAGCCTGGCCTTCTTGCGGCGCAGGTCGTCGGAGGAGACGTGCATGAAGACCGACACCCGCGCGCGCCTGGCGGCGTTCACGTAGTCGGTCGCGCGCTGCATCTCGTCCGGCTTGCGGATCGCGTTCCAGGGGATGAAGTAGCGGACGCGCTTGATCCTCAGGCGCTTGAAGTCCGGGTGGTCGAACATCGCCGGGCTCTGGTCCCCGATGCCGACGCGGACGTCGTACGCCGCGGGCGCCGGGGCGGCGGCGAGCAGGCTGACGGCGATCGTCAGCAGCATGAGCTTCGTCTTTGCCATGCGGTCCACAACTGGCGGCGCGCGCGTCCGTACCGCGGGCCGGTCAGGCGGCTGACACGCGCTGCGCGAGCCGCTGCGCGAGGCGCTCGACGTGCGAGCGCCCCTTCGCGCCGTCCTCGAGCGCGTCGAGCCAGCGGGCCGGGATCGCCTCGACGCCGTGCCGCGCGCCCGCGACCGCGCCGGCCATCGCGGCGACGGTGTCGGTGTCGCCGCCGCAGCGGACGGCGAAGGTGAGGGCGGCCTCGAAGGTCGGCGCGGCGGCGGCGAGGAGGGCGGCGGGGACGGACTCGTGGGCGGCGACCGTGGCGCCGAGCAGGCGGGCGGCCTCGGCGGGCGGGAGCGGGGGCCAGGGGGTCGCCGCAAGCTCCGCGGCGGTCTCGAGCGGCGCGTGCGGCTCGTCCGTGCGTGCGCCGGCAAGCTGCGCGGCGGTCTCAAGCCGCGCTTGCGGCTCCTCCGTGCGTGCGCCGGCGAGCTCCGCGGCGTCTTCGAGCCGCGCGCGCAGCTCATCCGTGCGCGCGGCGGCGACGGCGGCGGCGAGGTGGTCGTCGCCGCGGACGGCCGCGGCGACCGCGGCGGCCTGGGCGGCGGCGCCGTCCACTCCCAGCGGGTGGGCGTGCGTGAGGCGGGCCTGGCGGCGCGCCTCGGCGACGCACCGCTCCGGGTCGCGGGCGAAGCGCAGGCCGACCGGCGCCACCCGCATCGCTGCGCCGTTGCCCGCGGAGCCCTCGCCGCCGAACAGCCGCAGCGCGGCCTCCTCGCGCGGCACGCCCTCGCCCCAGAGCCGGATGACGGTCGTCGTGCCCGGCCCGTAGCCGCGGCGGGGGTCGAAGGCGGCGGCGATCGTCGCCGCGAGGTCCTCCTCGTCCACCCCGTCGCGGCGCAGCAGCGACTCGCACACGGCGATCGCCATCTGCGTGTCGTCGGTGTACGTCCCGCGGCCGAGGCGCGCGTCCTCCATCTCCAGCCGCTCGGGGATCGCGTCCGGCGGCAGCGCCTCGAACGGCATGCCGAGCGCGTCGCCGCAGAAGAGGCCGAGCAGCGAGCCGGCGATCGAGGACCCGAGGTCGGTCATCCTGTGGATGATGGAGAGCCAGCTCGCGATGACGCTCGGCCCGCTGTACGTCGTCGAGGTGACCGAGCACCTGTCGACGGCGCTGAGCCGCCGGGTCGGCGCGTCGTACACGTCGCCCCCGCAGCCGCTCGACGACGCGCGCCGACTCGCCGCGCTGCTGCTCGACGCCGCCGAGCCGCCGGAGGACGAGGGGCCGTGGCGGCGGCCGCTG
>DASZEJ010000179.1:0-38027 GCA_035940955.1 Solirubrobacteraceae bacterium
CAGGTCGAGGACGCGCTGACCGGCGGTGCCTTCCCGATCCTCACCGCCAGCGACTGCTCGATCTGCATGACGACGCTCCCCGCGGTGCTGCGCCACCGGCCCGAGGCGCACGTCCTGTGGCTCGACGCGCATGGCGACTTCAACACGCCCGACACGACGCCGAGCGGCTTCCTCGGCGGGATGTGCCTCGCGGCCGCGTGCGGGCTGTGGGACGCGGCGCTCGGCGACGGGCCGGTGCTCGACCCGCGCCGCGTCGTCATGTGCGGCGTGCGCGACCTCGACGACGGCGAGCGCGCGCTGGTCGAGTCGCGCGGCGTGCCGTTCGCCGGCCCCGGCGAGTTGGCGCAGCGCCTCGGCGGCCTGCCGGTGTACGTCCACCTCGACCTCGACGTGCTCGACCCGGCGGTGCTCCCGGCGCAGTTCCCGGCGCCCGGCGGGCTGTCCGACGGCGGGCTGCGCGCGCTGCTCGCCTCCGTCGCGTCGAGCGCCGAGGTGATCGGGCTCGAGGTGACCGCGTTCGAGGCGCCGCCCGACGACGTGAGCGCCGCCGGGCTGGCGGAGCTGATCGCCTCGATCCTGGAGCCGCTGGTAGAAGTCGCCGCGTGACCTCCCTCCTGCGCCCCCTCGTCGACGACCTCCACGCCCGGCGCGAGCAGATCAAGCTCGGCGGCGGGCCGGAGAAGATCGCCAAGCAGCACGCCGCCGGCAAGCTGACCGCGCGCGAGCGGATCGACCTGCTGGTCGACGAGGGCACGTTCACCGAGCTGGGGATCCACGCCCAGCCGCACTTCTCGCAGGTCGCGATGCAGGGCCGCAGCGCGCCGGCCGACGGCGTCATCACGGGGTACGGGAAGGTCGGCGGCCGGCTCGTCGCGATCGCCGCCTACGACTTCACCGTGATGGCCGGCGCGATGGGGATGACCGGCGAGATCAAGGTCGCGCGGATGCGCGAGCTGGCGCTCGGCAAGCGCATCCCGATGGTGTGGCTGCTCGACTCGGCCGGCGCCCGCATCCAGGAGGCGGTCGGGTCGCTGTTCGCCGGCTCGGGCCACCTGTTCCGCGAGGAGGTCATCGCCTCCGGCGTCATCCCGCAGGTCGCGGCGCTCATGGGCCCGTGCGCGGCCGGCACCGCGTACATCCCGGGCCTCGCCGACTTCGTCCCGATGGTCAGGGGCCGCGGCTCGATGGCGCTGGCCGGGCCGCACCTCGTCCGCGCCGCGGTGGGGGAGGACGTCACGCAGGAGGAGCTGGGCGGGTCGCGCGTGCACTGCCGCAAGTCGGGCGTCGGCGACCTCGAGGTGGCCGACGACGAGGAGTGCGTCGCGCGCATCAGGGAGTACCTGTCGTACTTCCCCTCCCACAACGAGCAGCCGCCGCCGCGGCTTGCGACGAGCGACCCGGTCGACCGCATGGACGAGGAGCTGCTCGACGTGCTCCCCGAGTCCAACCGCAAGCCGTACGACATGTACGACGTGATCCGGCGCATCGTCGACGACGGGCGCTGGCTCGACCTCAAGCCGCAGTGGGCGAGGACCGTCATCACGTGCCTGGCGCGGATGGGCGGCCGGCCGGTGGGGATCGTCGCAAACCAGCCCAAGCACCTCGGCGGCATCCTCGACAACGACTCCGCCGACAAGGCCGCGCGGTTCGTGAACCTGTGCAACGCCTTCGGCATCCCGCTCGTCTTCCTGATGGACGTCCCCGGCTTCATGGTCGGGACGAAGGTCGAGGCCGCTGGGATCATCCGCCACGGCGCGAAGATGCTCCACGCGGTCGCCAACGCGACCGTGCCCAAGATCACCGTCGTGCTGCGCAAGGCGTACGGCGCGGGCTACTACGTGATGAACGGCCGCGCGTACGAGCCCGACCTGATCGTCGCCTGGCCGACCGCGGAGATCTCCGTGATGGGCGCCGAGGGCGCGGTCGAGATCGTGTTCCGCAAGCAGGTCGAGGAGGCCGAGGACCCGGCGGCCAAGCGCGCGGAGCTGATCGCCGAGTACCGGAAGGTCATCGACGTCTACCGCGCCGCGGCCAACGCGATGATCGACGACGTCATCGACCCGCGCGAGACGCGGCCGACGATCGTGCGCGCGCTGGAGATGGCCGAGACCAAGCGCGTCGAGCGCCCGTGGAAGCGCAACGGCGTCGTGCCGGTATAGAAGTGATCAGCGCGGGTACGCGCCAGTTCATGAGACGACATCGACCCATCGTGCTGGCGCTCACCGGCGCCCTGGCGCTCGCCGGGTGCGGCGGCGACGACGCCCCCAGCCGCGCGGACTTCGCGGAGCAGGCCGACAAGATCTGCCAGGACGCGAAGGACAAGATCGAGGGGCTGTCGGAGCCGAAGGACTTCAACGACATCGAGCAGTACGCCGCCGACATCGACAAGGCGGTGGCCGACGCGAACAAGAAGCTCGGCGACCTCGACGTGCCCGAGGGCGAGGACGGCGAGAAGGCCGAGGCGTTCCAGCAGGCGTTCGCCGCCGACTACGAGAACCAGGTCAAGCCGAAGGTCGAGGAGCTGCGCGAGGCCGCCGAGGCCAAGGACGAGCAGGCCGTGCTGCGGGCCGCCCAGGCCGCGCAGCAGGTCGAGACGCCGCGCACCGACCGGCTCGCCAAGGACGTCGGCGCCGAGGCCTGCGCCGAGTAGCGCCCGCGGACGCCGCTTGCGGCGCCCTCCGCGATCCGGCAGAGTGGGAAGTGGTACGTCCCACTTCCTGCCGCGCGGAGGGCGCCAGTGAGCCTCGCAGATCCCGTCGTCATCACCTGCTCGATCTCGGGCTCGCTCGCCAACCGCGAGCAGTGCCCGGCGATCCCCTACACCCCCGAGGAGTACGCGGCCGAGGCGCGGCGGATCGTCGACGAGGGCGGGTCGATGATCCACATCCACGCGCGCCGGCCCGACGGGACGCCGTCGTACGAGGTCGAGGACTTCCGGGCGATCACCGAGGCGATCCTCGCCGAGGTCGACGACGTGATCGTCAACTACTCGACCGGCGCGGTGGGCGTCCCGGTCGAGAAGCGGATCGCCTACCTGCGCGAGCTGCGGCCCGACGTGGGCGCGCTGAACATGGGCTCGATGAACTACGCGAAGTACTCGCGCCGGCGCAAGGAGTTCGTGTTCAAGGCGGTCTTCGCGAACCCGTTCGACGAGATCATCGAGTTCCTGCGGGCGATGAACGAGCTGGGCGTCAAGCCCGAGCACGAGTGCTTCGACCTCGGGCACGTCGGGTCGCTCGAGCCCCTCGTGGACATGGGCGTGCTGCACCCGCCGCTGCACGTCTCGTGCGTCATGGGCGTCGTCGGCGGCGTCCCCCCGACCGCGCGCAACCTCGCGGCGATGGCCGACAACGTGCCGGCCGGGTCGCACTGGGGCGTCATCGGCATCTCGCGCGAGCAGTGGATGCTCGTCGGCGCGGCGCTGTCGCTCGGCGGCTCGGTGCGCGTCGGGCTGGAGGACAACTTCTACCTGCCCGACGGGACGATGGCGCGGTCCAACGGCGACCTCGTCGCCAAGGCGCGCGAGATGGCCGAGAACGTCGGCCGGCGGCCCGCGACCGTGGCCGAGGCGCGCGCGCTGCTCGGCGTGCCGAAGCGGGCCGCCTCCGCCGCATGAGCCTGCCGCTCGAAGGGCTCAAGGTCCTCGACCTGTCGCGCCTGCTGCCCGGCGGGTTCTGCTCGCTGCTGCTCGCGGACTTCGGCGCGGAGGTGCTGAAGGTCGAGGACACCGGGATGGGCGACTACGTCCGCTGGTCGGCGCCGCAGTACGAGGGCGCCGAGCAGAGCGCCGGGTCGGCGCTGTTCCTCGCGCTGAACCGCAACAAGACGTCGATCCGGCTGAACCTCAAGTCCGAGGAGGGGCGGGAGGTGCTCCTGCGGCTGGTGCGCGAGCACGACGTGCTGCTCGAGTCGTTCCGCCCCGGCGTGCTCGACCGGCTCGGCGTCGGCTACGAGCGGCTGCGCGAGGAGAACCCGCGGCTCGTCTACTGCGCGATCACCGGCTACGGGCAGACCGGCCCGTACACGCAGCGCGCCGGGCACGACATGAACTACCTCGGGCTCGTCGGGCTGCTCGGGCTGACCGGCGACGCCGGCGGGCCGCCGGTGCAGGCGGCCGGGCAGATCGCCGACCTCGGCGGCGGGGCGCTGATGGCGGCGTTCGGGATCATGGCCGCGCTGCACGAGCGGGAGCGGTCCGGCCTCGGCCAGCTCGTGGACGTCTCGATGGCCGACGGCGCGCTGTCGTGGCTGGCGATGGTCGCGGCGCGGTACTTCGCCGAGGGGCGCGCGCCGCGGCGCGGCGAGCTCGAGCTGGCCGGGTCGCTGCTCTGCTACCGCCCGTACCGGTGCGCCGACGGCTGGGTCACGCTCGGCGCGCTCGAGCCGAAGTTCTTCCAGGCGTGGTGCCGCGGGGTCGGGCGCGAGGACCTCGTCGAGAGGCAGTTCGACCCGCCGGGCTCGCCCGCGCACGCCGAGGTCGAGGCCGTGTTCGCCGCGCGCACGCGGGAGGAGTGGCGGGCGTTCAACGACGAGCACGACTGCTGCCTCGAGCCGGTGCTGGAGCTGGACGAGGCGCTGGGGTCCGAGCTCGTGCGCTCGCGCGAGATGGTGGCCGAGCTCGACCAGCCGGGCGTCGCCGAGCCGGTGCGGCTGCTGGGAGTCCCGGTCAAGATGGGCCGCACGCCCGGCGACCCCGCGCGGCTGCCGGGGCCGGTGCTCGGCGAGCACACCGACGCCGTGCTGCGCTCGCTCGGCTACGACGGCGAGCGGATCGCGGCGCTGAAGGAGGCCGGCGCGGTGGCCGGGCCGGTGACCGAGGCGCAGGGGTCGTTCCTCGGGTGAGCGCGAACGGCCTGCTCAAGATGTCCGAGCTGGCCGAGCGCTCCGGCGTGTCCGCCGGCACGATCAAGCACTACCTGCGCGAGGGGCTCCTGCCCGAGCCGGTCAAGACCTCGCGCAACATGGCCTGGTACCCGCCGGAGTACGTCGAGCGGGTGCGGCTCATCAAGCGCCTGCAGGAGCGGCGGTACATGCCGCTCAAGGCGATCCGGCGGGTGCTCGACGAGGAGCAGGACCCGGCGCGGCTCGCGGCGCTCGTCGACGTCGAGGACGGCATCCTCGAGCGTGCGCTGCGCGCGTCGGAGACCGGGCGGGTGTCGCGCGCCGAGGTGCGCCGGCGGTACGACGTCCCCGACGTGGTCCTCGACCGCCTGGCCGAGATCGAGGTCCTGACGCCGAGTGCGCGCGGCTACGACGCCTACGACGTGCAGGTCATCGAGGCGATCGCGCGGTTCCGCGCGGGCGGCTACGACGAGCGGCTGGGCTTCACCGTCTACGACACGCTGCGCTACCGCGAGGCGCTCGCGCCGCTCGTCGAGCAGGAGGTCCGCACGCTGCTCGACCGCCTGGCGGGCGAGGTCGACGTCGACCGGGCGGCGCGGATCATCGCCTCGGGCGCCGAGCCGCTGCGCGAGCTGATCGGCGCGATGCACTCCAAGCTGCTGCTCGAGGAGCTGCGGCGCCAGCGGCCGGCGGCGGCGCGCGGCGGGCGTTCGTGAGCGACCGGGACGGCGTCCGTCGGCGGGCGGAAGTATGTTCCGCCGATGGCCGCCGCCGGATCACTGCTGGACCGCCGCTTCGCGCTGCGCGAGCGCGCGACGACACCACGCGTCGAGGCGCTCGGAGGCCTCACGACGTTCCTCACGATGTCCTACATCGTGTTCGTCAACCCGGCGATCCTGGCGGCCGCCGGGATGCCGTTCGACGCCGTCGCGGTCGCGACCGCGCTGGCCGCGGCGATCGCCTCGATCGCGATGGGCGTCTTCGCGAACGTGCCGATGGCGCTCGCGTCGGGGCTCGGCATCAACGCGATCGTGGCGTTCGACATCGTGCTCGCGCAGAAGGTCGCGTGGCCGGTGGCGATGGCGTGCGTCGTCATCGAGGGCGTCATCGCGGTCGTGCTCGTGCTCGCGGGCCTGCGCGACGCCGTGGTGCGGGCGGTGCCGCTGCCGCTCAAGCTCTCGATCGGCGTCGGCATCGGGCTCTTCATCACGCTCGTCGGGCTGCGCGAGGCGGGGATCGTCGTCAACAACCCGGCGACCGGGATCGGCCTCGGCGACCTGACCGCCGGGCCGCCGCTGATCGCGCTCGCCGGCATCTTCACGACGCTCGCGTTCGCCGCCCGGCACGTCCGCGGGGCGAGCCTCATCGGGATCGCCGTCGCGACGGTGCTCGGGCTGATCTTCGGCGTGCTCGAGGCGCCGGAGGGCGTCGCCGAGCTGCCCGGCTCGGGCGACTTCTCGACGATCGGCGACGGGCTCGACCCGGGCAACATCGGCGACGCGCTGACGTGGGCGCTCGTGCCGACGATCTTCGCGCTGTTCATGACCGACTTCTTCGACACGGTCGGCACGGCGGTCGCGGTCGGCACGCAGGGCGGGCTCACGGACGAGGAGGGCGAGCTGCCGGAGATGCGGCGCGTGCTGCTGGTCGACAGCGCCGCGGCCGCGGGCGGCGGGGCGTTCGGCGTCTCGTCGGTCACGACGTACGTGGAGAGCGGCGCGGGCGTCGGCGCGGGTGCGCGCACCGGGCTGGCGTCGGTCGTCACCGGCCTGCTGTTCGCGGCGACGGTCTTCTTCGTCCCGCTGATCGCGCTGGTCGGGCAGGGCGTGCAGTACACCGAGACCTTCTTCGGCCACCCGGCGATCGCCCCGGCGCTGGTCATGGTCGGGGCGCTGATGCTCCGGCTCGTCGAGGCGATCGACTGGGGCGAGCCCGAGACGGCGTTCCCCGCGTTCCTGATCATCGCGGGCGTCCCGCTGACGTTCTCGATCGCCGCCGGGATCGGGCTGGGCGTCATCGGGTTCGTGGCGATCATGGCGGTGCGCGGGCGCGCGCGGGAGGTCCATCCGCTGATGTGGGCGCTCGTGCCGCTGTTCTGCGCGTTCTACGCCGAGGACTGGCTGGCGGCCAACGTCTTCTAGTCGCCGAGCGACCGGTTGACGAGCACGGTCGGGTTGCGGCCCGCGTCCTCGACGTAGACGTGCAGGCGGCCCTGCTTCGGCCAGGCGGTCGTGTCGAGCTCCATCGTTGGAGAGGCGCTCGCCGGGCACGGGCGGCGGGCGGAGAACTCGTACGCGTCGCCGCCGCCCGGGTCCGCGTCGGCGCAGCGCTGGTCCGCGCCGGGGAGCCGGCGCACGGCGACGTCGCGGTTGTCGACGGTCACGCGGACGCGGTAGAGGCCGCTGCCCGCGTCGGAGGCGCCGAACGAGAGCGTCTCGACGGGGGCCAGGGCGGCGTGGTCGACGATCCCGCCGGAGGCCGGCACGGTGACGCGCGGGGTCGTGACGTCGCGCAGCCGCACGGAGCCGCCGGTGAGCACGACCTTCTCGCCGCCGCTCGCGGAGCACGTCCGTCCCGCCGGGATGTCGCAGAGCACCAGGACGTTGAAGCCGTTGACGGCGCCAGGCGAGACGTCCACGCGGTTCTGGCTGGCGAACGGCGCGGTCGGCGTGCCGAGGGACGCGCAGCCGAAGCCCCAGCTGCACAGGTCGTCGCGCGGTGTGGCGAAGATGCCGGTCGACGTCGCGGTGTTGATGGCCCAGCTGAAGGAGCCGCCCATCTGGCCGTGGCGGTAGAGGACCGCCGAGGCGAACTGGACGTCGCTCGTTCCGCGGTACTGCAGCCAGCCGCCGCCGTCGACGGTCGACGTCGTCCACGTCCCGCCCGTCGACAGCGGGACGCCGCCCGGGCTCGCGCACCGGGCCGCCGGCGCGGGGCTCGGGAAGGCGCTCACGTTGGCGCCGAACGTCAGGCCGTCCGGCAGGGCGCCGTCCGCGCCGGCGAAGGCGCCGTCGCGCGGGTTGCGGCAGAGCAGGTGCACGTACGTCTCGCGCGTGGCGGGAGCGGTGAGCGGCGACGTGGCGGTCAGCGTGCCCGCGACGTTCGACGCGGTGACCTCGACCTTCAGCGCCGCGCCCCCGTCCTCGCCGGTGACGAGGTACGTCGCGTCGGTCTCGCCGGGGATCGCGGCGCAGGTGCTCGTGCACCGCAGCCAGCGCCTGCTCATGCTCACGCGCCCCTCCCACGCGCCGTCCGAGACGGCCACCATCCGGCCGACGACGGGGGTTCCGATGATCTTCGGATCCGTGGTGATCCTCGGCGCGGGCATCTCGGCGACGGTCGCCGTCGGGCCCGACCGAGCGTCCGCGCTGCCGCCGGCGTTCGTCGCGGTGACCCGCACGCGCATGACCGCCCCGACGTCCGCCGCCGTCAGCTCGCGCTCCGCCCCCGTCCCGACCGCGACGCAGCCGCCGCTGCCGTCGCACCGCAGCCACTCGATCGCGACCGAGTCCACCCCGCGCGCCCACGTGCCGTCCGTGGCGAACAGCGTCTCGCCGTGGACGGGGTTGCCGTAGATCGCCGGCGCGGTGAGCAGCCGCGGGGGGAAGACCGGAGCCGCCGCGAAGCTGCTCGCGCCGGGCCGCGTCGCCGTCGTGAAGCCCGACGTCACGGGCGCGACGGCGGCGACGCCGGCGGCGAGGACGAGCGCGGCCGCGGCTGCGGCGGCGGCGGTGAAGCGGCGGCGCGGGCAGGCGCCGTCGTAGCGGCTGCTCCGCGGCCGGGCGGCGCCGTCGCGGCGGCTGCGCGGCGGGGCGGCTTCGCGCGGGGCGCCGTCGTCGCGGCGGCTGCGCGACCGGGCGGCTTCGCGCGGGGCGCTGTCGTCGCGGCGGCCGCGCGGCCGGGCGGCGCCGTCGCCGCTTCCCCGCGGGCGGTTCAGCCGATCACGCATGACGTTCCTCCGATGGGCGGCGCAGCGATGCGCAGGACGTAGCGCGCGCGGACGGCGCGGCCGTGGCGCGGGACGACGGTGACGCGGACCACGTTGCGCCCGGGGCGCAGGGCGCCCGGCGCGATGCGCACGCGGAACGGGCGGCGCGTCGAGGTCACCGCAGCACCGCCGGCGACCCGGTACGACACGCGCCCCCAGTCGCGACCCATGAGCACCGTGCGCCCGACCCGCAGCCCGGTGACGAGCACGAGCCGCTGGGCGCCCGGCGCGCCGTAGATCCGCAGGATCAGCTTGGCGGTCACGCGGGCGTCGACCCGGTGGCGCTTGATCAGCACCGGGCGCCGCCGCCGGCCGCCGCTCGGCGCGAACGCGATGGAGGTGCACGCGGGCTGCGCCGCGGCCGGCGGCTGCTCGGAGCTCGCGCCGCCCGCCGCGGGCGCCGGAGCGGGGTCGCCCTCCGGCCGCTCGCTGGCGAAGGCGAACTCGTGGCCGGCGCGGCGCCCCTGGACCTCCTCGTCGGAGCCGACCACCTCGACGGCCAGGCCGTACGTCCGCCGGGCGCCCGCCGGCCACGGCTCGTCGTCGCGAGCCCGCTCGAACTCGTCGAGCCGCCCGCTGAACAGCACAGTCCCGCCGTCGCACCCGCGCGTGACGGCCAGCCGCAGCGACCGTCCGAGGTCGCCGCCCTCGCTCCGCCCGAGCACCGACCCGAAGGCCTCGCCCGGCCCCTCGTTCGTCAGCCCGACGCACCGCACCGCCCGGTCGCCATGCCGAAGCCCGCGCAGCGCGAACAGCGGCCGGCCGGAATCGACGCTCAACACGGGGAGCGGCTCGCGAACGTCGCGCATGGCGCGGTCAGCCGCGAGCGCACCGGCGGCGAGAGCACCGGCGGCGGCGACGGCGAGCGTGGCAGCGCGGAGGACGCGACGGCCCTTCGCCGACCGGTTCGGGTGACGCTCCGCCGACCCGCTCGCGCGACGCTCCGCCGGCCCCGTCGCGCGGCGCTCCACAGCCTCGCTTGCGCGACGCTCCACAGCCTCGTTCGCGTGACGCTCCACAGCCTCGCTCGCGCGACACTCCGCTGGCGACCCACCCGGCGCGGTCACGACCAGATCCTTCGCAGCGCGAGGGTCGCCAGGACCGCGGCGCTGAGGATCGCGACGGCGGCCAGCGGCGGGCCCTGGAGGGCTCGGACGGCGCGGCCGGCGACCGGGACGCGGACTCCGGCGTAGCGGCCGACGGTGCCTCCGGCGTCGATCGCCCAGGTCTCGGAGGTGTTGTTGGCGTCGCCGCGGGTCGTGAAGCGCAGCCGGCCGAGCGGTGCCGGGCGGACGCGCTCGACGCGGTGCAGGACGACCGCGTCGCGCTGGGCGTCGTCGAAGGCGACGATGTCGCCGGTGCGGGCCTCGCGGGCGGCGATGCGGTCGAGCCACACGACGTCGCCGGCGCGCAGCGCGGGGCGCATCGAGTCGGACAGCTCGACGTGCGGCGCGACGCCGGCCGCGGCCGCTCCGGCCACGGCGAGCGCCGCCGCGGCGAGGAGGGCGAGGGGGATGGTTGCGATGCGGGAGAGCATTGGCGTGAAGGGGGAGGGCCCCGCCGGGCGCGCAGAGGGCGGCGCGCCCGGCGGGGCGTCGTGGCGGAGGTGGGCCGTGGGCCTCCGCTACGCGTTGCGGGCCTCGAAGACCAGCTCGGTCGTCGCCGCGTCGCCCTGGGCGTCGTCGCTGTCGGCGAGGTCGACGTCGATGCGGTAGACCGCCGAGTCGCCGTCGGTCCACGAGGCGTCGGGGTCGACGACCCCCGCCGCGTACGAAGCCGGCAGCGCCGCCAGCGCGCCCGCGTACAGCGGCGTCGCGGACGACGCCGTGAAGCCCGTGCACAGCCCGCCCGCGGGCGCCGGACCGGGGAACGCGCCGCGCGTGATGCGCACGTTGAGGTGCTGCCCGAGCGGGCCGGTGGTCGCGCCGTAGAGCCGGACGGTCGAGGCGAGCCCGCCGCTCGACGCGTACGCGACCTTGATGCAGCGGCTGGCGACCGGCCCGGGCTTCAGCCCGCGCAGGTCGAACAGGGCCGAGCCACGGTCGACGCTGCCGGACAGCGCGATCGTGCCCGCCTCGAACGTGTTGCCGGGGTTGCGGACCGTGCTCGTGAACGCCGACTGGACGACGGCGGCGACGGCCGCGAGGAGCAGCCCGACGAGCGCCGCGGAGGCGAGCAGCTTCGAGCGAGCGGACAGGGGACGACGGGCGCGCATGGCAGCGAGCTCCTTGAGGAGAGGGACGGGAGGGGGAGGAGCCGGCGACGGGGAACGCCTTCGCCGCCGCCGGCCGGCAGTACTCAACCGAACTCCAACGCACAACGCCAGTGGGTCTTACGTCCACGCAGTTGGACGCCCTTGCGGGAAAAGCGCGCGGAGCGGCGCAAACGCCGCATTTCCGAACGGCAACCGACTGGACGCGCGTCCGACGGGCGGGTGGGCGAGAGGCCGCCAGGTGCCGCGGGGCGGAGGGACGCGCGACGGAGGGACGCGCGGTGGCGCCGTGCGCGTGGCGCGGCGGAGGGACGCCGGCGGCGCGGCGCTACCAGCGGGCCGAGTGGCGTTCCATCACGCCGCGGCCCTCCGCGAGCTCGAGACCGCCCTCGAGCGTTCCCGCGAAGGTCCCGAACGGCTGCTGGTACTCGCTGCGGAGCAGGAGGAGGTCGTCGGTCCGGGCGCGGGTCGCCTCGGCGGAGAACCGCAGCCGCGAGCCGTCGGCGAACGCGATCGCCTCGAGGGACGGGGCGAACTCGACGGGCGCGCACTCGACCGGCTCTCCGTCGACCCAGATCGTCCGCTCGCTGGCGGCCGGCGCGTCGTGGACCCCGGTGACGAGGTTCCACGCGACCGACCGGCCGTCCACCAGGCGCCCCGCGCCCGCCGACCACTGCCAGTCGGTCGCGCGTGCGTGATAGCCGGCGCTCTCGTCGACGCACCCGACGTCGTCCACGACGATCGCCTCGCCGTCGAGCACCACCCGCCCACGGACACGCACGCCGCCCTGCTTGCGCGTCCAGATCCACGCGCGCCCGTGCGGCGACGCCGTCTCGACCGCTGCGCCGAAGGACACCGCGAGCGAGGCCGACACGCCCCCGTCGCGGATCGCCACCGACGCGCCGCCGCCGCCCACCGACGCGAACCGCCCCGGCCGCACGAACCGCGTGCGCTCGCGCAGGACGCCGGTCCGCCGGTCCCAGACCGCCCAGAACGCCTGCGGCACGACGCCGATCCACACCACGCCCGCGCACAGCATGAGCCGCTCCCCGAAGACGCCCACGTAGCGCCAGCGCTTCAGCGGCTGCCCGCGCACCGCGAGCGGCATCCGCGCCGGCGGGACGACGACGCCCGCGGGCCGGTCCTCGGCGGTGCCGCGCCATGGGAGCACCGCGCGGACGGTACCGTTCGGGCGGTGCGCGCCGCCGCCGTGCAGATGACGTCCACCGACGACCTCGACCGCAACCTCGAGACGGCCGACCGGCTGACCCGCGCCGCGGCCCGCGACGGCGCCGCCCTCGTCGTCCTGCCGGAGAAGTGGCCGGCGCTCGGCGGGCCGGACGTCCTCCGCGCCGGCGCGCAGGACCCCGACGACGGCCCCGCCGTCCGCTGGGCGAAGCGGACGGCGCGCGAGCTCGGCATCGACCTCGTCGCCGGCTCGATGGCACTGAAGAGCGGCACGGAGGGCGGCAGGCTGCGCAACACCGCCCTCCACGCCGGCCCCGACGGCGAGGTCCACGCGACCTACACCAAGCTGCACCTCTTCGACGTCGAGGTCGACGGCCGCGCGTACCGCGAGTCCGCCGAGGAGGACGCCGGCGACGGCCCCGTCGTCACGCAGACCGCGGACGGCACGAAGGTCGGCCTGAGCATCTGCTACGACCTGCGCTTCCCCAGCCTCTACGAGGCGCTCCAGCAGCGCGGCGCCACGGTCCTCGCCGTTCCGAGCGCCTTCACGCTGCCGACCACCCGCGACCACTGGGAGGTCCTGATCCGCGCCCGCGCGATCGAGCAGCAGGCGTTCGTCGTCGCCGCCAACCAGGTCGGCGAGCACGCCGGCGGCCTGCGATCGGGCGGCCGGAGCATGATCGTCGACCCGTGGGGCGTCGTCCTCGCGCAGGCGCCCGACGCCGAGACCCACGTCGTCGCCGACCTCGACCGCCGCGCGCAGGAGCGCGTCCGCGCCAGCCTGCCGGCGCTGAGGCACCGCCGCGAGCTGGGGGTGCCAGCCTAGGCCATGGCCCGGACCGCCGCCGCCGACAAGCGCCGGATCATCCTCGACGCCGCGGTCCGCGTCTTCGCGCGCCAGGGCTTCCACACCGCGCGCGTCTCCGACATCGCCGACGACGCCGGCGTCGCGTACGGCCTCGTCTACCACTACTTCGACTCCAAGGACGAGGTGCTCGACACCCTGTTCCTCGACCGCTGGAACCTGCTGCTCGACGCGATCCGCGAGGTCGACGCGGGCGACGGCGCGGCGCGCGACAAGCTGCACGCGATCACGTCGTTCATCGTCGACTCCTACCGCCACGACCCCGACGTGATGAAGGTGATCATCGTCGAGGTCACGCGCGCCGCGAACAGCTTCGGCCGCAAGCACCTGGCCAAGATTCGCGAGGCCTACGACCTCATCGCCGACATCGTCGACGAGGGCCAGCGCGCCGGGACGTTCCGCGACGAGATCACCCCCCAGTTCGCCGCGATGGCGTTCTACGGCGCGATCGAGCAGGTGCTCACGGGCTGGATCTTCGACGTGCTGCCCCAGGGCGAGAGCGAGTTCGAAGAGGCCAAGACGTTCGTAGTGGAGACGATCTGCAGCGGCCTGGAGGCTCCGGCCACCACTCCGATCTGATTAAGTCCGGCGCGGTGGACAACGATCTCGTCAAGCGCCTCGCCTGGTCAGGACTGCTCGCCGCCTTCGGCGCCCTCTCCAGCATGGTGGTGACACGCCTCGCGGCGGTGGTTTATCGCCGCATGTTCGGGGAAGACCCGCCGGAGTGAGCGCCGAGACCGACACGCCGGGCGGGGCGATCTCCGCTGAGCAGGCCGCCCAGGCCGAGCCGGCGCCGACCGTCGCGCACGGCGAGCAGACCGCGTCGCACCCGCCGGGGAGCGCGCGGCCCGACGGGGGCGTCCCCGTCACCCAGCGCCCCGAGGCGCTCGTCGGCGCCGCCTTCGCCGGCGGGCTCGCCCTCGCGCTGGTGCTGCGGAGGATCGTCGGCTGATGGCCTACTCGCCCGACACCGACAAGACCGCCCCGCAGCAGATCGGGCACACGGTCGCCGAGATCTCAGAGAAGGCGTCGCTGCTCGTCCGCGAGGAGATCGAGCTCGCCAAGGCCGAGGTCGGCCGCAAGGTCAAGACGCTGAGCAAGGGGGCCGCGGTCGCCGCGGCCGCCGGCGTCTTCGCCGTCCTCGGGCTGATCCTGCTGCTCCACGCGGTCGCCTGGCTGTTCGCGTGGGTGTTCGGCAGCGAGACGCTCGACATCTTCTGGGGCCACCTCGTCACGGCGGGCATCCTCTTCCTGCTCGCCGCGATCGCCGGGCTGCTCGGCGTGCGGTGGATCAAGCGCGGCGCCCCGCCGACCCCGGACATGGCGATCGACGAGGCCAAGCGGATCAGGGAGACGGTCAGCTCGTGAGCGGCACGGCGCAGCGCTCGCCGGAGGAGATCCGGCGCGACATCGAGCAGCACCGGCGCGAGCTGGGCGATGCGGTCGACCGGCTGCGCGGCGAGGTGCAGCGCGCGACCGACTGGCGCGCGCAGATCGTCCGCAACCAGCAGAAGATCCTCATCGGCGCGGCGGTCGCCGGGTTCGTGATCGGCGGCGGGATCGGCGTGATCCCGCGCCTCCTCGGGCGCAGGAAGCGCTAGCCCGGCGCCGGCGGCGGCTGGGGCGGCACGATGTGCCCGCCGGTCGAGCTGGTGACGTCCTGCGCGGCCTCGAGCCGGGCGCGCTCCTCCTGCCGGTAGGCCCACCACTCGCGGATCGCGATCTGGATCGACGCCGCGACGGGGATCGCCACCAGCGCGCCGAGCACGCCGAGCAGGGCGCTGCCGAACAGCACCGCGACGAGCACCACGAACGGCTGCACGTCGACCGTGCGCCGCTGGATCTGCGGCTGGACGAGGTTGTTCTCGAGCTGCTGGTAGACGATCGCCCAGATCGTCCAGACGATCGTGTCGGTCGGGAAGTCGTTGAAGAGCGTGACGATCCCGATGAGCACCGCGGCGATCGTCGCGCCGACGAGCGGGATCAGCGACATGAAGCCCGCGAACACCGACAGCGGCCCGGCGAACGGCACGCCGAGGATCGTCAGGACGAGGAACGTCAGCGTTCCGGCGATCACCGCGATCGTCATGGCGCCCGCGACGTAGCCCGCCACCGCGCCCGCCATCCGGTCCATCACGCGGTCCATCCGCTCGGCGCGCTCCGGCGCCATGAGCGAGAGCGCGCCGCGCCGCCAGCGCGGCCCGCTGCCCAGCATGAACGCGGTCAGGACGAGGATCGTCACCAGCGCGAAGATCGAGTTGACGAGCCCGAGGCCGATGTCGCCGAGGATCGCCGCCGCGTCGCCGACGCGGCCCGGGAGCTTGCCGGCCTCCTCCTGGATGCGGCCGGTGATGTCGTAGTCCTGGTCGATCTCGCGCAGCCGCTCGTTCTCCGCGACGAACTCGCGCAGGTCCTGCGCGTAGCGCGGCACGTCGCGCGCCAGGTCGTCGACCTGCGTGACGATCGGCGGCACGATGATCAGCGCGAGCAGGATCGGGACCGCCAGCAGCCCCAGGTAGACGATCGCGATCGCGAAGCCGCGGCGCATCCGCCGCTGCAGGAACGCGACCGCGGGCGCCAGCGCGACGGCGATGAAGCCCGCGATCAGCACCCACCCGATCGGCTGGCGGAGCAGGTAGACCAGGTACAGCGCGATCACGACCGCGACGACGACGAGGACGGCCTGCAGGACGAGGCGGACGGTCGAGACGCGGCGCACGGTGCGCCACGCACTCTGACCGGCGCCGCGGACGGCTCAGCTCAGGTAGTGCGCGGGCACGGCGCCGACGCCGATCAGGCCCGGCCCGACGTGGGTGCCGATCACCGGCCCGATCTCCGAGACGCACACCGGCTCGGTGCCGAACACCTCCCGGCCGCGCTCGACGAGCCGCTCGGCCTGCTCGGCCGCCTGGACGTGCTGGACGATCCAGGCGTTCGCGCCTTCGGCGGCGAGCGAGCGCATGAACTCCACCAGCCGCTCGAACGCCTTGCCCGACGTGCGCACCCGCTCGATCGGGGCGATCTCCGACTCGATGCTGAGGATCGGCTTGATCTTCAGCGCGCCGCCGATCCACGCCTGCGCGGCGCCGATGCGCCCGCCGCGGCGCAGGTACTCGAGCGTGTCGACGGCGAACCAGACCTTCATGTGGTCGCGCGCGTCGCGCGCCTGCGCGGCGACCTCGCTCAGGCTGCCGCCGGCCCGCGCGCGGGCGCAGGCGGCGAGCGCCACGAACCCGAGCCCGCCGCATCCGCTCCCCGAGTCGACCACCTCGATCCGCCCGGGGTGCCCGCGCTCCTCGAGCTGCGCCTTCGCCTGCAGGGCCGCGTCGTGGGTGCCCGAGATCCCCGCCGAGATGTGCACCGAGAGCACGTCGCGGCCGGCGGCGACGAGCGGCTCGAGCACCGCGACGAAGTCGCCGATCGACGGCTGCGAGGTGGTCGGCAGCTCCCTCGCCGAGCGCAGGCGCTCGTAGAAGGCGCCGAAGTCCTCCATCTCGGACTCGCGCAGCTGCTCGCCGCCCCAGCGGACGTAGAGCGAGACGAGGTGAAGATCGTGCCGCGCGACGAGGTCGGCAGGCAGGTAGTGCGTCGTGTCGGTCACGACGGCGACAGGTGTCATGGGCCCTCCGGCGGCGGACCCTACACTCTCGATTCTTGGCGACGCTCTATCGCTGCCGCACGCCGACCGACTGGCTGTGCCCGTGCGGTCGGGTCGCCCGCGAGCTGCGCCGCAGCGGGATCGAGTTCGACGAGGTGCGGGTCGCCCGGCGGCGGCGCGACCGCGAGGAGGTCGCCGCGCTGTCGGGCCAGCGGCACGTCCCGGTTGCCGTGGTGGGCGGCGAGGCGATCTGCGACTCGCGCCGGATCGTCGAGCACCTGCGCTGGTGCACCGACGGGGACGGCGATTGACTACCTTCCCGAGCTTGCGCGCTCTCCTCACCGTCTCGCTCGCCCTGCTGCTCGCCGCCCCGGCCGGCGCCGCCGAGCCGATCATGCCCCTCTCGGACGTCCAGAGCGGCATGCGCTGCACCGGCCTGTCGGTCGTCCGCGGCACCGACATCGCGTCGTTCGACGTCGAGATCGTCGACGTCGTGGCCGGCGACGAGGCCTCCGCCGCGCCGCGCATCATCGTCCGGGTGTCCGGCGAGGCCGTCGACCGCACCGGCCTCGGCCCCGGCTTCTCCGGCTCGCCGATCGTCTGCCGCGACCGCGAGGGGCGCGACGCCTACGCCGGCGCGATCTCGGAGAGCGTCGGCGAGTACGGGGGCAAGATGGCGCTGGCGACGCCGATGGAGCAGATCGTCGCCCAGCCGGTCGACCCGCCGGTCGGCACGCCGCCGGCCCCGCGCGGGGCCCGGACGCTCGCCGCCCCGCTGACCCTCGCCGGCGTCTCGCCGCGGGTCGGCCGGGCGTTCTCCCAGCTCGCCGCCCGCCAGGGCCAGGTGCTGCTCGACGTGTCGGGCCGGCCGCGCGCCGCGGCGTTCCCGGTCCAGCAGCTGCGCCCGGGCGCCGCGATGGCCGCGGGGCTGTCGAGCGGCGCCGTCAACCTGGGCGCGATCGGCACGGTCTCGTACGTGGACGGGGACCGCCTGTGGGCGTTCGGCCACCCGCTCAACGCGGCGGGCCGGCGCTCGCTGTTCCTGCAGGACGCCTACGTCTACACGGTCGTCAACAACCCGCTGGGCGTCGACGTGCTGAGCAGCTACAAGCTGGCGGCGCCCGGCCACGACGTCGGCGTCATCAGCGGCGACGGGCTGTCGGCGGTCGCCGGCCGGCTCGGCGTGCTGCCGGACCGCTTCCCGATGCGGGTCATCGCCAACGACGGCGACACCGGCCGCGTCCGGACGCTGCGCGCCCACATCGCCGACGAGAACGCGATCGGCCAGCCGATGGGCCTCTCGCCGCTGGCCATCGTCGGCGGCGCCCTCGTCGGCGAGGGCGCGACCACCACGCTGGGCGAGGTGCCGGCGCGCCAGAGCGGCGAGATGTGCGCCTGGTTCCGCCTCGCCGGCGAGACGAAGTCGCTCAAGTTCTGCAACCGCTACGTGGTGCGCAGCGGCATCGACGAGGGGCCGTCGCTCGGCGCCGGGGGGCCGATGGCCAGCGACCTCGCCGAGGCCGTCGCGCTGATCGACGGCTACGAGTTCGGCACGCTCGACATGGAGAGCGTGGACGTCAACCTGACGCTGCGCCGCGGCCTGCGCCAGGCGTACATGCTCCGCGCCCGGGCGCCGCGCTCGGTGCGGCGCGGGCGGACCGTCCCCGTGCGGGTGCTGATCCAGGTCGTGCGCGGCGAGCGCGCGTGGCGGAGGCTGCGCGTCAAGGTGCCCCGCGGCCTGCCGCCCGGGCCGCGCCGGCTGACGCTGCGCGGGCCGGACACCGACTCCGGCGACGTCTTCGAGCTGGCGCTCAGCGAGCTGCTGTTCGAGCTGGGCGGCGAGGAGGACGTGACGGGGCCGCGCAGCGTCGAGCAGCTGCGCAAGGCGGTCGCCTCGATCTCCCGCTACGACGGCGTGACCGCCAGCTTCGAGCCGCCCGACGACGAGGACGAGGAGGGCGACGAGGGTCGCCCGCGGCGCGCCCGCAAGGTGTACCGGGACTCGGAGCTGCGCCTCAGCGGCCTCGTCCGGGCGCCGGTCTTCGTGCGCTGACGGCGCCCTCCGGCGCCGTAGTAGCCTTGCCGCTCCCGCCGCTCCGAGCCGCCTGGAGGCGTTCCCCTTGTCTGTCCACGAGGCCCACATCGAGTCGACCGCGAGCCCGGAGCAGCTGCACGAGCTGGCGCAGCAGCTTCGCGTCGACGCGGTCCGGACGAGCACGGCCGGCGGCTCCGGGCACCCGACCTCCTCGATGTCCGCTGCCGACCTGGCGGCGGTGCTCCTGGCGCGCCATCTCCGCTGCGACTACTCGCGCGCCGACGACCCCGCGAACGACCACCTGGTCTTCTCCAAGGGCCACGCCTCGCCGCTGCTGTACGCCATGTTCAAGGCCGTCGGCGCGATCGACGACGAGGAGCTGCTCACCTTCCGCAGGCACGGCGCCCGGCTGCAGGGCCACCCGACGCCGGAGATCCCGTGGGTCGACGTCGCCACCGGGTCGCTCGGCCAGGGGCTGCCGATCGCGGTCGGCATCGCGCTCGCGGGCAAGCGGCTCGAGGGCGCCGGCTACCGCGTCTGGGTGCTGTGCGGCGACTCGGAGATGGCCGAGGGCTCGATGTGGGAGGCGTTCGAGCACGCCGGCCACGCGCAGCTCGACAACCTGATCGCGATCGTGGACGTCAACCGGCTCGGCCAGCGCGGGCCGACGATGCACGAGTGGGACACGTCGTCGTTCGCGGCGCGCGCGCGGGCCGACGGCTGGCACGTCCAGGAGATCGACGGCCACGACGTGGCGGCGATCGACGAGGCGTACGCGGCCGCGACGCAGGCCGGCCGCCCCGCGGCGATCTTCGCGCGCACGAAGAAGGGCAAGGGCGTCGCCGCGGTCGAGGACAAGCCGGGCTGGCACGGCAAGCTCGTCGCCGACCCCGACGACGCGATCGCCGAGCTGGGCGGCGTCCGCTCGCTGCACGTGCGCGTCCAGCGCCCGTCGCCCGGGCCGCCCGCGCGGCCGCTGCCGCGCGAGCAGGTCGCGCGCCCGCAGTACGAGGCGGGCGGCAAGGCGTCGACCCGCGAGGCCTACGGCGACGCCCTGGCGTGGATCGGCGGGACCGACGAGCGCGTGGTCGCGCTCGACGCGGAGGTCTCGAACTCGACGTTCGCCGAGAGGTTCGCGGCCGCGCACCCCGACCGCTACTTCGAGATGTTCATCGCCGAGCAGCAGATGGTCGCCGCGGCCGTCGGGCTGCAGGTGCGCGGGTGGAAGCCGTTCGCGTCCACGTTCGCGGCGTTCCTGGCGCGCGCGTACGACTTCGTCCGCATGGCGGCGATCTCGGACGCCGACCTCAAGCTGTGCGGCTCGCACGCCGGCGTGTCGATCGGCGAGGACGGCCCGTCGCAGATGGCGCTGGAGGACCTGGCGTCGCTGCGCGCGGTCGGCGGCAGCGTCGTGCTCTACCCGTGCGACCCGTGGCAGACGGCGCAGCTGGTCGAGGCCATGAGCCGCCACCGCGGGATCAGCTACCTGCGGACCACGCGCGGCGCGACGCCGGTGATCTACGGTCCCGACGACGAGTTCGCGATCGGCGGGAGCCGGGTCGTGCGCTCGAGCGGCGAGGACGACGTGACGCTCGTGGGCGCCGGGATCACGCTGCACGAGTGCCTGACGGCGGCCGACCGGCTGGGGGAGCGCGGCGTGCGCGCCCGGGTCGTCGACCTCTACTCCGTCAAGCCGGTCGACGGCGAGACGCTCGCCGCCGCGGCGGCCGAGACGCGGGCGATCGTGACCGTCGAGGACCACTGGCCCGAGGGCGGCGTCGGCGAGGCGGTCGCGGGCGCGCTCGCCGACCGCGACGCGCGGACGCGCCTGGTGCGGCTCGCGGTGTCGAAGCTGCCGGGCAGCGGCAAGCCGGCCGAGCTGATGGCCGAGGTCGGGATCGACGCCGCGAGCGTCGTGCGCGCGGCCGAGGACGCCCTCGGCCGCTGACGCGCGCCGGCTCTAGTTGAGCCGGTTCTCGATGCCCAGCGGCTGCGGCCCGGCCGCCGCCGCGGGCGCGGGCGCCTCGACGGCCTCCGCCGGCCGCTCGGCGCCGAGGACCTCGTGCAGCTCGCCGGTCTCGTACATCTCGGTGACGATGTCGCAGCCGCCGACCAGCTCGCTGTTGACGAACAGCTGCGGGATCGTCGGCCAGTTCGAGATCGCCGACAGCTCCTGGCGGATGCGCGGGTCGGGCAGGATGTCGACCGCCGCGAACGGCTTGCCGACGCCCTGCAGCGCGGCGGCCGTGCGCGCGCTGAACCCGCACATCGGCTGCTCGGGCGTGCCCTTCATGAAGAGGATGACCTCGTTGTCACGGATCGCCTCGTCGATGGCGTCGCGGAGAGGGTTGTCGCTCATGGAACCTCCGTCTTGATCTGGAGCGCGTGGACCGCGCCGCCGAGCTCGCCCTCGTCGAAGGCGTCGTACACCATCCGGTGCTGCTGGATGCGGCTCTTCCCGGCGAACGCGTCGCTCCTCACGCGGGCGGTGAAGTGCACGTTGTCCGCCGACTCGACCTCGGCAAGCGACCCGGGGATCGAGGCCTCGATGCGCTGCTTGAGCTCGTCGGGCGTGGGCACGGGTCGAAGAGTAGCCGGGTTCGCGCAGGCCGCTATCCTTTGTGAAGCGATGCAGTACGCGGACATCACCTTCACGGACATCGGCGCGCAGAAGGTGCGCGAGTTCCTGACCGCCCAGGGCGTCGACCTGGGGTCCGCCGGCCTGCGCCTCGGGGTCCGGGGCGGCGGCTGCTCGGGCTTCCAGTACCAGCTCGCGTTCGACGAGCGGCGCGACGACGACCACGTCTACGAGGACCAGGGGCTCCAGATCCTCGTCGACCGCCAGTCGCTGCCGTACGTCCACGGCTCGCAGATCGACTACGTCGACGCGCTGACCGGCGCCGGCTTCCAGGTCAACAACCCGAACGTCATCGCGGCCTGCGGCTGCGGCTCGTCGTTCCGGGTGCCCGACGAGGAAGAGGTCTCGGCGGTCTGAGCCGCCGCCGCGCGGTCGCCCTGGCGGCCGCGCTCGCCGCCGCCGCGGCGGCGGTCGCCGCCGTCGTGCTGGGGTCCTCCGGCGATCCCGCTCCCCGCCGCGCCGCGCCGCCCTCCACCGCGCCGGCCGCCACCGCTCCGGCGGCGACCGAGCCCGGCCGCACCGCGCCGGCCCGCGAGGCGGCTCCGGAGCGGCCGCTGCCGCTCGTCACCGGCCTGAGCGAGCGCAACGCCAACCTCCTGTGGAGCCGCGCCGCCCGCCCCGACCTGCCGCCCGGCTTCGGCCCGTGGCGCGACCGCGTCGAGGCGCTCAAGCCCCGCTACTACCGGCTGATGGTCGACTGGGCCGCGGTCCAGGCCCGGCGTGACCGGCCGCCCGCGTTCGACGGGACCGACAACGGCTGCCTGCGCGACATCGGCCCCTGCGGCGAGTTCGCCGGGCTGCGCGACGTGCTGCGCGCCGTCCGCTCGCAGCAGCAGGCCAACGGCGGCTGGGAGGTCGTCGTGACGATCTACGGCGTGCCGGAGTGGGCGGCGCGCCGGCCGCACGGCTGCGAGCGCGACACCGAGCTTCCGCGCGCGCGGCCGATCACCCGCGCGGGGCTGGCGGGCTACCGCCGCCTCGTCCGCGCGCTGCTGGCCCTGGGCGAGCAGGAGGGCGTCGAGCTGCGCTGGTGGAGCCCGTGGAACGAGCCCAACCAGCCGTACTTCGTCAGCCCGCAGCGGGCGCGCTGCGACGCCGAGTCGCCCTCGCTCGCGGTCGGCGTGTACGCGCGGATCGTCCGCGCGCTGCGCGCCGAGCTGGCCGCGGCCGGCGGCGACCGGCGCCTCGTGCTCGGCGAGCTGGCGGGCGTCAACCACCCGAGCCCGCTGGTCACCGGCGTCAAGGAGCTCGTCGAGTCGCTGCCCGCCGACGTGGCCTGCGCCGGCGACGTGTGGGCGCAGCACATGTACGCCGAGCGCGGCGAGCAGAGCGGGCTGGAGGGCCCGGTCGGCCAGCTGCGCCGCGCGCTCGCGCGCCGCGCGTGCACGCGCGGCAAGCCGATCTGGGTGACCGAGACCGGCGTCGGGGGCACGCGCGTCGGCGCGCCGCGCACCTACGACCCGGGCGAGCTGCGCTCGGACTGCCGCGCGATGGCCACCGCCCTGCGCCGGTGGTCGCGCGACCGCAGCGTCGACGCGGCGTTCCAGTACACGTTCCGCGAGGACACCGCCTTCCCCGTCGGCCTCGCCGACCCCGGCCTCAGCCGCACGTACCCGGTCTACGACCTCTGGCGGCGGGCGGCCCGCGGGCGGCTATCGTGCGGCTGATGGAAGACCGCGGCGAGCCGATCGCCTACACCGTCCTCGTCGAGGGCACCCGCGTCGAGGGCCGCGACGGCGTCGAGGTCGGCACCGTCAAGCGCGTGCTGGCCGACGAGGGCGCCGACATCTTCGACGGCCTCGTCCTCGACACCCGCGACGGCGACCGCTTCGTCGACGCGCCGCAGGTCGCCGAGATCTACACGCGCCTGGTGATCCTCGACATGACGGCCGAGGACGCCCGCCGCCTGCCCGAGCCGACGGCCAGCCCCGCCGCGGTCGACGTGACGGCCGACGACATCGCCGGGGACACCGCCGGCGACAAGGTCCGCGACGCGGCCCGGCGCGCGTGGGACCGCATCTCCGGCAACTACTGACCCGCCGCCGCTAGGCGGGGGCGTTGTCCAGCGAGTGCCACAGCAGCAGGCACGCCGACGTCCGGAACGGGCGCCACGGCTCGGCCAGCGCGGTCAGCTCCGCCGCGCTCGGCAGGTCGGGCAGGCCGTAGGCGCGCTCGACCGCGCGCCGGATGCCGAGGTCGCCGACCGCGAGCACGTCTGGGCGCCGCAGCTGGAACATCAGGAACATGTGCGCGCTCCACTCGCCGATCCCCTTGACGGCGACCAGCTCGCGGACGACCTCCTCGTCGGGCATCGCGTCGAGCCGGTCCAGCTCCAGCTCGCCCGAGACGACGTGCTCGGCCAGCGACCGCAGGAACGCGACCTTCGCCCGCGACAGCCCGACCGCCGCGCGCAGCTCGTCGGGGTCGCGCGCGAGGACCTGCTCGGGCGCCGGCGGCGCGCCGCCGAACTGCTCGAGCAGCCGCCCGTGGATCGCCCGCGCCGCGCGCACCGACAGCTGCTGGCCGACGATCGCCCGGACCAGCGCCGAGTAGTGGTCGACGGGCGGGCGCCGGTTGCCGTCCGGCTCGCCGATCGCGTCGAGCAGCCGCGCGAGGACCGGGTCGGCCGCCCGGAGGTGCTTCCAGGGCTCGGCGCTCAGGGCTGCCCGGCCACGGCGCCGGGGACGCCCGTGTTCGTCGAGTACTTCGGCTGGATCTTCACGTCCGGCCGGATGTGGTGGACGGCCTGCGAGACGGCGATCGCCGCCTCGGCGTAGCCGGTCGCGATCAGCTTCAGCTTGCCCTCGAACGTCGTGATGTCGCCGCACGCCCACACGCGGTCGAGCGACGTCCTGAAGAGGGAGTCGACCTTGATCGCGCCCTTCTCGATCTCGAAGCCCCAGTCCTTGAGCGGGCCGAGCGCGGTCTTGAAGCCGAGCTGCAGCAGCAGCGCGTCGCACGGGACCTCGATCTCCTCGTCGGTCTCCGAGTGGAACAGCGTGACGGTCTCGACCCGGCCGTTGCCGCGGACCTCGCGCACCTGGTACGGGACGTGGAGGTCGATCTGCCCGGCCTCCGCCGCGTCGGTCACCTGCTTGACGGTCAGCTCGTGCGCGCGGAAGCCCTCGCGCCGGTGCACGAGCCCGATCCGGTCGGCCACGTCGAGCAGGTTGACGACCCAGTCGCACGCGCTGTCGCCGCCGCCGACGATCAGCACCCGCTTGCCGGCGAACTCGTCCTTGGACCCGACGAGGTAGTGGGCCCCGCGGCCCTCCCACGGCGACACGTCGTAGCCCGGCAGCTTCTTGGGCTCGAACGCGCCGTGGCCGCCGGCGACGATCACCGTCCGGGACTCGAGGTCGCCCTTGTCCGTGTGGAGCACCACCCGGTCCTCCTCGATCGTGATCCGCTCGGCGGTCGTCTCGAGGTGGACCGGCACGTCGAACTGCTCGAGCGTCTGCCGGCGGTGCAGCTCGACGAGGTCCTTTGCGAGCACCCTGGGGTGGCCGGGGACGTCGAAGATCCACTTCTCGGGATAGAGCGTCGTGAGCTGGCCCCCGATCTCCGGCAGCGAGTCGACGATCTGCGAGGACGCCTCGCGCATCCCGGCCCAGAACGCGGCCGAGAGGCCGACGGGGCCGGCGCCGATGATCGTGACGTCCCTCATGCCGACGGGGTCAGGGCGAGCGCGATCGGTTCGCCGTCGAGGGCGTTCAGCGCGCGCTCGACCGAGGCCGAGATGCACGTGAAGGTGGGGGTGTCGCGGAGGGTGTAGGACGAGGACTCGGTCGTCCTCAGCCGCTGCACCAGGTCCAGGAAGTCCGCCGGCTCGTCGGTCTCGAAGGCGACGACGAACTCCTGGTCGTCGAGCCCGAACGAGTAGGAGGTGTTGAGGTCGACGCTCGGGTACTCGCGGCCGACGCGGATGTGCTCCTGCATGATCCGCCAGCGCTCCTTCGCGTCGAGCGCGTACCACGCGCGCGTCTTCACGAAGGGGTAGACGAAGAGGTACTTCCCGTGCGCGGGGCGGACCTCCAGGCGCGACTCGTCCGAGTACTCGCTCTCCTTCGTCATGGCCAGGAAGGAGTAGGGGATCGACGCCCACTTCATGAGCCCGCTCTGGCCGAGCACGACGTGGAACTCGTGGATCGCGTCGAGGCTGGTGGCCTGGCTCAGCAGCATCAGGTCGGCGTCGCCACGGGTGCCGACGAGCGAGAAGGCCCGCAGCAGGTGGTCCTCCGCGAAGTCGGCGCAGGCCGCCGCGAACTCGCGCTTTCCGGCCCCCCGCTGGTCCGCTTCGAGGCGCCGCCAGGCCGGGTCGAGCTTGAGAAAGGTGTATTTCACGAACTGCCTCGTCGGCACTTCAGCGAATATAGTGGCCGCCGTGCGGGTCGCCCTCGTCTCTCCGTACTCGTGGACGTACCCAGGCGGTGTCACGCGGCACATCGAGGCTCTGGCCGAGGAGCTGCTCGTCCAGGGGCACGACGTGCGGGTGCTCGCGCCCGTCGATCGCGACACCCGGCGGACGGCGCTGCTGCACGGCGGAGCGCGCCCGGCGCGGGTCGAGCTGCCCGAGTACGTGGTCCCGCTGGGCGGCACCGCCGGCATCCCGATGAACGGCGCCATGTCGAACCTGTCGCTGACGCCCCACGGCGTCGCGGCGATGCGCCGCGAGCTGCGCGCCGGCGGCTACGACGTCGTCCACGTGCACGCGCCCGAGGCGCCGGTGCTGAGCTGGGACGCGCTGTGCTCGTCGCCGGCGCCGCTCGTCGGCACGTTCCACGTCTACTCGACGAGCCCCGTCTCGAACAACGTGGCGAACGTCGCGGGCGCGCTGCGGCGCTTCAACCGGCTGGGCGTGCGGATCGCGGTGTCCGAGGCCGCGGCGTGGACCGCGCGGCGCTTCTTCGGCGGGCGCTACCGGATCGTGCCGAACGGCGTGCACCTGCCCGACCCCGCGCTGCTCGGCGCGCGCGCGGACGGCGACGGCGCTCGCGGCCCCGGCGACCGCCCGCTCGAGATCCTCTTCGTCGGCCAGGTGGTCGAGCGCAAGGGCCTGCCGGTGCTGCTGCGCGCGTTCGAGGCGCTGCGCGAGCACGTCCCCGCCCGGCTGACGCTCGTCGGGCCGACGCGCGAGGAGGTCGAGCCGCTGCTGCTCGACGCGCGCGGCGTGACGGCGCTCGGCAAGGTCGACGACGCCGAGAAGTCGCGGCGGCTCGCCCGGGCCGACGTGCTCTGCGCGCCCTCGCTGGGCGGCGAGAGCTTCGGGATGGTGCTGACCGAGGCGTTCGCCCACGGCACGCCGGTCGTCGCCTCCCACATCGCGGGCTACGCCGACGTGGTGCGCCACGGCGTCGACGGCCTGCTCGTGCCGCCCGGCGACGGCGCCGCGGTGGCCGGCGCGCTGCGCGACCTCGCGCTCGACCGCGAGCGGCGCCGGGCGATGGGCGCCGCGGCGCGCGAGCGCGCGGAGCGCTACGCCTGGCCGCACGTCGCCCGGGAGGTCGTCGAGGCCTACGAGGACGCGGTCGCCGTCCCCGCCCCGGCCACCGCCGCGGCGCGCGCCGCGACGCGCATCGGGCTCCGGCCCGCCGACGGCGGGCCGCTCGTCCCGCCCCGCCGGCTGCCGTCGCTCGAGCCGGCGCCCGAGCGCCGCCCGCGGCCGGGGCTCGCGTTCGCCAAGCGCGCCGCGCTGCTGGCCGCCGCGCTGCTCGCGATGGGCGGCGCCTGGCTGGCCCTGCAGCGGATCGGCGTCGACGCGATCCTCCAGTCGCTCGTCAACTCGAGCCCGTCGTGGACGCTGATCGGGCTCGGCGTGATGTGCGCCTCGATGGTGCTGCGCGCCCAGGCGTGGCACGCGATCCTGCGCGCCGCGCTGCCGCAGACGCGGGTCAGGCGGGCCGACGCCCTGCAGGGGACGATGATCGGGGTCCTGATGTCGGCGACGCTGCCCGCGCGCCTCGGCGAGCCGGCCCGCGCGCTGATCGTCGCCCGCCGGCTGGGCCGCCCCCGCGAGCGCCTTCCGGTCGTGCTCGGCACGCTCGTCTCCCAGACGCTGCTCAACATCCTCGCGCTGGTCGTGCTCGGCGTGACGATGCTGTCGACCGTCGACCTCTTCACGAACAACCGGGCGCTGGTCGGCGTGACGATCGCCCCGGTCGTGGTGCTGCTGTGCGTGCTGGTCGCGCCCGCCGTCCTGCGGTCCGGCGGCCCGGCGGCGGCCCGGCGCGCGCTCACGAGCGTGCGCCGCGGGCTGATGGTCTTCCGCCGCCCCCGGCTGGGCGCCACGGCGGCGGCCGCTCAGCTCGGCGCCTGGGCCCTGCAGTGGCTGGCCTGCTACGTGCTCCTCGTCGCCTTCGGGCTCGACGACCGGGCCGGCATCGGCGCCGCCGCGGCCGTGCTGTTCGCGGTGAACGTCACCGCGGTGCTGCCGGCGGTCCCGTCGAACCTCGGCGTCTTCCAGGCGGCGTGCGTCGCGGTGCTGCACGCCTACGGCGTCGGCAGCGCCGACGCGCTGGCCTATGGCATCGTGCTTCAGGCGGTGGAGATCGCCACGGCGGTGCTCATGGGCGCCCCGGCGCTGGTGCGCGAGGGCCTCTCGTGGCGCGACGTCCGGCTGCGCGCGCTGCACGCGTCGCCGGTCACGCTGCCCGAGCCGGCCGCCGAGCCGGCGCCCGCGCCGGCCCGCTGACGCCGCGCCGAACCCCGCGTGTCAGCCGCCCGGGGGTCCGGGTACGCCAACAGCGATGGACGACACGCTGGACGAGCTGCAGATCACCGCCGAGCGCGTGGAGCGCTTCCGCGCCATCCACCAGGACGCGGTGGTCGACCTGAGACAGAAGATCGCCGCCGCCCGCGCCGCGGGCTACGACCACGAGCAGATCGACTCGCGCATCCGCGACGCTCGCGACGCCGTGCGCCGCTTCGCCCGCGTGGCGACCGTCGAGGACTTCCTCGGGAACGGCAACGGGAACGGCGCCGCGGCGTAGGCCGCGCGCGCTACTCGGCGTCGGCCAGCGCCAGCGCCCGCCGCGTCGGGTCGCGGTCCGAGCCCTTGATGACGTCGTCGCGCGGCGCGGTGTCGCGGATACGGCCGGACTTCATGCCGAAGTACTCGGCCTGGGGGTGGTGGGCCACGATCGCCACCGTCGACTGCTCGGGCTCGACCGCGTAGCCGCCGGACAGCCGCAGGCCGATCGACGGCGCGTCGAGGACGCGGAAGAGCTTCTCGTGCTCTGACTGCTCGGGCACGCCCGGGTAGCCCCACGAGTAGCGGCGGCCCTGGCCCGGGGCGAGCCCGAGCTGCTCGCGGATCACGCTGTGCAGCCACTCGGCCATGCCCTCGGCCGTCTGGACGCCGATGCCGTGGACGAAGAGCTGCTCGGCGAACTCGCCCTCGCGCTCCAGCTCGGCCATCAGCTCGGTCACCTCGTCGCCGGCCGTGACGGCCTGGAAGGCGACGACGTCCAGCTCCCCGCTCTCCTTCGGCCGGAAGAAGTCGGCCAGGCAGATCCGGTCGTGCCCCGGCTGGCGCGGGCAGACGAACCGCTCGAGCACGGTCTCGCGGTCTTCGGGGTCCAGGACGACGATCTCGTTCCCCTCGCTGTAGCAGGGGAAGTAGCCGAGCTTCGCGCGCGGGTGCAGGTACGTCTGCTCGCGCCACATGCGCTCCAGGCGCGGCTGGAAGTCCTCGGCGAGCAGCTTGCGCCAGGCCTCGCCCTTCACGCCGCGCCCGCCCCAGTGCAGCTTGAACAGGACGTGGGTGTCGAGGTGCGGGTACACCTCGTCGAGGTCGACCTCGATCTCGCGCGCCCCCCAGAACGGCGGCTCGGGAATCGGCACGTCGGTCCGCGCCGGCGACCGGACGCTGTCGTCGTCGGTCGGGGGGCCCTCGGGCTCGGGCCCCTTGGCACGCAGCCGCTCGCCCGCCTCGAGCGTCTTCGCCACCAGCCGCTCGCGCGCCGGCGGGTCGACGATCAGGTCCATCTTGTTCAGCCCGTCGAACGCGTCCTTGCAGTAGAAGACGCCCGGCTCGTACGGCTCGTCCTCGACGTACAGCGTCCGCAGGCCGAACGCGTTGTTGATCGCGGCGCCGCCGATGAGCACCGGGTACTCGAGCCCGCGCGCCTTCAGCTCGGCCACGCACGCGGGCATCTGCTTCGAGGTCGAGACCAGCAGGGCGCTGAGCCCGATCGCGGTGGCGTTCCGCTCCTCGGCCGCCTCGATGATCGTCGAGATCGGCACCTGCTTGCCGAGGTCGACGACCGTGTAGCCGTTGTTCGTGAGGATCGTGTTGACGAGCGACTTGCCGATGTCGTGCACGTCGCCGAACACGGTGGCGAGCACGACCGTGCCCTTCGTGTAGCCCTCGATCCGGTCGAGGTAGCGCTCCAGCCGGGCGACCGCCCGCTTCATGACCTCGGCGCTCTGCAGCACGAACGGCAGGATCAGCTCGCCGGCGCCGAACTTGTCGCCGACCTCCTTCATCGCCGGCAGCAGCACGTCGTTCAGCGTCGGGACCGCCCCGATCTTCTCGACGGACCGGTCGATCTGGTCCTCGACCCCGTCCTTCTTGCGGCGCAGGATGTGCCAGTGCAGGGCCTGCTCGGGCTCCATGCCGGCCGTCGGGTCGGCCTTCTCCTCCGCGGCCTCCTCGCCCTGCGACTCGAAGTGCCCTATGAAGCGCTCGAGCGCGTCCTCGCGCCGGTTGAAGACGAGGTCGTCGGCGAGCGTGCGCTCCTCCTCGGAGATCTCGCCGTACGGCGTGATGTGGTTCGGGTTGACCATCGCCAGGTCGAGCCCGGCCTCGACGCAGTGGTGCAGGAAGACGCTGTTGAGCACCGCGCGGGCCGCCGGCGACACGCCGAACGAGACGTTCGAGACGCCGAGCGACGTCTTCACGCCCGGCAGCTCCTCCTTGATGCGGCGGATGCCCTCGATCGTCTCGACCGCGCTCGGCTTCCACTCGTCGTCGCCGGTGGTCAGCGTGAACGTCAGGACGTCGAAGATCAGCGCCTCGCGGTCGAGCCCGTGGCGCTCGCACAGCTCGGTGATGCGCCTGGCGATCTCGACCTTGCGGTCGGCGGTCTTCGCCATCCCGACCTCGTCGATCGTGAGTGCGATCAGCGCGGCGCCGTGGGCCACCGCGAGCGGGACGACGCGGTTGGCCTTGTCGTCGCCGGCCTCGAGGTTGATCGAGTTGACGATCGCCCGGCCGGGGATCTGCTCGAGCGCCGCCTCGATCACCTCGGGCTCGGTCGAGTCGACCTGGATCGGCGCGGGGGAGGTGAGGCTGATCCGCTTGACGACCTGCCGCATCTGCTCGGCCTCGTCGGTGCGCTCGGTCAGCGCGACGCAGACGTCGAGGACGTGCGCGCCGCCCTCGACCTGGTCCTCGGCGATCTGGAGCAGGCCGTCGTAGTCGTCTGCGAGCAGCAGCTCCTTGGCCTTGCGCGAACCCTGCGAGTTGACGCGCTCGCCGACGAGGGTCGGGCGCGGGTCCTGCACCAGCGGCGTGGCGGCGATCATCGACGAGACGTGGACCGGGCGCCGCTCCGGCCGCGCGCGGACCGTGCCGCGCGCGCAGCGCTCGTGGAGCGCGCGGATGTGGTCGGGCGTCGTGCCGCAGCAGCCGCCGACGATGCCGACGCCGTAGCGGTCGACGAACTCGCCGAGGGTGTTCGCCAGCGGCTCGGGCTCCTCCGGGAAGATCGTCTCCCCGTTCGGCCCCTGGATCGGGAGGCCGGCGTTCGGGATGCAGTGGATCGGCAGCGGCGAGGTCTCGCCGAGGAAGCGGATCGCGTCGCGCATGTCCTCGGGGCCGGTCGAGCAGTTGAGGCCGAGGACGTCCGCGCCGAGGCCGTCGATCGTGGTGAGGACCGACGAGATGTCGGTGCCGAGCAGCATCTTGCCGCCGTTCGGGAGCAGGCTGACGCTCACCTGGATCGGCACCCTCCGGCCGACGGCGGCGAACGCGGCGCGGACGCCGAACATCGCCGCCTTGACCTCGAGGACGTCCTGCGCGGTCTCGATGATGACGAGGTCGACGCCGCCCTCCAGCAGCCCGGTCGCCTGCTCGGTGAACACCTCGACCAGCGTGCGGAACGAGATGTTCCCGAGCGTCGGGTCGTCCGAGGCGGGCAGGAAGCCGGTCGGCCCGATCGACCCGGCGACGAACCGCTGCTCGCCCACGGCCTTCCGCGCGATCCGGGCCGCGGTCACGTTGATCTCCCGCGTCCGGTCCCCGAGCCCCCACTCGTCGAGCTTCAGCCGGCTCGCCTGGAACGTGTTCGTCTCGACGACCTCGGCCCCGGCCTCGACCATCGACTCGTGAACGCCCTGGATCACGTCGGGCCGGTTCAGGTTCAGCACCTCGTGAGCCCGCCCGGGAAGCCCGTAGTCCTTCTCCAGCGACAGGTCGAACGCCTCGAGCGTCGCACCCATGCCGCCGTCGAAGATCACGACGCGGTCGCGAACGGCGGCGAGGAAGTCCCGGTCGGCCATGGCGACTGAGGCTAGCAACCTTGACACAGCTGTGTCAGGGTCGGGGCGCCGGGGTGCGGATCAGCGAGCGAGCCGCAGGCTCGACGGCGCCGACAGCCGCAGCTCGCGACCCGAGCCGAGCGTGAGGCGCAGGGAGATCCGGACGGCCATCGGCCCGCGGCGCAGCCGGCGCACCGTCCCGCTCGGCACCCGCAGGCGCACCCGCATCGGCACGCCGCGCCGGGCGACGAACGTGCGGCGCGCCAGCCTGCGGCCGCGCCGGTCGCCCACGGCGAGGCTGCCGACGACGTCGGCGTCGAACCGCAGCCGCAGGCGCACGACGCCGCGCCGGCTGGCGAGCAGGGCGCGCGGGAAGCGGACGCGGGCGCGGCCGGCGACCAGGACCGGGATCACCGGGCCGCCGCTCGACGCGCCGCCGCCCGCGGTGGTGCCGCCGCCGGGGGAGCCGCCGCCCTGAGCCGGGGCCTGGGGCGCGCCGCCGCCCGGCGGAGTGGGAGCCGCGGCGTCGTACCAGGCGCTGTGCACCGAGGAGGTGTACCCGCCGCCCTCGACGGGCTCGCGCATGGTCCACGCCGCGAGGGCGTGATCCTGCCCGTCGCTGACCGCGGTCCGTTGGGGGCTCGAGACGCTCGGGAAGCCGATCGGGTGCCCCACCTCGGCGAAGGCGGCGCCTCCGTCCGGGCGCACGAACGAGCGGACATGGTCCAACTCGAAGTTCGCGTCGGGGCGTCGCCCTCGCCGAGCAGGACGGCCCCGCCCTCGCGGAGCGCGACGACCAGAGCCGAGCTGAGCCGGCGCTCGTCGTCGCCGACGCGCTCCCCCTCCATCGCACCGTCGATCGGACCACTCGTCACCTCCGCCCAGATGCGCAGCGGCGAGGACGAGCTCGACCGCGTCACGGCCGTCAGATGGCCGTCCTCGGCGAGCGCGAGCCGCGGCGAGGAGTTCCAGGGCCGGTCGACTGACAGCGGCTCGCTGGGCCCGAACGCAGCGCCCGCCGGCCGGCGGACGAGGTGGGTGGCGCGACCGTCGGACCACGCGAGGGCGGCGTCGCCCCGGCGGTTCGTCGCGACCGTCTGGATGTAGCCGTCGGTCCAGGCGCCGAGCTGGGCGGGCTCCGACCACGCGCCCTGGGCGGAGCGCGTGGCGACGAAGGCCGCGGTCGCGCCTGAGTTCTCGTACTCGATCCGCGAGTCGTAGATCGTCAGGCCGAGGACGAGGTTGCCATGGCCGTCGCCCGCGAGCAGGACCCGCTGGATGTACTGCTCGGGCGGCACGGCGACGGCGACGACCGGCGCGCTCCACCCCGCCGGCCCGCCGGTCGACGTCATCACCCGGTGCGATCCTTCCTGCCACACCGCCGTCGGGCGGCCGTCGTCGTCGATCGCGACGTGCGGCGCCGACTGCCATCCGCCCGAGGCAAGCGTGACCGGAGCGCCCCACGTGCCGTCCGGGGAGCGCACCGAGACCCGCGTGTCCTGCGCGTCGCCCGAGAGGTCGTGCCGCGTCACGAAGCCGACCACGGCGGCACCGTTCGCGGCGATGGCGGCATCTCTGCGGAAGTCCAGCTCGCCGTCGGTGCCCGGAAGGTTGCGCACAGGACCCCAGGCGCCGCCGGGCGGCCGCTCGACGAACTGCATCTCGTACAGGCAGCAGTCGCCGCCCGCGGTGAGGTACGCCCGCTCCCACGCCAGCAGCGCGTCGCCGCGCACGCCGACCGCCGCGGTCGGGCCGAGGTAGTCGCTCCCCTGCGGGGTACCGCTCCATACGGCGGTCGGCCCGTGCTGCTCGGCCGCCCGCCAGCCCTCGGCTGCCGCCACCGGGGCGGTGGCCGCCAGCAGCGCGAGCCCGGGCAGCACGCCGGACAGGCAGCCGCGAGCGAAACGCATCACTCACGACAGTACGCCTCCAATAGTCAAGACGCACTAGTACAAACGTCGAGGGCCCCGCCGGAGCGGGGCCCTCGCGCCACCGACCGCGCTCTCGCGCGACCTACTTGATGAACAGCATCTCCTCGTACTTCGGCAGCGGCCACAGGTCGTCCGCGATGAGCCGCTCCAGCCCGTCGGCGATCGCCCGGACCTCGCTCACCGCCGGGATGACCGTGTCGCGCATGTACTCCGCGTGCTCGAGCGTCGAGCACTCGTGCGGGTGGGAGCGGTTGGCTTCCTCGAGCGTGAGGAGCGCGCGGTGGAGGTCCTCGACGATCGGCCGGACCTCCTGGACCAGCGCCCCGATCCCGCTCTCCTTCAGCGCGTTGAGGTGGCGCACCGCCGCCGGCAGGATCATCGTCCGCGCGATCGACGCCGCCGTCTCCGCCTCGATGTTCAGCGTCGTGACGTACTGCTCGAGGAAGACCTCGTAGCGCGACTCGAGCTCGCGCTCGCTCAGCACGTTGTAGGCGCCGAACATCGACACCGTCTGCTCCTCGACCAGCCACGGCAGCGCGTCGGGCGTCGTGCGGAGGTTCTTCAGGCCGCGGCGCTCGGCCTCCTCGTGCCACTCCTCCGCGTAGTTGTCCCCCATGAACAGAATCTGCTTGTTGGCGGTGTACGCCTCGCGCACGACCTGGGCCACCGCGTCCTCGAGCGACGCGCCGCCGTCGCGGGCGCTCTCCAGCTTGCCCGCCAGCTCGTCGATCGCCTCGGCGGCGATCGTGTTCAGCACCGTGTTC
Source organism: Solirubrobacteraceae bacterium (assembly GCA_035940955.1). Classification (GTDB taxonomy): domain Bacteria; phylum Actinomycetota; class Thermoleophilia; order Solirubrobacterales; family Solirubrobacteraceae; genus CADCVT01. Next base: position 34,544 of record DASZEJ010000179.1, read on the forward strand.
GGGAACGCGAGCGACATGCTCGACCCGAGCGCGCGGAACTCGAACTTGTTGCCGGTGAAGGCGAACGGCGAGGTCCGGTTGCGGTCGCCGCCGTGCATCGGCAGCGGCGGAAGCACCGGCGTCCCCAGCCCGAGCAGGCCCTTCTCGGTCGAGCCCTCGCCCGACCCGGACGCGATCGACTCGAACGCCTTCTCCAGCTCGGCGCCAAGGAAGATCGAGATGATCGCCGGCGGGGCCTCGTTGGCGCCCAGGCGGTGGTCCTGGCCCGCGTTCGCCACCGACGCGCGCAGCAGCGCCTGGTGCCTGTTCACCGCGGCGATGACCGCGGTGCAGAAGAACAGGAACCGGATGTTCGAGGCCGGGTCGTCGCCGGGCTCGAGCAGGTTGGAGCCGCTGTCGGTCCCCATCGACCAGTTGTTGTGCTTGCCCGACCCGTTGACGCCCGCGAACGGCTTCTCGTGCAGCAGGCACACCAGGCCGTACTTGCGCGCGGTGTTCTGCAGCACCTGCATCGTCAGCTGCTGGTGGTCTGAGCCGACGTTCGAGTTCTCGAAGATCGGCGCGATCTCGTACTGGTTCGGCGCGACCTCGTTGTGGCGCGTCTTCACCGGGACGCCGAGCTTCTGCAGCTCGCGCTCGGCCTCGAGCATGCAGGCGAGGATCCGCTCCGGGATCGACCCGAAGTAGTGGTCGTCCAGCTCGTGGCCCTTCGGCGGCTTGGCGCCGAACAGGGTGCGGCCGGTGTTGATCAGGTCAGGCCGCTCGTAGAAGTACTGCTCGTCGATGAGGAAGTACTCCTGCTCCGGCCCGACCGTCGTGTAGACGCGCTGGGTCTGCTCGTCGCCGAACAGCCGCAGGGCGCGGACCGCCGACTTCGACAGCGCGTCCATCGACCGCAGCAGCGGGATCTTCTGGTCGAGCGCCTCGCCCGTCCACGACGCGAACGCCGTCGGGATGCACAGCAGCGCGCCGTTGGGGTTCTCCAGGATGAACGCGGGGGAGGTCGGGTCCCACGCCGTGTAGCCGCGCGCCTCGAACGTCGCGCGGATGCCGCCGGTCGGGAACGAGGACGCGTCCGGCTCGCCCTGGATCAACTCCTTGCCGCTGAACTCCGCGAGCGCCGTGCCCTCGCCGGTCGGGGCGTAGAACGAGTCGTGCTTCTCCGCCGTCAGGCCGGTGAGCGGCTGGAACCAGTGCGTGTAGTGCGTCGCCCCGCGCTCCAGCGCCCAGTCCTTCATCGCCGCCGCCACGGCGTCCGCGAGCGCGACGTCGAGCGGCTCGCCGCGCTCGAGCGTGTGCTGGAGGCGCCGGTAGACGTCCTTGGGCAGGCGCTGGCGCTGCTCGGCGGAGCTGAAGACGTTCGAGCCGTAGAACTGGTTGCCGGGGGCGGTCAGGTCGACGGCGCCGAGAGCGCCGCCGTTCGCGCTCCACTGCGCGGCGGTGACGTTGGGGTGGCGGAGTCGGGTCGGTGGCATGGCGAAGAGCCTAGGCGCGTGCGCGCCCGATCGCCTTGTACGCGTGGAGAAACCCCGCACGTTGCGGTTCGCCCTGATGGCAGCGGGCCTCCCGGCGGGAGAAACGGCTCGCCGCGATTCTCGACAGCGGTCCAAAGATCAGGGGCTCTTGCGCGCCGAGACTCCCGGCTGTCCGCTCCCCACCGAGGAGGCCCCGTTGCGCCCGACCGTAGAGACAGCCCTCAGTCAGATCGACACCACGTGGGTGATCGTCGCCGCGATCCTCGTGATGTTCATGCAGGCCGGCTTCGCGTTCCTGGAGATCGGGTTCTCGCGCGGCAAGAACGTCGGCGCCGTCGTCGCGAAGATCCTCACGAACTTCTCGGTGTCCGCCCTCGTGTGGTGGGCGGTCGGGTTCGGCGTCGCCTTCGGCGGCGCGGCGTCGATCGCCGGCGACTCCGGGTTCTTCTTCGGGTACGGGCACACGCTCAACCCGAGCTTCTTCACGGAGCTGTACGGGACGGAGACGGTCAACGGCCCGTTCTCGGCGTTCTTCTTCTTCCAGTTCGTGTTCTGCGCGGTGTCGCTGGCGATCGTGTGGGGCACGACGCTCGAGCGGATCAAGTTCATCGCCTATCCGATCTACGCGGTCGTGTTCTCGGCGGTGATCTATCCGCTGGTGGCGCACTGGATCTTCGGCGGCGGGTGGCTGTCGGACATCGGCGGCGGCGTGCAGGACTTCGCGGGGTCGACGGTCGTGCACCTCACCGGGGCGACGGGCGCGCTGGCGGCGCTGCTGCTGCTCGGGCCGCGGCGCGGGAAGTACGGGCCGGACGGGCGGGCGCGGGCGATCCCGGGCCACAACATGCCGCTGTTCGGGCTGGGCGTGCTCATCCTGTGGCTCGGGTGGTTCGGGTTCAACCCGGGGTCGACGCTCGGGACGGCCGAGGGCCGGTTCGCCGAGGTCGTGATCGTCACGAACCTCGCGGCGGCGGCGGGCGTCATCGGGGCGCTGGTGACGAGCCGGGTGCTCCAGAAGACGCTCGACGTCGGCATGATCGGGAACGGCGCGATCGCGGCGCTCGTCGCGATCACCGCTCCGTCGGGCTACGTGGAGATGTGGGCGGCGCCGGTCATCGGCGCGGTCGCCGGCGGGATCGTCGTGGGCGGCGTGCTCATGTTCGAGCGGCTGCGGCTCGACGACCCGGTCGGCGCGCTGTCGGCGCACGGGCTGGCGGGGATCTGGGGGACGCTGTCGTGCGGCATCTTCACCTCGCCGCGGCTGGCGTCGTTCAACGGCATCGGGGAGGAGGGGCTGGTCTACGGGAACGCCTCGCAGCTCGCCGTGCAGGCGGTCGGCGTGGTGGCCGCGTTCGTCCTCGTGTTCGTGCTCTCGTTCGCCACGTTCGGGCTCATCAAGGCGGTGTTCGGCCTACGGGTCGACGAGGAGGACGAGGCGGCCGGGCTCGACATCGCCGAGCACGGGATGTACGGCTACCCCGAGCAGTTCATCCCGAGGCCGGAGCTCGAGGGGTACGGTGCGGCCCCGGCGGCCCGCACCCCGGCGCCCGCCCCGCACCCGACTCGCCAGGAGGTCCCCGCAACATGAAGCTCGTCAGCGCCTACATCCGGCACGAGGCCTTCGAGCCGATCCGCACCGATCTGCTCGAGCTCGGCTTCCCCTCGCTGTCGATCATGGAGGTCAAGGGCTCCGGGCGGCAGAAGGGCATCACCGAGCGCTACCGGGGCGCGGAGGTCACGAACTACCTCCGCCCGAAGGTCAAGATCGAGTGCGTCGTCGCGTCGAGCGACGTGCAGACGATCGTCGACACGATCCTCAAGCACGCGCGGACGGGAGCGGTCGGCGACGGCAAGGTCTTCGTGATGCCCGTGGAGGAGGCCTACCGCGTCCGGACGGGCGAGTCCGGCGAGGAGGTCCTCCAGGCCCACCCGGGAGCGGCGGCGGGGGTCGGTTAGGCACACGCCGGCGCAGTTCCGTAACACCGCGCCCTGCACCATCGGGGTGTGGG
>DASZEJ010000180.1:0-2914 GCA_035940955.1 Solirubrobacteraceae bacterium
CGCCAGTCGTCCGCGAACGCCATCCACAGCGCCGCGGCCGGCGCCACGAGCAGCGCCGACTGGCGACCGAGGATGCCGAGGACGAGCCCGGCGAGCACGACCGCGGGCCGGACGCGCAGCAGCCCGAGGACGCAGAGCGCCAGCCCGAGGACGAACACGAGGTCCTGCACCGTCCCCATCCCCGTCGCCGACCCGCGCAGCAGGTACGGGTTCAGGACGACGAGCGCGAGGCCGACCGCGAACGGCACCGGCCCCGTCCGCGAGAGGAGGGCGCAGAGCACCGCCAGCAGGGCGATCGCGACGACGAGCCACGCGGCCACGTACGCGCCGTTCACCGACAGCGGCGTCGCCTCCGCGAGCAGCCCGACGCCGTAGTGGAGGGCGAACCGGCCGGTGTAGGCCGAGCCGACGTCGCGGTCGGGCGTCCCGGGCGCCGCCTCGGCCATCTTGCGGTACTCGAGGACGTCTCCCTCGGTCCCGACGGAGAACGTCACGGCCGTCGCCGCGAAGAACGCGACGACGGCGAGCAGGATCAGCGTGCGCGTGCCGGGCCTCGTCATGAATTGCTGTATATCGAGCCAGCGCTCAGAGCGGGTGCTCGACGGCGCGCGACAGGATCACGGTCGTCCGCGTCCGCTCGAACTCCGGAGCGTCGCGCAGCCGGTTGAGGACGTCCTCGAGGTGCGCGCTGTCGCTGGCGCGCACGATTGCGACGCAGTCCGCGTCGCCCGCCGGTCCGCGCGGTCGCGCGCCGCCGCTGAGGCCGCCGCGACGCTTGCTTTACGTCGACCCACCCGATTAGGGTTCCTTGACTCGTGCTCCTGCACGCCCCCGATCGCGCTGGGATCGCCTACGTCGGGCCTCGTGCGTTCGACGGGCTGAGCGTCGCCGCCGTGGCCGACGTCAGCCTCGTCCTCGCGGGCGAGAGCACGGGGGCGGACGCCAAGGCGCTCGACCCGCTCCGCCCGCCCCGCGTGCTCGCGCTGGAGGACGGCGGCGCGCCGCGCCGCCGCTGGGTGACGGGGGACATCGCCGAGATCCTCGACCGCTTCCGCGGGGAGCTGGGCGGCGCGAGCGTCCTTCCCTACGCGGGCTCCGCGGCGATCGACCGCATGCGCGGCGAGCGGCGCGTCCTGGCGGCGCGCTCGGGGCCGACGCGGCGGTTCGACGACAAGGTCGACGGCGCGCGGCTGTTCGAGCGGCTGGGGCTGCCGGCGCCGCCCCGCGTCGTCGGCCCGCTCGACCGGCGGTCGCTCGACAAGGCCCGCCGGCGGTTCGGCTACCCGTTCGTCGCGCGCTCGGCGTTCGGCAGCACCGGGACGTCGGTGCTGCGGATCGACGACGTCGACGCGCTCTCCTGGCCGCGCACGGGCGGCCGGTGGCTCTTCGAGCCGTTCGTGGGCGGCTTCTCGGTCAACGTCACGGGCGTCGCGTTCGCGGAGGAGGTCGTCGTCTACCCCGCGTCGGTCCAGATCGTCGGCGAGCCCTCGTGCACCGACTTCCCGTTCGGCTACTCCGGCAACGACTTCCCCGCGGCGGAGGCGCTGCCCGCGCCGATCGTCCCGGAGGCGCAGCGCCAGGCCCGGCTGATCGGGGCGGCGCTCGGTGCCGGCGGCTTCCGCGGCGCGTTCGGCGTGGACCTCCTCGTCGCGACCGACGGCACCGTCATGCCGTGCGAGATCAACCCGCGGTTCCAGAACTCGACCGGCCTGCTCAACTTCGCGTTCGCGGAGGTCCCGCAGCTGAGCCCCGCCCGCCTGCACGCCGACAGCTTCGCGGTGGCCGCGGCACCGCCGGGCGCGCAGCGGGCGGTCGCGCACCGGCGCTGCCCGTTCGCGCAGCTCGTGGTCAGGGTCCCGTCGCGCCAGCCGGCGCAGGTCGCGCTGGGCGCGCCGTCCGCGGGCGTCTACCGGCACGGCGCGCCGATGGCGGGCGGCCCGGATCACGCGACCACCGACCTGCGCCGCATCGCGCGCGGGACGTTCCTGGCGACCGGCATCCTGCCGAGCCCCGGGACGCCCGTCGAGCCCGGCGCCGCCATCGCGCGCCTGGTGTTCCGCGAGCCGATCCTCCCCGTGCCCAGCGGCGGCCTGACGCCGGCGGCGAGCGCCGCGATCCAGGCGCTGCGGGAGGCGACGCCGTTCACGGTGGCCGCCGGCGCCGCGGCCTGACGGGGCGTCGAGCCGCCCCGTACCTTTCGAGCCACGATGCCGGGCTCGCCGCTGGACGACAACCTGTGCTGGCTGCTGTCGCGCGCGAGCCAGGGGCTCAGCGCGGAGCTGGGCGAGGCGCTGCGCGAAGTGGGTCTGTCGACGCGCGCGCACATGGTGCTCGAGGCCGCCGCGGCCGGGCGCCACTCGCAGATCGAGATCGCGCGCGCGGTCGGGCTCGACAAGACCACGATGGTCGCGACGGTGGACGAGCTGGAGCGGGAGGGGCTGGTCGAGCGCACCCGTTTGCCGAACGACCGCCGGGTCCACGTGGTCGAGGTGACCTCCGCGGGACGGACGAAGCTGCGCGAGGCGGGGTCGGTGATGGACGCGGTCCGGGACGACGTCCTCGCCCACCTGCCCGCGCGGCAGCGCGAGGCGTTCGTCGGGGCGCTGAGCGCGCTGGTGCACGAGCGGTTGACGTAGGGGCGCCTCGCGCTCGGGCGCCGGGGCCAGGTGTCGGGACGCTCTGGGCTGGGCAGCGGCGGGTCGCGTCGGGCCGCGTCGCGCGAGGGCACGAGCGGCCGGGGCTCGGGCCGCTTCGCGTGGCGTAGGCGGAGGGCGCCGGACAGCGAGGCGGAGATCCGGCGGGCGCGCAGGCGGGTCGGCGGGTCGGCGGGTCGGCGGGTCGGCGGGTCGGCGGGTCGGCGGGTCGGCGGGTCGGCGGGTCGGCGGGTCGGCGGGTCGGCGGGTCGGCGGGTCGG
>DASZEJ010000181.1:0-18919 GCA_035940955.1 Solirubrobacteraceae bacterium
CGAGCAGCCGCCGCCACGCGCGCGGCTGCTCGCGGATCTCGTCGAGCAGGACGCCGCCGGGCGTCATCCCGCCGCGACGGCCCGGCCGTCGGCGCCGAAGAACCGCAGCGCGCGGGGGAGGAGCCCGAACTCCAGCCGCTCGCCCGGCACGAGGCGCGAGCGGCCCTCGCCGTGCACGACGAGGCGCACCTCGCCGACGTCCACGCCGACGAACGTCTCGCGCCCCAGCGCCTCGACGAACGCCACCTCGCCGGCGAGCGGCCCGACCAGCTCGCGGTCGTCGGGGTCCCAGACGCGCGCGCCCTCCGGCCGCACGCCGACCGTCACCTCGCGCGGCAGCCCCGCCGCGCCGGGCACCGCGAGGTCGATCCCCGCCGCGGTCAGCCGCGTCCCGCCGTCGCCGGGCGCGGCCGCCGCGGCGAAGAACGCCATCGCCGGGCTGCCGATGAAGCCGCCGACGAACGTGTTGGCCGGCCGCTCGTACAGCTCCTCGGGCGTGCCGACCTGCTCGAGCGCGCCCTCGTTGAGGACCGCGATCCGGTCGCCCATCGTCATCGCCTCGACCTGGTCGTGGGTGACGTAGACGGTCGTGGTCCGCTCCTGCTGCTGCAGGCGCTTGATCTCCCCGCGCGTCTGCGTGCGCAGCTTGGCGTCGAGGTTGGACAGCGGCTCGTCCATCAGCCACACCTGCGGGTCGCGCACGAGCGCACGGCCGAGCGCCACGCGCTGCGCCTGCCCGCCCGACAGCTGGCCGGGCTTGCGCCGCAGGTACGGCTCGAGGCGCAGCACGGCGGCCGCCCGGCGCACGCGCTCGTCGATCTCCGGCTTGGCGATCCGGCGCCGGCGCAGGCCGAACGCGAGGTTGTCGTACACCGTCATCTGCGGGTACAGCGCGTAGTCCTGGAAGACCATCGCGATGTCGCGCTCGCGCGGGGCGACGCCGTTGACCGTGCGGTCCCCGATGCGGATCTCGCCCTCGGTGATCGCCTCGAGCCCCGCGAGCATCCGCAGCGCGGTCGACTTGCCCGAGCCCGACGGCCCCACGAGCACCATGAACTCGCCGTCGCCGATCTCGAGGTCCAGCCCGTGCACCGCGACGGTGTCGCCGTAGCGCTTGCGGACGCCGGAGAAGCGGACTGCAGCCATTCGCCTATCCCTTCACGGCCCCGGAGACCATGCCCCGGATGAAGTGACGCTGGAGGAACGCGTAGAGCACGACCACGGGCGTCGCGACGATCACCGCGCCGGCGGCGAGCAGGGTGAGGTCCGCCTGGTTGCGCCCGAGGAAGAAGCTGAGGCCCAGCGGCGCCGTGCGCAGGCCCTCGTCGGTGACCATCACGAGCGCCAGCAGGAACTCGTTCCAGGTCCACATGAAGATGAGGACGACCATCGTCAGGACGGCGGGCCGCGCGAGCGGCAGCAGCACCCGCCAGAGCGTCAGCCAGCTCGAGGCGCCGTCGATCCGCGCCGCCTCGACGAGCGAGCGCGGCACGGTCCGGAAGAACGCCCGCATCCAGAACGTCCCGAACGCGATCGACGTGCCGGCCTGGGGGAGGATGAGCGCCCAGTACGTGTCGGTGAGCGCGAGGTCCCGCAGGTCGTAGTACAGCGGGACGATCATCGCCTCCGTCGGGATCATCAGCCCGAGCAGGAAGGCGTAGAACAGCACCTGCGAGCCGCGGAAGCGCATGAGCCCGAACGCGTAGCCGGCGAGGATCGAGACGGTGGTGGCGATCGCCACCACCGCCGCGGCGACGATCGCGCTCGACGCCAGGTAGTCGCCGAAGTTGCCGTCCTCCCACGCGCGCCGGAGGTTGCCGGGGTGGACGCCGTTGATCTCGCCGAACGACGCGCCGCCGCCCGGCTCCTGCAGCGCCGTGAGGACGATCCCCGCGATCGGCATGAGCGCGAGGAGCGAGAACGCGCCGAGCAGCGCGTACGTGAGCGTCTGCTCGCGCCGGCTCGTCACCGCGCCGCCCCGCGCTCCGACAGCCGCGTGATCGCGAACGTCAGCAGGAAGATGATCGCCGCCAGCGTCAGGCCGATCGCCGAGGCGGCGCCGACCTCGCCGGTGCTGAACGCCCGCTCGTACACCTGGTAGGCCGGCACGGACGTCGCGTCGCCCGGGCCGCCCTTCGTCGTGACGTAGACGAGGTCGAAGTTGCGCAGCGCGCTGATCGTCGTGAGCGTCAGCGCCACGGCGACCTCGCCGCGCAGCGCCGGCAGCGTCACGGCGAAGAACTCGCGCAGCGGCCCGGCGCCGTCGACGCGAGCGGCGTCGAACAGGCTGCGCGGGATCTTCTGCACGCCCGCGGTGAGCAGGACCATCGCCAGGCCGTACATGACCCACGTCCCGATCAGCCCGACGGCGGGCAGCGCGACGCCGAAGTCGCCGAGCCACGACTTCGCCAGCCCGTCGAGGCCGACGGCGCGCAGCGTCGCGTTCAGCGGCCCGTCGTTCGGGTCGTAGATCATCCGCCACATCACGGCGACGACGACCATCGCCACGACCTGGGGGAGGAAGATCAGGACGCGGAAGAGCGTCAGGCCGCGCACGCGGGTGCGCGCGACGGCGCCCGCGAGCAGCAGCCCGATCAGCACGGGGAGGACCGAGTAGAAGAGGACGAGGACGAGCGCGTGCGCGAACGCGACGCGCTGGTCGCGGTCCGACAGCAGGTCGCCGTAGTTCGCGAGCCCCACCCAGCGGCCGGCCGTGATCCCGTCCCACTCGAAGAACGACAGCCAGACGCTGTGCAGCAGCGGGGCGAGCGTGAACGCCCCGACGAGGAGGACGGCGGGAAGCAGGTAGGCGTAGCCGACACGCCCCGGCTCGCCGGGCGGCCGGTCCCCGCCGCGCCTCAGCGCGGCGGGGACCCGAGCGATGCCGAGGCGGCCCGCCACCTGCGTCACTTCGAGGCGGCGACCTTCTCCTGGACGCCGGAGGTGAACTCCTCGGGCGTCTGCTTGCCGGCGAGCATCTGCTGGATCGCGCCGCCGAGGTCGTCGCCGAAGGTCGGCGTCGTGTAGTCGGCGTAGGGGAGCAGGCCGTCGGCCTCGCCGAGCGCCTTCCAGGCGGCGAACACGTCGGCCAGCAGCGCGCCCTGCGGCTCGGGCGTGTCGAGCTTCATCGCCGGCAGGTTGTTGGTCTGCGTGAGCACGCTCGCGGCGTTCTCGTCGGTGAGGAAGTCGATGTACGCGGCCGCGACGTCCGGGTGCTCGGACTTCGCCGTGATCGTGAAGGGCAGGCCCTCGCCGCCGAGCGCGACCGGGTCGCCCTCGTCGCTCGGCAGGACGAAGAACCCGACGTCGTCGCCCATCTGGTCTGCGAGGTCCGCCACCAGCCAGGTGCCGGCGATCAGGAAGTGGCCGCGGCCCTTGGCGAAGCGCTGCCACGCCGGGTCGTAGCCGGTGCCGTTGAAGTCCTTCGTGAAGTAGCCCTTGTCGGCCCACTCCTGCAGCCTCTCGGCGGCCGCCTGGAACTCCGGCGCGTCGAACGACGCGCCGCCCTTCTGGAACACGAAGTCGCGGACGGACTCCTTGTCGGCGGTCTGGGCGAGCACCGTCTCGTACTCGTGGATGCCGGGCCACTTGTCGAGGTTGCCGAACTGGATCGGCACGTCGCCGGACTGCTTGGCCTTCTCCAGCGCCGCCTCGAACTCCGCGAACGTCTTGGGCGCCTGGGGGACCTTCTTCTTGTTGTAGAAGACGCCGACGATCTCGCCCATCTGGGACAGGCCGTAGAGGTCGCCGCTGCCGAACGTCGTGCCGCCCGGCTCGAACCGGTTGAGGTCGAGCAGCAGGCTCGGGTAGCGGTCGGCCCAGCCGAAGGCCTTGGCGTAGTCGTCGACCGGCCGCAGCAGCTTGGCCTTGACGAGCTGGCCCATGACGCCGAGGCCCTGGTTGGCCTGGACGACGTCGGGCGCCTTGGGACCGGACACGGCGAGCTTGAGCGTCGTGTTGAGGTCCTCGAAGGACTTGGCGACCCGCTTGATCTTCACGTTCGGGTACTTGGCCTGGAACTGCTCGTTCAGCTCCTTGATCTGCGCCGCCTGGCCGCCGCGGACCTCCTGGTCCCAGACGGTCAGCGTGACGTTGCCGGCCTTGCTGACGTCGGGCCTCGTCTGCGCCGCGGTCGTCGGCTTCTCGTCCGCGGCGTCGTCGCCGTCGTCGCCCGGCGTCCCGCACCCGATGGCGAGCGACGCGATCCCGACCGCCACCAGCGGTCCCAGCAACCTCGTGCGCTTCATGCTGCTCCTCCTCTGTTCTCTCTAGGACTGACGGGCCGGCGGCGCCAGCCCCCGATCGGTGCCCGCGGCGACGAGCTGGTCGTAGGTCTGGGCGCCGGCGAGCGCGGTGGGGACGCGCACCGACAGCGACGCGGCCAGGCACGCCCACCGCAGGGCCTCCTCGAGCGGCGCTCCCGCCTGGTCGCTCCAGATGAACGCGGCGGTGAAGAGGTCGCCGGCGCCGGTCGTGTCGACCGCGTCGACGGCGGGGGCCGCGGCCTCGACGAGCTCGCCGCGGTCGACGGCGAGCGCGCCGTCGGCGCCGAGGGTGACCACCACGCGCCCGACCCGCTCGGCGAGCGCTCGCGCGGCGGCGGCGGGGTCGCCGGCGCCGGTGAGGAGCATGGCCTCGCGCGCGTTGAGGATGAGGGCGTCGGCGGCGTCGCTCGCGCCCAGCGCGCCCGCGGCGGCGCGCGCCTCGGCGTCGCCGACCAGCGCATAGACCGTGGCGCCGGCCGGCGCGCAGTGCAGCCGCCGCACCGACAGCGCGACGGCGCGCGGCGCGAAGGCGGCGACGTCCTCCGCCTCGAGCGCCGTGCTCGGGTCGAAGGTCAGCATCGCGCGCTCGCCGTCCCACGGCACCACGGCGGTGACCGCGGTGCGGTCGACCGTGCGCGGGCTGCACGCGACGCCCTCGGCCTCGAGCGCGGCGCGCAGGAACGCGCCGTCGGCGTCCGCGCCGAGCGGCATGGCGAGCGCGGCGCTCATCCCGAGCCGGGCGGCGCCGATGGCGATCGTCGCCGCGCCGCCCGGCGTGCGGAGCAGGTCGCGCGCGTGGCGCTCCTCGCCCGGCGCGGGCAGCGCGTCGAGCCCGACGAACGTCAGGTCGAGGAACGCCGGGTCGCCGCAGGCGAGGTCGACGGTCATGCCGGGAACGCCTCGGCGAGCCCGGGCAGGCGCTCGCGGTAGCCGGCGAAGATCGCGCGCGCGGTGGTGACCGACGGGACGAGCGGGTGCAGCGCGAGGGCGCGGACCGCCTGCTCGGCCGACCCGGACAGGGCGGCGTCGATCGTCGTGCGCTCGACGTCCTTCATCGTCTCGACGAGCGCGCGGGCGTGCGGGGGGACGTCGCCCACGGCCACCGGCACGGGGCCGGAGCGGCCGACGACGCACGGCACCTCGACCACCGCCTCGGCGTCGAGGAACGGCAGCGCGGAGCGGTTGGCGGTGTTGAGCACGAGCACCGCGCGGCTGTTCGAGGCGATCGCCTCGATGACCGCCATCGCCTCGCCCTCGTAGCCGCCGTTCTCGTCGACCTCGTGCTCGCTCGCGGCCAGGCCGGCGGCGTCGCGCGCCTCGGCCATGTACGTACGCTCGCGGTCGTGGCGCGTCTCGCGCCAGCGGGCGAGCGAGACGTCCGGTGGCTGCGGGCCCTCCGCGTAGAACGCGCGCTGCTGCTCGAGCAGGAACGCGCCGCGCGACCGCGGGCTCTCCCGGATCGCGTCGACCGTGTCGGCGGCGTAGTAAAAGTAGTAGAGGTACTCGTTGGGGACCATCCCCAGCGTCCGCAGCCAGTCGCCGCCGAACAGGCGGCCCTCCTCGAAGGTCTCCAGCAGCGCGTCCTGCGCGAGCAGGCCGCCGAGCAGCTCCCCGCCGCGGTCGCGCACGCCCCGCAGCCAGCCGAGGTGGTTGAGGCCGAAGTAGTCGAACCACAGCTCGGAGGGGTCGCGGCCGAGCGCGCGGGCGACGCGGCGCATCAGGCCGGCGGGCGAGTCGCAGATCCCGACCGCGCGGTCGCCGAGGACGCGCTGGACCGCCTCGGTCACCATGCCGGCCGGGTTCGTGAAGTTGATCAGCCACGCGCCGGGCGCGTGCGCGGCGATCGTCTCGGCCAGGTCCATCATCGCCGGGATCGTCCGCAGGGCGAAGCAGATGCCGCCCGGTCCGGTCGTCTCCTGGCCGAGCACGCCCATGCCGAGCGGCACGCTCTCGTCCACCACGCGCCCCTCGAGCTGGCCGACGCGGATCGCGCAGAGGACGAAGGCGGCGCCGTGGACGGCGTCGGCGAGGTCGGTGGTGGAGCGGAAGGGCAGCTGCGCGCCCCGCTCGGCGGCCAGCCCGGTGAGGACGGGGGCGATGCGCGCGAGCCGGTCGTCGTCGACGTCGTGCAGGACGACCTCGTCGACCGCCAGCCGCTCGCTCAGGCCGAGCAGCGCGCCGTACACCAGGGGGACCCGGAAGCCGCCGCCGCCGACGATCGTGACCTTCATGCGGCGCGGGACCTTACATCGCCGCACAGCCGTCTGTGCGGAGTTGGTGCCGGCTGTGAGAGCTGGAACGCGCGCTGCGAGGCGCTGCTGGAGCTTCAGCGGTAGGCGGAGCCGCTCCGCGCCGTCAGCCGGCGAGCGGGTTGCGCCAGCGCAGCCCGCGGTACCTCGCGAAGTCTCCGTCGGCGCTCAGGAGCTCGAGGCCCCACTCGACGGCGAGGGCGGCCAGGTGCGCGTCGGGCACGTGGTTGCCGGTCGCCCGGGCCTGCGCGAGCAGCTCGCCGAAGAGCGCGGCATGTCGCTCCGTGGGGGTGGGCGAGCTGACGTTCGGGCGGTCGAGCCAGCCGCGCACGACGCCCCAGGCCGACCCGGCGTCGACCGGCCGCTCGAGCACCCGCGGGTGCGTCGACAGCCGGACGAAGGCGAGGATCGTCGGCCAGGGGATGCCGACGAGCGGCGTCTCGGTGAGCGTCTGGCGCCACCACTCGCGTGCGCGGGCGTGCTCCGGCATCTGCCGGTGGTGCGCCCACAGCACGAGGTTCGCGTCGACGAGAACGGCCTCGCCGAGCCGCTCAGCCAAGCTCGTCGAGGCGCTCGAGGGCCTGGGCGACGTCCGTCACGTCCACGGCCGGCGCGCCGCTGTCGAAGACGGGCGGGTCGTACGGCGACCTCGGCGGAGCGGCGCGGTGGACCCGCAGCCCGTCGCGCATCAGGTCATTGGCGACCCGCGAGAGCGAACGCCCGCGGGCGCGGGACAGCTCGGCGAGCTGGCGCGCGACGTCGTCGTCGATGTTCAGCGTCGTGCGCATCGCGGATCATCATACGTGATGCTCAAGCCGCCGCGACGACCTCGATCTCGACGCGCCAGGACGGGTCGAGCGTCTCGACGACGACCGCGGTGGTCGGCACGCGCCGGCCTCTGAGCGCGGCGACGCGCGCGGCGGTGTTCGCCTCGGCGTCCCGGGCGTCGCGGAGGTAGCTCGTCACGCGGACGACATGGTCGAGCGTCATCCCGGCCGAGGCGAGGATCGTCCGGACGTTCGCCCAGACGAGGTCGAGCTGCTCGTCGAGGGTGCGGCCGGCGACGCTGTCGGCGTCGAGGCCCATCGTTCCGGCGACGAACACCAGGCGGGAGGGGGCGGCGAGCTCGATCGCGTGCGCGTAGTCGGCGCCGGCCGCGTAGACGCCGGTCGTGGGGTCGTGGAGGGTGGTCTGCATTTGCGCCCGACGATGGCGCCGGGAGCGCAATCCCTGCGTCGCGATTGAGCGCTGCGGCCGTCGTCCGCAATGCTGTTGCGTGCATGGCCGCCCTGGACGAGATCGATTGTCAGCTCGTGGAGATGCTCCAGGAGCTCTCCGAGCACTCGACCCGCTCCGACGCCGCCTTCGCCCGCGCGGTCGCCGCGATGCCGGCCGTGGTGCGCGCGGACGTCGTCGCCGGCGCCGACGACGTCCTGCTCCACCTCGCCGTGCGGGACGCCGACGAGCTGCACCGCGCGCTGCTCGAGCTCAAGCGCGCCGGCGCGGGCCGCGTGCGGACGATGCTCCGCCTCCAGGCGGTCAAGCCGCCGGGCCCGCTGCCGGTCCGGCCGCTTCGCTGATCAGACGGGATCGCCCGGGAACCGCACCCCGAAGCGCTCGACGAGCCCCGGAACGGTGTCGGGCCGCATGTCGAGCTCGTACCGCGCGCACAGCTCCGCGAGCCGCCGCTCGTCGCCGGCGTCCACGCCGCCCATCGCGACAAGCTCCGCGAAGAACCGCTCGAACCCGGCGGGGGAGATGATCTCGAGGATCCGCGCGGGCTCGTCGGCCGCATTCCAGAACGTGTGCCACTGGCCGCGCGGCTTGTGCACGAGGTCGCCGGGGCCGGCCTCGACGACGTCGTCGCCGAGCAGCGCGCCCATCCGGCCCTCGACCACGAAGCTGTACTCGTCCTCGCGGTTGTGGCGGTGCAGCGGCGCAGCGAGCGCGCGCGGCCCCATCGGGTGCTCGACCAGCGAGAAGCGCTCCGCCGCCTCGTCGCCGTCGATCATGAACCGGACGCCGATGCTGCCGAGGAACCCCGCCTTCCCGTCGCGGGGGCCCACGATCTTGGGGGCCGTCGTCGTCATGTCGCCGTTCCTTCCACTGGACTCGCCGTCGTGGCGAAGCTACCTGCGGTCCGCCGGTGGCAGTGCGCCGCGATGGCCGCGGGACGAGTGCTTCCATGTCGAGAAGCTCCGACCGACTCCGCTCACGAGGTGAAGGGCCACGACAGGCGGGGCCCACGACACCAGGAGACGACCATGCCGAAGTTCCTGCTCCTCAAGCACTACCGCGGCGGCCCGGAGCCGCACCATCCCTTCCCGCCGATGGACCAGTGGGCGCCCGAGGACGTGGAGGCGCACTTCGCCTTCCTCCGCAACGTTCGCGAGCTGCTGGAGGGCAGCGGCGAGTACGTCGACTCGCAGGCGCTCACGCCGGCGCGGACGTGGGTGCGCTACGGCGGGCCGGACGCCGCGCCGGTCACCACCGACGGCCCGCATCCCGAGACGAGCGACCTGATCGCGGGCTGGTACATGGTCGACGTGGAGTCGCGCGAGCGCGCGCTCGAGATCGCGGCCCACATCTCGTCCGAGCCCGGCCCGGGCGGGGGGCCCCTGTACGAGTGGATCGACGTCCGCGAGGTCATGTCCCACGGGCCGTCGTCGAGCGACGGGGCGTGATCGATCAGCTGGACGAGGGCGCCCTGCGCGCCCTCGTCCCGCGGGTGCTCGCCGGGCTGGTGCGGCGGGGCGAGGACTTCGACGCCGCCGAGGACGCGCTGCAGGTGGCGCTCCTGGAGGCGCTGCGGGTGTGGCCCGAGCACCCGCCGCGCGACCCGCGCGCATGGCTGGCGACGGTCGCGACCCGGCGGCTCGTCGACGCCCGCCGCAGCGAGGCCGCCCGCCGGCGCCGCGAGGAGGCGATGCACGCCGAGCTGCGGCCGGGGGCCACGCAGGCGGGCGACGACACGCTCTTCCTGCTCTTCTGCTGCTGCCACCCGGACCTCGCGCCCGCCTCGCAGGTGGCGCTGACCCTGCGCGCCGTCGGCGGCCTCACGACGCGAGAGATCGCCGACGCCTTCTACGTCCCGGAGGCGACGATGGCGCAGCGGATCAGCCGCGCCAAGCGCGCGCTCGCCGGCCCGCCCGCTCGCCGCCTCGACCAGCCGGGGGACCTCGCCGTCGTGCTGCGCGTGCTCTACCTCGTCTACACGGCCGGGCACGGCGGCCCGCCCACCCGTGTGGACCTCGCCCGCGAGGCGATCCGGCTCGCCCGCCAGCTCACCCTCGCGACCGACGAGCCGGAGGCGCACGGGCTGCTCGCGCTCATGCTCCTGAGCCACGCCCGCCTCCCGGCGCGCTTCGACGCGGAGGGCCGCATCGTCACGCTCGACCGCCAGGACCGCGGCCTGTGGGACACCCGCGAGATCGCCGAGGGCGTGCGCGTCCTGCAGTCGGCGCTCGCCGCCGGTCGCCCCGGGCGCTACCAGATCGAGGCCGCCATCGCCGCCCTGCACGACGACGCGGCCAGCGCCGAGGAGACCGACTGGCCCCAGATCCTCGCCTGGTACGACGACCTCGTCGCCCTCACCGACGACCCGGCGCGCCAGGACCCCGCCGCCGTCCTCGGCCGCGCGGTCGCGGTCGGCCACGTCCGCGGCCCCGCCGCGGGCCTGCTCGAAACCGACCGGCTGCGCGACGTCCTCGGCGACCGCCACCGCTGGCACGCCGTCCGCGGCCACCTGCACGAGCTCGCCGGCGACCTGCCCGCCGCCGCCACGGCATACGCGGAGGCCGCCCGCCGCGCGACCAACGTCGCCGAGCGCGACCACCTCGTCCGCCAGGCCGCCCGCGCGCGGGCGGCGGAGCGGTAGGACACCGTTGTGTGTTCACATAAGCGGCGTTATCGAGCGTTTGGAGCAGCTCGCATGGAGAAGGTTCCGACGCCACGAGATCCCTTCAACTGAGCGACAGGTTCGCTCACGCCCCGGGCCAGCGCGACACGGACAAACGTCGAGACAGCGCTCGGGCCTCGGCGGACTCATAGGCGCTCGTCGATCTCTTCGAGCGCGGCGATCCAGCGCGGCAGGTGCTCGAAGCTGCGATTGGCGGGCCCCCGCAAGGGGCGCGGAAGCGCCGCCTGAAGGACGTCGCGTTCGAAGGCATCGTGCTCTTCGCCCAGGCGGGCAGCAGCATCCGCTGGGCTCAGGCCCGCCCACTGACGAACCTCCTGCGCACGCGCGAGCACCGAATGCTGCATCAGGTCCTGATAGTTGTCGGGCGGCGCGCCGCCGTCGCAAACACGGCACGAACAGCGCGTGATGTCGGGTGAGGCCGACCACATCGCGAATGCGAGGTCTTGCGCGATGTAGCGGTGGGTGCGCGGAAGGTAATAGCGAGCTGGCGGCGGGCCGGACTGCGGCAGCTCGAGCCACGCCCGGTACTCGCCGTAGCCGATGCCGTGTGACGCACCTCCGAGGCCGACGCTGGACAGAAGCAAGCCGAAGAAGCCGCCGTAGAGCGCGAACGATCGAGTCCCGCCTCGATGTGCTTGCGCGATGGCGAGCCCATAGGCCGCGAGTGCATCGGGAGCCGTGCCGATCTCATCGAGGTCCGAGACCCAGACGGCGACACGCTCGTCGGGTACCTCCGCAAGCAGATCCGATAGGTCCCACGGCTCTTCGCAGGCCACGACTCTTATGACCTCGAGTTGGGCGTGGCCACGAGTCAGGTCGAAGAGTCGCTGGCTGTGACGCCACCAAGGATCATCCGGCGCACGCGCGATGAAGTACGGCGCAAGTATCCGTGACGGCCCCTGCGCGTTCCGCGGAGCCACAGGTTCATTGAGAAGGCGAGCGTACTTGTCGAATTTCGCCGACTGCTGCGTGTCATAGACCTCGTTGAAGTCAGCCCAGTGCCGGGCGATGCGTTCGAGACGCTCTTCGGTGAAGTCACTGGCGACAGGCGGTGCCCCACTGACGAGCGCCGGATCCATGAGCAGCTCGGCCAGAGCCTGATGACTTTTCTTGGGCCGCTCCAGCGCCTGCTGGAACAAGGGAAAGCGCGAGTCGATGACGTACGGTATGCCGGCCTGCGTCGCCGACAGCGTGAGCATGAATCCGCCGGTCCCCTCGCGCTGGAACGCAGCAACAGTGCCTGGCACCACGATTCCGTCAAAGGCGTCGGTGAGCTCGCGAACGGTGCGCTGATCCGTGGCGCCATAGGAGAGGTAATGCTGAAAGCCAGCTTCGAACATCAGCGGCACGCCGTTCGATGGATTGCCTCGCGGACAGCAACCCGGTCGAACGCGTGCGTCGAAGGCGGACCCGGTGCGCGCCAAAGCCGTGCAGTGCCGTTGATTTGAAGCACGCCGATTGACAGCTCATCCGCAAGGTCGAGTGTCGTCGATGTCGGGCACGTCGGCACCACGACGAAGGAGCGATCGAAGGAAAGCTGGTTGTAGACCGCTTGCTCGAACGCCCTCTGAGAAGCATCGCGTTTCAACTCGAACGCGCAGCTCACACTCTTGCTGTTGATCGTCGCCGCGTCGATACGCCTTCCGCGCCAAGGCACCTCGAGCGCCACATGCGTGGCATGTCGCAGGCGCCCCGTAGCCGTAAGCCACGTCAAGAGGCCGATCAGCATGTGACGCTCCCCCGCGCTCGACGCCCACGCGTCCGCCTTGGCCAGGGCACGCTGCTGGCTCTGCCGCGCATCAGGCATCGTCGTCGTCTCCGCGGTCGGCAGGTACCGGCGTGAATGCATGAACTTCCGCGCCGGAGAGGCGCTGCGAGGCGGAGACGTAGATGGCAGCCGCAATCATGGCGACAACGAAGCCGACGCCCATGAGCGTCGAACCCGTGATTTGCGTCCCTTTGCCGGCCAGTAGCTCGCTGCTGTGCACAAAGAGCAACGCTGTACCGCACAGGAAGGTCACTGATGCACCGACGAGTGGCCACCCGAGCTTGAGGAGGAGTATGAAAGACCGCTGCACGCGAGCGCGTTCTTCGAGCGTTCGCGAGAACGAACGGGCGCGATCGGCGACCAAGCCCGGGTCGAAGGTCGCAAGGCCAGGAAGCGCATGGTCGCTGCTCGCGAGCTCAACGACGTCTGCCTGCAATCCGCGCAGCTCTCGGACGGCTCTATCGGTGAGCTGGCGTTGGGTGTCAGCGACGCGCTCGCGCCAGTCGCCATGGACCTTGCCGCGCAACGACGCCGCTTGCCACAGGCCTCCCATTCCGAAGATGGCGAGAGCCACGAATGCCTCGGCGTTGTCGAAGTTCACGGACCGAGCACTTCGTCGCGGATAATCGACTTCTCGGTGAACTCTGGGTAGCGCTCATAGACGTAGCGGACGAGCTGGCGCAGCGGCGCGGTGCCGAACCGCATCTTCAGCTCTGCGACTTGGCGCTCGGCGTCCTGAGGCAGCATCGTCAGCAGCTTGTTGTAGTAACGTCGACCGAGCTCGGTGAGCTCGAAGTTCCGGGTCGCGTAAGGATCTGGGGGCTGCGCCCCGATGATGTTGCGGAGCTCCCAAGAGTCCTCGGCGTTGTCGGTGATCTGTTCCGAGTCCTGCACGAGGCCGGCGGCTACAAGCGTCTCGATCTCGCGATATGCCTTCGCAGAAAACGGGCCGAAGTTGTGCGCGATGAAGTCCGCCGGCTCCTTGAGCCACCGTGCAGCGGGCGTCTCCTTCTCCAACAAGAACAGCAGCTTCTCCAGCCGTGTGATTCCCTCGACCCGGCCCGTCGCCCGCTTGGTTTTGCCGGGCGCGCCGAGAAGCAGCACGATGGCGTCGTCCGTCTCCAGGGGTCGGGCAGACTCGGTCATCGGAGCTCAGGGCTACAAAGCCCGCTTCGATGTCCCCGGACGTCGGATCTCGGCTCGTCGATCATCGGACAAAGCTAGCTCGCGCTCCCGACGTGTGCGGCGCGCGCGTGGTGGTTCGGCGCGCTTCCTACGCACTAGCGATACACGCTGTTATCGCGAGTCAGGCGGCGCCCCGGAGCCTGCGGGCGCGCTCGATCGAGGCTCTGGCCGCCGTGATGTGGTCGCCGGCGGACTGGATGCGGACGTAGGCGGCGTTGAGGTCGTCCGCCGCCGTCGCGATGGCCGTCTTCAGCCGCTCGTCGCCGAGCCCCGTCAAGTTGAGGACGATCTTCCTGCCCTCCGGCCCGACGGTAATCACCTTCGACTCGTCGCGACGGTCCATGCCGTCGATGGTACGGATGTTCACCTCTGCGGCGGCGTGGAGACTTCGTGTCTCGGGCGCGCGACCACCGCCCCCGCGACAAGCCGGCGTCATCGCCCCCCCGCCGCGGGCATCATGCGGACATCGCATTCGCCAGGCGGCGACACCGACACCCGACATGACCCAGCCACACCCCTCGCTCCAGCCGTTCGACGCGCTGACCGGCGCCTGGGCCACCGAGGCGACCCACCCGATGGTCGACGCCGTCGTCCGCGGCAGTGCGACGTTCGAGTGGCTCGAGGGCGGCCACTTCCTCGTCCAGCGCGCCAAGACGGACCACGAGCTGTTCCCGGACTCGATCAGCGTCATCGGCGCGCCCGAGGACGGTGACGGGCTGGTCATGGAGTACTTCGACTCGCGCGGCGTGCGGCGGACGTACGGCGTGTCGCTCGACGGTGGCGTGCTGCGCTTCTGGCGCGACCATCCCGGGTTCGAGCAGCGCTTCGCCGCCACGGTGCGGCCCGACCGCTTCGAGGGCGTATGGCAGCTCGCGCGCACGCCCGGCGACTGGAAGGACGACCTGAAGATCGCCTTCCGCCGCCGCTGACTGCGGTAGGTTGACACCCGTTCAGCGACGTCGCGGAGGAAGCCGGTGAGAGTCCGGCACGGTCGCGCCACTGTGACCGAGGGGCAGCCAGCACCTCGGAAGTCAGGAACTTGACCTCCGCGCCGTCGCACATCCCCGATCGGGACGCGCAATCCCGGAGGAGGTCCGCAATGCCCGCCGCCGCCGCGCCCCCGCCCGCCCGGGCGCCCGCATGAGCGCGCTCATGGTCCAGGGGGCCTCGAGCTGGGCCGGCAAGAGCCTGCTCACGACGGCGCTGGCCCGGCTGATCGCGCGCCGCGGCATCAGCGTCGCCCCGTTCAAGGCGCAGAACATGTCGAACAACGCGCGCGTGGTCGACGGCGGCGAGATCGGCGTCGCGCAGTACCTGCAGGCCGTCGCCGCGCGCGTGCGGCCCGACGTGCGCATGAACCCCGTGCTGATCAAGCCCGAGGCCGAGGACCGCAGCCAGGTCGTCATCCTCGGCCGTGCCGACCTCGACCTCAGCCGGCAGCGCTGGGAGCGCCGGCCGCCGTCGCTGTGGCCGGTCATACGCGACGCCTACGAGTCGCTCGCCGCCGAGTACGACCTCATCATCATCGAGGGCGCCGGCAGCCCCGCCGAGATCAACCTCCGCGACACGGACCTCGCGAACATGCCGACGGCCCGGCTGGCCGACGCGCGGGTGCTCCTCGTCGCGGACATCGACCGCGGCGGTGCGTTCGCCCACCTCTACGGGACGTGGGCGCTGCTCGACCCCCCCGACCGCGCCCGCCTCTGCGGCTTCGTGCTGAACAAGTTCCGCGGCGATCCGAAGCTGCTGCGGGACGGCCCGGCGCAGCTCGAGGAGAAGACCGGCGTGCCGGTGCTCGCGGTCGTCCCCCTCGTCGACCACGGCGTGCCCGACGAGGACGGAGCCGCGCTCGCGCGCTCGGAGCCCGACCGGCCGGTCGTCGCGGTCGTCCGCGCGCCGGCGTCGTCGAACCTCGACGAGTTCAAGGCGCTCGAGCAGGTGGTCAACGTCGTGTGGGCCGGTGCGCCGGAGGACCTCGAGAACGCCGATCTCGTCGTCCTGCCCGGCTCCAAGCACGTCGCCAGCGACCTCGCGTGGATGCGCGCCCGCGGGCTCGAGAGCGCGGTCGCCGCCGCCCCGCGCGTGCTCGGGATCTGCGGCGGGCTGCAGATCCTGGGCGGGCGCGTCGACGACCCCGACGGCGTCGAGGGCGCCGCGGAGGGGTTCGGCCTGATCGGCGTGCGGACGACGCTCGACCGCGACAAGACGACCCGGCGGACGCGGACGCGGTTCGGCACGCTCCCCGAGCCGTGGGCCGCCCTGTCGGGGATCGAGGTCGACGGCTACGAGATCCGCCACGGCCACACCGAGGCGACGGGCGCGGCCGCCGCGCTGCCCGGCGGGCTGGGGTTCGTCGAGGGCAGCCGGCTCGGCGTCTACGTGCACGGGCTCTTCGAGCAGCCGGCGTTCGCGCGCGCGCTGCTCGCCGCGGCGCCGACCCGCACGCTCGACGAGGAGATCGACCGCCTGGCCGACGCCGTCGGCGAGCATCTCGACGTCGACCGCCTGCTCGACCTCGCCGCGATCCTCTAGCGTCGCGCCGCATGGCCCGCGTCCCCCCGGTCGACCCGGAGCGCCGGTTCCCCTTCCAGGGGCCGCTCACGGCGTTCGCGACGTCGCGGGCCGGGCGGTGGTTCGGGATCAACGTCTCCGCGCGGGTCGACCCCCTGCTCATGCGCCTGACGCGCGGGCGGGTGTCGACGTTCTTCGGCGCTCCGGTGGTACTGATCACGACGACCGGACGGCGGAGCGGGCAGCGGCGGACGGTGCCGGTCCTCTACTTCACCGAGGGCGACGACGTCGTCGTCATCGCCTCGTCGTTCGGGCGGGCCCGGCATCCCGCCTGGTACCACAACCTCCGCGCGAGCGGGAAGGCGACGCTCACCGCCCGCGGGCGGACCGGGACGTACGTCGCGGACGAGGTCGTCGACCCGGACGAGCGCCTGCGGCTCTACCGGCGCGGCGAGCGGCTCTACAGCGGGTGGCGCGAGTACGAGGCGATGGCCGGTGCCGCGGGGCGGCAGATCGCGGTGTTCCGCCTGCGGCCGGGGGACGAGCGTCACCCCGCGCGCCACTCCGCGACGAGGTCGCGCGCCGCCTCCCCCCACTCCGGCTGACGGAACGCGAACCCGCCCTCCGGAGGATCGTCCTGACCTGGCCGGTCCCTCCGGCGAGCACGATCTTTTTGACCATGTGATCAAAAATAGCGGGCGCGCTGGGCGGTCCGGACCCCGGGTAGCCCGCTGACATGCCCTCGCGACCGTTCGACCCCACCCTCCACGGCGTCCTCGACTACTCGACCGGAGCGCTGCTGCAGGTGCTGCCCAAGGCGCTCGACCTCGAAGGCACGACGGCCGGGCGCATCATGCGCGGCTCGGGCGCCGCGCACGCCGGCTACAGCCTCTTCACCGACTACGAGCTCGGCGCCGTCAAGGTCATCCCCTTCCCCGTCCACCTGGCGATCGACGCCGCGGGCGCCGTCGCGCTCGGCGCCGCGCCGTTCGTCACGGGGGCGTGGAAGAAGGGCACGCGCCACTGGCTCCCGCACGTGCTGCTCGGGCTCTACGAGCTGAGCTCGGTCGCGATGACCGAGCCGGGCGACACGAACCACCCGGAGCGGCCGAAGGCGGGCGTCAAGCGGCCGGTCGCCGAGGCGCCGCCGGCGTTCCCGGCCGGGCACCCGGCGGGCGAGCGGCGCTTCGTCCGCACCAACGGCGCGGCGGCGAGCGGGGCGTAAGGGGGCAGCCGCGCTCGCCGCGCGGGCGCCGCGGCGCTACGCGGGCGCCTCGTCCCGGCGCGGCACCCGCGCCGCCCCGCGCCCCTGCGCCGCGATCTCCTCGACCGCGTCGCACAGCCGCTCGGCCTCCTCCGCGGTGTTGTAGTGCAGGAAGCCGGCCCGCACCGCGCCGCCGTGCTCCTCCAGCCCGAGCGCCTCCATCACCGAGAGCGCGTAGTAGTTGCCGTCCCACGTGTAGACGTCGCGCTCGGCCAGCGCCTCGCTGACCGCGCGCGGCGTCGCGCCGTCGACCGTGAAGCAGAACGTCGGCGTCCGCGCCGCCGGGTCGGTCACCCCGTACAGGGTCACGCCGTCGATGGCCGGGAGCCGGTCGAGCACCACGCGCGAGAGGCCCTCCTCGTACTCGCGGATGCGCGCGTACGCGGCGTCGAGGTCGCCGTCGCCGAGCGACGCGAGGTACTCGATCGCCGCGACCGTTCCCGCCATCGCCTCGAACGACTGCGTGCCGGTCTCGAACCGGTGGCCGGCGGGTGTCTCGCTCGCGGGGCGGACGCGGTCGGCGGGCCACGACTCGGCGAGGTCGCGGCGGATCGCGGCGATCCCGAGGTGCGGGCCGAAGAACTTGTACGGCGAGCAGAGCACGACGTCGAGCCCGAGCGCGGTCCGGTCCGGGCGCCGGTGCGGCGCGTAGTGCACGCCGTCGGCCCAGGCGAGCGCGCCGCCCGCGTGGGCGGCGTCGGCGATCCGCCGCGCGTCGGTGAGCGACCCGACCGCGTTCGAGGCGAGCGTGAACGCGACGACGCGCGTCCGCGACCCGATCAGCGCCTCCAGCGCGTCGACGTCGAGCGTCGCGTCCTCGGTGCGCAGCGGCGCCGTCCGCACGACGAGCCCGTGGTCCTCGGCGACGCGCAGCCACGGCGAGACGTTCGCGTCGTGGTCCAGCTGCGTGACGACGATCTCGTCGCCGGGCGCGAGCGTCCGCGCCACGGCGTGCGCGAGCAGGAAGTTCAGCGTCGTCATGTTCGCGCCGAAGGCGATCTCCTCGGGCTCGCTGCCGGTCAGCGCGGCCGCCGCCCGGCGCGCCTCGGCGATGAGCGCGACCGTCTCCCGCGACGTGGCGAACACGCCGGCGTCGTTCGCGGTGCCGCGCCGCAGGTGGCCGGCGATCGCCTCGATGACCTCCTCGGGCGCCTGCGAGCCGCCGGGGCCGTCGAGGAAGGCGGCGCCGCGGGCGAGCGCCGGGAAGCGGGAGCGGACGTGTTCCATCCGCGGGAGGGTACGGGCCGTCAGCCGGCGGGCCGCGCGCCGTCGGCCAGGTGGGCGGTGTCGTTGAAGCTGCGCAGCACCCACGGCCCGTCCGCGTAGACGACCAGGCGGGTGATCGACCCGTTGTCGGCGTGGATGAAGGCGAACGGCCGGCTGCCGGTCGCCTGGCGGCAGATCTCTCCGATGATCCCGCCGTGCACCACGGCGGCGGCGACCCGGCCGACCCCCGTCGCCGCGACGATCGACTCGACCCCCGCACGGACGCGGGCGGCGACCGCGTCGGCGGACTCGGCGCCGGGGATGAGGTCCCAGCGCTCCTCCGCGAGCACGCGCATCGCGAGCGGGTCGCCGTTGGCCATGCGGATGCGGAACTCGCCTCCCTCCCACTCCCCCAGGCCGATCTCGCACAGGTCCTCGACCGCCTGCGGCTCCAGCGCGGTGCGCTCGGCGAGCGGCGCCGCGGTCTGCGCGGTGCGCCGCAGCGGCGTGACGAAGAGCCTCTCCAGCGGCTCGCCGGCCAGGCGCTCGGCG